>NZ_JAMZFY010000002.1:744548-1116822 GCF_025457605.1 Haloarcula laminariae | reverse complement strand
TAAACTGAACGAGTCCAGTGGACGCCTGGATCGCACGTACACACGGTTTCATATTCGCCCCCAAGGTGGTAGATGGTGGGCGAATCGACCCTTCCCAACCTCGGTTTCACCCGGGATGGTGCATCTGTCGTCGTACCATATTCCATCGCCGTCCCACACTTAAGGGGCACGGTTCGGGGCAGGCACGTCGTATGGACCCACTGGGATTTGAACCCAGGGCCTCCGCCTTGCAAAGGCGGCGCTCTGCCGCTGAGCTATGGGCCCGGCAGATCCGCAGTTGTGAGCCCTGATAGTTC
Organism: Haloarcula laminariae; assembly: GCF_025457605.1. Taxonomy (NCBI): domain Archaea; kingdom Methanobacteriati; phylum Methanobacteriota; class Halobacteria; order Halobacteriales; family Haloarculaceae; genus Haloarcula; species Haloarcula laminariae. The sequence goes on along the minus strand of NZ_JAMZFY010000002.1, from coordinate 1,116,526 downwards.
ATAGGTGCCCGGTCGGTGAGTAGTTCTCGAACACCACGAAAGGTGGGTCAGGCCAGAGGCCTGATCCCGATCAGTAGGAGGTGATCCAGCCACAGATTCCTCTACGGCTACCTTGTTACGACTTAAGCCCCCTTGCGGAGCCCAGATTCGACCATCGCATGATGGCCTCATCCGGACCCCACTCGGGTGCTTTGACGGGCGGTGTGTGCAAGGAGCAGGGACGTATTCACCGCGCGCTTATGACACGCGATTACTACCGAATCCAGCTTCATGCGGACGAGTTTCAGTCCGCAATCCGAACTACGACTCCGTTTAGAGATTAGCTTCGCCTCTCGGCGTCGCGTCCCTCTGTCAGAGCCATTGTAGCCCGCGTGTTGCCCGGTCCATTCGGGGCATACTGACCTACCGTTGCCCATTCCTTCCTCCATTTTAGCAATGGCAGTCCTCCTAGTGTACCCGACTACCACAAGGGTATCGCTGGCAACTAGAAGTGTGGGTCTCGCTCGTTGCCTGACTTAACAGGACGCCTCACGGTACGAGCTGACGGCGGCCATGCACCTCCTCTCAGCAGCTCGGGTAAGTTCGTCAAACTGACCGTCGTTACTGCTGTCGGGACCGGTGAGATGTCCGGCGTTGAGTCCAATTAAACCGCAGGCTCCTCCGGTTGTGGTGCTCCCCCGCCAATTCCTTTAAGTTTCATCCTTGCGGACGTACTTCCCAGGCGGCTCGCTTATCGTCTTCACTACGGCACATCACGTGCTCATGGCGCGTGACATACCTAGCGAGCATCGTTTACAGCCAGGACTACCCGGGTATCTAATCCGGTTCGAGACCCTGGCTTTCGTCCCTCACTGTCGGGTCCGGTCTCTCGACGTGGTTTCCCCATTGGTGGTCCGTCCAGGATTACAGGATTTCACTCCTACCCCGGACGTACCCGTCGAGTCTCTCGGCCCCAAGCCGTGTAGTTTCCACCGGACGTCGACGCGTTGAGCGCGTCGATTTCCCAATGGACTTACACAGCAAGCTACGGACGCTTTAGGCCCAATAATATCGGCCATCACTCGTGCTGCCGGTATTACCGCGGCGGCTGGCACCGGTCTTGCCCAGCACTTGTTCCTGCACCACCTTACGGTGCAGAAAAGCGAGGACTATATGCCCTCGCACTCGGAGTCCCCCTATCGCACTCTCGTGCAGTGTAAAGGTTTCGCGCCTGCTGCGCCCCGTAGGGCCCGGTATCTTGTCTCAGATACCGTCTCCAGGCTCTTGCTCTCACAACCTGTACCGATTACGGGCACGGTGGGCCGTTACCCCACCGTCTACCTAATCGGCCGCAGCCACATCCTACAGCGCCGGAACGTTTCTCACTCTCTGCACTCCAGCATGAGAGTGGTATCCACCATTGGCCTCAGTTTCCCGAGGTTATTGTGGTCTGTAGGGTAGTTTGGCCACGTGTTACTGAGCTATATGCCACGAATCTGAATTCGTGCGACTAGCATGGCTAAATCGGACTCCGATAGCAATGGCCTCCGGCAGGATCAACCGGAATGTGCTGATATACATCAGCGGCGGAAGTGGTTGCACTCCGTCGGAAGCTAAACACACTGGTTCCTACGCCAGTGTTGACTACTGCATGGGTCCGTGGGCTCACATCAGATTCCATCTTGACGGCGGACCGCAGGGGTGGAATCCTCATGGTGCGAGCGGAAGCCGCCGAAGCGGCCGTGCGCTCTGAGCGAATGCCCGACCACCCAGGTGGGTCGTCGAGCCGTCGGCCCGGGCACGCCGCCCGGGGCGACCTTCGCATCATATCCGATGGGAGGGGAATACATAAATGACTCGTCTCGCGGTCGCCCTGTGCCGACCCCACATGGCGCACACGTGACGTGAGTCCGTCACACACCTAATCGCAAGAGGGCAGTAGTCCATAACGAACAGTAGTCATCCATCTTAGAAGAACGGAAGTCCGCGTGTCCGCCGTCGGTGGCCGGCGTGGCCTATTGAGGGTCTATATCTCTCCCGAGTGCGCCCCAGACCCGCCCCGCGCGGACGCGGCAGTGGTCGGCGTACCACTCGTCGAAAAGACATCGCGTGCGTCACACCACCGCAGTAAGAATACTTCAGGCAGTCAGCGAATCGAGGTGGCCTTCGGCGCGGAGCTGGTCGGCGTCCTGACCGTCGTACCGCCACTCGACGTTGGCCTTCTCGTCTTGCCAGTCCCACGGCTCCGCGAGGACGATGTCGTCCTCGTTGATCCATGTCCGGAACTTCATCCGGCCCGGGATGCGACCCATGCGGGTCTCGCCGTCCTCACACTGGAGGCGGACGTGGTTTCCACCGAGGTGTTCGGTGACGACTGCAAACAACTGATCGCTATTTGGCATGCGGAGGTTCCGCCGCCCTGAATCTTCGCTCACACTAGCAGTAGGTTCTCGTTGTGTATAAGTGGTTTGAGAGTTGCGATAGCGCGTACCACACGGCGCCGCGAGGTCCCGAGCGGGCAACTATCGGAACAGAACGCGGAGCTATGGCTGTCGAGCGTGGTTGCACGGCCAGGACCGCGAGAAGTTCAGTCGGCGGCGAGGGTCAGCGGTTCCTCGCTCTCGGCGACCATGTCGTCAGTGAGACCGTCGGCGAGCGCGAACACGGCGGCTTTGTGGTCCGTCTTCGATTTGTGAATCGATGTCGGCTTGACGCCGAGCTCGGCGTACTCGTCGTGGTCGACCTCGGTTCCCGTGTCGGCTTCGTAGTGGTGTTGTACCTGTGCGAGAAGGCTGTGAAGATGAATGAGCTCCTGTTTCTTCATGGATAGTACCGCTTAGAGGACGAAGGGTTATAGTATTATCTTGCCAATTGTTACCAATATAGACGCTGGGAGCGCCGGTAGCGTCGTGTCGAGACCGTCCGAAGGGCGGGAACTGATACCCGGTCGAGCGCCTGTGACAACGGCCGTTCAGTCCTCCACCGCGTCGTGGGGCCCGACAGGCCCGTGGTTCGGGCACGCGCCCGCGATGGGAGTGTCGTTGAGACAGCAGTGGCGCCGCTGGGTCGCGATGAGACCGGTCACGAGCGGCTCGCCACAGTGCCGGCAGCGAAGCGTCATACCCGGACTTGGTGGGCGAGACTGTTACCCCTACCGGGCTTTTTGTCCGCGCGGGCCGAGCCGGGAGGTATGGACGACAGTGACCACCACCGGGCGGGGTTCGAGACGTACGCCCGGACGGGGGCGGCCAGGCGGCAGTTGCTTGCGGCGGTGACGCCGACCGACGGCACCGAGCGCGTCGAACCCCGGCGGGCCGACGGGCGGGTCGTGGCGACGGCCATCGATGCCGACCGGCCGGTGCCCCGGTACGAGCGGACGACCGTGGACGGCTACGCGGTCAGGGCGGGCGACACGTTCGGAGCGAGCGAGCGGTCGCCGGCTTCGCTGCGGGTCACGGACACTGTCCGGGCCGGGACCGCGACCAGAGTCCACAAAGGGAGCGAACTCCCGGCGGGGGCCGACGCCGTCGTGCCCGCCGAGGCCACTGACCTGACCGGGGGCGACCTGGCGGTGTTCGAGGCCGTCCCGGAAGGGCGGAACGTCAAAGCCGTCGGCGAAGACGTGGCCGAGGGACAGCGGCTGTTCGAGCCCGGCCGCCGGCTCAGGCCGTCGGACCTCGGGCTGGTGAGGGCCGTCGGACACGGGCCGGTCGAGGTGTACGACCGCCCGCGGACGAGCGTCGTCCCGACCGGCGAGGGGGTCGTCGAGTCCGACCCCGCGACCGGCGAGACGGTCGAGACGAACGGGCGGACGGTCGCGCAGTACGTCGAGCGGTGGGGCGGCGAGGCGACCCGTCGGGAGGTCGTTTCCGGCGGCGCCGACGCGGTGCGGGCGGCCGTCGAGCGCGACCTGGACCACGACGTCGTGGTGACCATCGGCGGGACGTCGGTGGGCGAACGGGACATCGTCCCCGACGTGGTCGCGTCACTCGGAGAGGTGTTCGTCCACGGCGTCGCGCTGGCTCCCGGTCGCTCGGCGGCGCTGGGAGCCGTCGACGGGACGCCCGTGGTGATGTTGCCGGGCCCTCCCGTCGGCTGTATCGTCGGCGCCGTCCAGTTTCTCCGGCCGGCGCTCGCCGCGCTCGGTCACGCATCACCGGCCCCGCACCCGACGACCGAGGCGCGCCTGACACGGAAGGTCCCCAGCGAGCCCGGCGTTCGCACCTTCGCGCGGGTGACGGTCGAGGGAGACGGCGAAGGGACGCGCACGGCCACACCAACCCGGACCGAGGGGGCGGGCGCCCTCTCCAGCGTCGCCCTGGCCGATGGCTGGGTCGTGGTCCGGGAGGAGCGGGAGGGGTACGCCGCGGACGAAGCCGTCGCGGTCGAGGAGTGGGAGGGGTGTGCGTGAGCGACCGGCGGGAGTTCCGCGACCTGGCCGCTCCTGAGGAGGCCCGCGCAGTCGTGGAGTCGCTCGAAATCTCTCCCGGGACGGAGACGGTCGCGCTCGCCGACGCGCGCGACCGCGTGCTGGCCGAGCGGGTCGACGCCGCGCTCGACGTGCCGGGGTTCGACCGGGCGAGCATGGACGGATACGCGGTCCGGGCCCGGGACACGTTCGGGGCCGACGAGGCGACACCGACGACGCTCGACCTCGCCGGGACGGTCCACGCCGGCGAGGAGCCCGACGTGACCGTCGAGCCCGGGACGGCCGCCGAGATATCGACCGGCGCGGTCATGCCCGCGGGCGCCGACGCGGTCGTGGTGGTCGAGCGCACCGCGGAGACGGCCGACGGCGTCGAGATACGGACCGCGGTCACGCCGGGCGAGAACGTCATGCCCGCCGGCGCGGATATCGCCGCCGGCGCGCGCGCACTCGGACCGGGAACCCGGGTCACGCCCCGGGAAATCGGACTGCTCTCGGCGCTGGGCGTCGAGGAGGTAGCCGTCCGCTCCCGGCCCCGGGTCGGCATCGTCTCGACGGGGGACGAACTCGTCCGGCCCGGCGAGCCCCTGAACAGCGCGGCCGGCGAGATATACGACGTCAACAGCTACGCGCTGGCGGCCGCCGTGGAGGACGCCGGCGGCGAGCCGGCGGTGTACCCCCACGCCGGCGACGACTTCGAGGCGCTGGAGACGTTGCTGCACGAAGCCGCCGACGAGTGTGACCTGGTGCTCTCCTCCGGCTCGACGAGCGCCGGCGCCGTCGACGTCGTCTACCGCGTCATCGAGGAGCGCGGTGACCCCCGGCTCCACGGCGTCGCGGTCAAGCCGGGCAAGCCGATGCTCGTGGGCACTATCGGCGAGTCGGCCTACGTCGGCCTGCCGGGCTACCCCGTGTCGGCGCTGACTATCTTCCGGGTGTTCGTCGTGCCCGCGCTCCGCGAGGCGGCCGGGCTCCCCGAGCCCCGGACCGCGACCGTCACCGGCGAGATGGCGGTCGAGGAACGCTACGCCGAGGGGCGCCTGCGGTACATGCCCGTCGGGCTCGTCGAGGACGGCGCGGGCTCGACGCTCGTCTACCCGGTCGACAAGGGGAGCGGCGCGACGACGAGCCTGGTCGACGCGGACGGCACCGTCGCCGTCGAGCCGGGGACGGAGCGACTGCCTGCGGGCGAACGCGTCGAGGTGACGCTGTTCTCGCCGGACGTACGCGTCCCGACGCTGTTCGGCGTCGGGGAGGACGACCCGCTGTGGAGCCGCCTGCTCGACCGCCTCGACGCGCCGCGGTACCTGCCGACGGGGACGGCCGACGGCCGGCGTCGGCTCCGGCAGTCGGTCCCGGACGTGGCCGTCGTCGCCGGCCCGGAGGCGGACGACGAACCGGGCGAGGCGCTCGGCGGTTGGACGCGCGAGTGGGGGCTCGCCGTCGCTCCGGACAGCGACGTGTCCGACCTCGCGGCCCTCGTCGACGGCGCGGCCCGTTTCGTCAACCGTGACGGCGGGTCGGGCCTGCGCCACAGTCTCGACGCCCAACTGACCCAGCTGGCCGACGAGCGCGGCGTGTCGCCGGGCGAGGTGACCGACGCCATCGACGGCTACGACCTGACCGTGGGGGCCACCGAGAGCCCCGCCCGGACGGTCGCGGCCGGCGAGGCCGACGCCGGACTGGCGCTGCGGACGACGGCCGCGTCGCTTGGCCTCCAGTTCGTCCCGCTCGGGACCGAACGAGTTCGGGTGCTGGCGAACCCCGACCGCACCGGGAAAGAGAGCGTCGAGCGACTGGCCGGGCTGCTCGGGGACCTCGGCGACCTCGCCGCGTCGCTGGACGGCTTCGAGGTGTAGGGGGGATAAGCCACTCAAGTGCCGGCCACCTACGGCGAACAATGGCAGCAGAACTGCCCCCGTTCCACACTGTCGAGCCGATGCGGAGGTCCGCGCGATGACCGACTCGCTCGCCGACCCGTTCCGCTTCGAGTACGACCCCGCCACCGTCAGGTACGGCCCGAACTGTGTCTCACAACTGGGGAGCGAGGTGGCGTCACTCGGCCGTGAGCGCGCGCTCGTCGTCACGGGGTCGACCGTCGGCGAGACGCCGGTGGTGATGGACCCCGTTCGCGCGGGTCTCGGCGACCGACTCGCCGGTGTCTTCGCCGGGACCACGCCGCGAAAGCGCCTCGGGACGGCTTACGAGGCGCTGTCACTGTATCGCGAGGCCGACGCGGACTGTATCGTCGCCCTCGGCGGCGGGAGCAGCCTCGACGTGGCGACGGTGCTGTCGGTGCTGGTCGCGACCGACCGAGACCCCGAAGCGGTGGGGGCCGAACTGGTCGAGCGCGGGACCCTCTCAATTCCCGAGTCGGGTCTCCCGCCGGTCGTCACGGTGCCGACGACGCTTGCCGGCGCGGACCTCTCGCAGGTGGCCGGCGTCACCGCCGACCCGGCGACCTGTCCCGTCGCCGAGCCCGGAAGCGGCGCCGTCGACGACCCCGAGCTGATGCCGGCGACCGCCTGTTACGACCCGGTGCTGCTGGCGACGACCCCGAAAGGGGTTCTCGCTGGGTCGGCGATGAACGGCTTCGATAAGGGCATCGAGACGCTGTACGCCCGGAACAGCGCGCCGATATCCGACGCGACCGCGATGCGGGGCCTCGGGCTGCTGGCTGACGGGCTGGAGGCGCTCGGTGCCGGCGAGGCCGACGAGAGGACCCACCAGCGACTCACGCAGGGCGTTCTCCTGGTCCAGTACGGCATCTCCCGGCCCGACGGGACGACGCTGTCGCTCATCCACGCCCTGGGCCACGGGCTCACGCGCACGTACGACGTGCAGCAGGGAGCGGCCCACGCCGTCGTCGCGCCCCACGCGCTCTCGTATCTGTTCGACGCCGTCGACGGCCGACGCGACCTGCTGGCCGAGGCGCTGGACGTCGAAGACGCCGACGACCCCGCGGCCGCGGTGGTCGACCGCGTCGCCGGCGTCGCTGCCGGGCTCGGCCTCCCGACCCGACTCCGGGACGTGGACGGGCCCGACCGCGACGAGTTCCCCGCCGTGGCCGAGGCCGTCCTCGCCGACGCGTTCATGGCGAACGCGCCGCCCGGACTGGACCCGACGCGCGAGGACATCGTCGGCGTGCTGGAGGCGGCGTGGTGACTAGTCGAGGTCCCCGCGCAACACCTTCGCGGCGACGAGTATCGGGTCCCACACCGGGCTGAAGGGCGGGGCGTAGGCCAGGTCGAGCCGTTCGAGTTCCCCGACCGTCATATCCGATTCCAGCGCCGTCGCCAGCGTGTCGATGCGGACGGCCGCGCGGTCCTTGCCGACGATGGCGCCCCCGATGACCCGCCCCGTCTCCCGGTCGGCGGTCAGGCGCACCGTCGTCTCCTCGTTGCCGGGGTAGTAGCCCGACCGCGAGCCGGCGGTGACGGTCTCGCTGACGGGGTCGAAGCCGGCCGCGCGCGCGTCGTCGTGGTCGAGGAGCCCGACCCGACCGGCCTCCAGTTCGAACGCCTTGACGACGGCGGTGCCGGCCACCTCGCCGACCGGCTCCGGGTCCCCGGCGACGGTCTGGCCGATGGCCCGGCCGGCGCGGTTGGCAGTCAGCCCCAGCGGGACCCACGCCGGCTCGCCGGTGACGGCGTGGTCGTCCTCGGCGCAGTCCCCGGCGGCGTAGACACCCTCGACGCTCGTCCGGCCGTAGTCGTCGACGGCGACGGCGCCCGACTCGCCGAGTGCGACCGACGTGTCCGCGAGCAGTTCGGTGTTGGGCGCGACGCCGATTCCCACGAGGGCGAGTTCGACGGGAACGCGGCCGCCGTCGTGGACGACCGCTTCGACGCGGTCGCCGCCGGCGAGTTCCTCGACGGCCGTGTTCAGGTGGAGAGCGACCCCCTGCTCGCGGAGGTGGTCGGCGACGCGCTCACAGACCGCCTCGCCGAAGGGCGAGAGCAGGTGGCTCCCGCGCTGGAAGAGGTGGACCTCCAGCCCGTGGGCGCGGAAGGCCTCGGCCATCTCGACGCCGACGTAGCCGCCGCCGACGATGGCGACGTGTTCGGGCGGTTCGATGGCCGCGTAGTGGTCGACGAGTGCGGCGTCGACGTACTCGATACTGGTGTCGACGGCCGCCTCGTCGGGGTCGGCCAGCGCGGCCCTGACGGCCGCGGCCGCGTCCAGCCCGTGCATGGTGAAGGCCATATCGCGGTCGAAGCCGTCGATTGGGTCGGTGACGGCGTGGGCCCCGGTTGCCACCAGGAGGTCGCTGTAGGGCTGTTCGAAGCGCTCGCCGCCGCCCTCGACCGTCACCGTCCCGGCGTCGGTGTCGACGGCGACGACCTCGTGTTCCCGCCGGAGGTCGATGCCGCGCTCGGCCGCGTCCTCGGGCGAGAGTGACAGCAGGTCGGTGAGCCGGTCGACCTCGCCTTTGACGTAGTACGGGGTGCCACAGTGGGCGTACGACACCCACCGGCCCTTCTCGAAGACGACGACATCGCGGTCGGGAGTCTCTCTGGTGAACTTACTCGCGGCGCTGAGGCCGGCGGCGTCGCCGCCGACGACCACGAACGGGTCGCTCATATCGGGAGGTGGGTCGCCTGTCACCTAACTGTTGAGTTACCCCGGGTCGGCGGTTCCGACGGCGGGCGCCGACTGGCGGTGCGGACCGACGACACGGCCACGTCGACGGGGGAGCGGTAACGTAGCGTCATCCAGTTACGAGACGTAACTATTAGTGGCTGGCCGGCGAACTGTCGGGTATGAGCGACGAGGCGAGCGAACCGCTGGCGGTGTGGTGTGCGGGCGAAGAGTGGTGTCCCATCACGACGACGGCGGCTATCATCGGGAAGAAGTGGCATCCCGTCATCGTCCATCGCCTCCTGGAGAACGGCCCCTCCGGGTTCAACGAGCTGAAGGAGAACGTCGACGGCATCTCCTCGAAGGTGCTCTCGGACAGCCTGGAGGACCTGCAGGAACACGGGCTCGTCGACCGCGAGGTCGTCAGCGAACAGCCGTTCCGGGTCCAGTACTCCCTGACCGAGCGGGGCGCCTCCCTGGAGTCCGTCATCGGGGAGATGGCCGCGTGGGGGAAGGAGTACCTCCGCCCGGCGGAGTCGAAGCCGTAGGGCCCGCCGCCGGACTGTTCAAGTCGCTGGCCCCGTATGACCCCGTATGTACCTCGCAGACGAGGCCTGGCCCGACCTCGAGTCGTACTTCGAATCGGAGTCGCTCGCGCTGGTCCCGCTGGGCTCGACCGAACAGCACGGCCCCCACCTCCCCGAGGGGACGGACCACATCATCGCCGAGTCCTTCGCCCGCGCCGCGGCCGCGGAGACGGGCTATCTCTGTACCCCGACCATCAACGTCGGCGTCAGCCCGCACCACCGGCAGTTCCACGGGACGATGTGGGCCGACGCCCCGGCGTTTCGCGACTACGTCGAGAGCATCACCCGGAACCTCGCCTATCACGGCATCGACCGGGTCATCTTCGTCAACGCCCACGGCGGCAACGTCGAACACCTCCGGGAGGTCGGCCGGCGGCTGCGCGACGACGGGACGATGTACGCCATCGAGTGGATGTGGGACGAGTCCATCACCGAGCGCATCGAGGATGTCTTCGAGACTCCCGGCCCCCACGGCGGCCCCAAGGAGACCTCGCTCATCCAGCATCTGGCCGGGGAGCTGGTCCACGAGGACCGCATCGCCGAGGCGCGCGACGGCGGGCTCGTCGAGTTCGACGAGGACACCATGGGCAAGTACGGCGCCACCACGTTCTACGACGCTATCGACAACACCGAAAACGGCGTGCTGGGCGACCAGACCGACGCCTCCGCGGCCGTGGGGAAGGAGCTTTTCGAAGCCGCCCGCTCGAACCTCTGTAAGCTCTGTGAGTGGCTCGCCGACCAGCCCTTCGAGGCCCTCACGCCGAAGCCGCACGTGTAGGCTTAAGGCCTCCCCGGCACGATGTAGAACTATCATGGACGACAGCGCTAACCGGGTGGAGGGGAACCGATGAACACCCTCGACGAGATAGAACGCGCGGTAAAGGACACCTCCCATTACGTCAGCGGCAACCTCGCGAACTACGCCCACCGGTCGGCGGGCGAGAACCCGAGCGGTGAGGAACAGGTCGGCGGCGACGTCTGGGCCGACGACCTCTACTTCGACGCGCTGTCGGCCATCGAGGGCGTCGGCGGCTACGCGAGCGAGGAGCGCGAGTCGGTCGTCGACCTCGGCGAGGGGCACACCATCGCCATCGACCCCCTCGACGGCTCCTCGAACCTGGCGTCGAACAACTCCGTGGGGACCATCGTCGGGGTCTACGACGGCGACCTGCCCGCGAGCGGTCGCGACCTCGTCGCGTCGATGATGGTGCTGTACGGCCCCTACACCACGCTGACTATCGCCCGGGAGGACCGCGACGTGGTCCAGGAGTATCTCCTCCGGGACGGTCACAGCGAGCGGTGGGGGACCTTCACACTGCCGGATGACGCCACGGTCGTCGGGATGGCCGGCAAGTGGAGCCAGCGAAGCGACGCGATGAACGAGCTGGCCCAGCAGTTCGCCCGCGAACTCAAACCACGTTACGGCGGCGCAACCGTCGCCGACCTGGCGCAGGTACTGGAGTACGGCGGCATCTTCGGCTACCCGGTGACGGACAAATACCCCAACGGGAAGCTTCGCGTCCACTTCGAGGCGGGGCCGCTCGCCTACCTCGTCGAGGCCGCCGGCGGCGCCTCCTCCGACGGGAGCCAGTCGCTGCTCGACGTCGAGCCCGACGGTATCCACGACCGGACCCAGACGTTCCTCGGCAACGAATCGCTCGTCCGGCGGCTCGAAGACGGCCTGGCCGAGTAGGCCGACCCCGCTTTTCAGACAGTCCGGTAGTCGCCCAGCCGCGTGCCGTCGAGGAGGAACGCCTCCGCGTCGGCCAGCCCGTCCGGGAGAAACGGCGCGAGAAACTCCTGTCCGGGGACGTTCACCCAGGTCCCGCCCGACCGGTCGTTGAACGCGGGAAAGACGACGAGGTCGCCGGCGGCGTCGAGCGACCGGTCGTAGTGGTCCGCGAACGGTCCGGCGTCGAGTTTCCCCCGGAGCCAGGCCCGCTCTTTCCGCGTGCCGCCGACCTCGTCCTCCAGCCGGACCACCGGGTGTTCGTGGCCGATACAGACGACGCTCGATTCGAGGACCGACGGCGCGGGCCAGGTGTGGCCGTGGGCAAAGCCCACGTCGCCGACGGTGGTCCCGTGAGCGGGCGTGACGGTCACGTCCGCGTCCAGGTCATCGAGCGCCGGCTCCATCTCACCGTCGTGGTTCCCTTTCACGAGGGTAACTGGGACGGACAGAGCCGAGAACAGCGCTTCGAGTTCCTCGCGCTCGCTCTCGAAGGGCGAGCCGATGGCGTGGCCGAGGTCGCCGACGACAACCAGCCGGTCGGCATCGGTCCGGTCGAGCGCGGCCACCAACCGCGTCCGGCGCTCGCTCGCGGCCGAGCGGAGCTCCACCCCTTCGTACTGGAGCCCGGCCTCGATACCGGCGTGGTAGTCCGCGAGCGCGAGCAGTCGCTCGCCGTCGGTGTCGACGGTGGCGGCGGGGACGCCCGGAACTGGTTCGACGCGCATCGCTCGACGGTTGGCGACCGGACGAGAAAAGCGGCGCGGCTCGGCGTTCAGATGGGCGTCAGCTTCCCGTCGTCGGGCTCGTAGCAGCGCCCGCCCATCAGCGCGTCCTGGACGGCGTCCTCGACGGCCGCGCGGTCCGCGCCGTATGTCTCGACGACCTCGGTGATGACCGCCTCGCGGTCCGCGCCGCTCCCGTCGTTCAGGTCGGTCATCACGTCCATCACCGCGTCTTCGAGGTCGACGTCCTCGGCCGGTTCGGCCGCGCTGTCCGCCTCGCTCCCGTCACCGGCCGCCCCGGCGTCGGTCGCCGGCTCGCCGACTTCGTCAGCCCCGGACGCCGCTTCCGGCTCGGCCCCGGACGCCGCTTCCGCTTCGGCCAGCTCCTCGGGGTCGGGCGTCTCGATGCCGGCCTCGCCGGCGTCGTCGACCTCCGTCCCGCTCTGGAAGGCGGTACCGTACTCCTCCTCTATCTCCTCGCGTTCGTCCTCGTCGAGTTCGAACTCCGGGTCGAACTCGCCCACGTCGTCGTCTTCGGTCCCGTCGGCGTCGGTCGCGTCGTCCGACGGCTCGAAGTCGCCCAGCGAACCGCCCGATTCGGTATCGTCCGTCGACGGTGAGCCGGGCTCGCCGGCCGACGCGCTCGCGGACGCCGTCGGTTCTGTCGTCGGTTCGTCGCCCGACGCCGTCGAGTCGGCCGCCGCCGGCTCGGTCGACTCGGGGAGCTCGTCGGCGTCGCTCGTCGCCGGTGCCGTCTCGACCGGGTCGCTCGACGACTCCGACGGCGGTTCCGTCGTGGGTTCGGCCGTGCTGTCCGCGTCCGCAGTCTCGGAGACCGCGGACTCTCCGCCGGCGTCGTCGGTGGCCGGCGCCTCGTCGTGTTCAGTGGTCGGTGCCTCGGCCTCGTCCGGTTCCTCGCTCGGCTCTGGCTCGTCTGAGGCCTCGCTCGGCACAACGTCGTCTGTCTCCTCGCTCGGGTCGGCCGACGGCGCGTCGAGGTCCATCGTCGCCAGCGCCGCCAGCGTCTCGTCCGTGCCGTCGCCGGGCGACAGCGACAGCGAGCCTGCCTCGTCGCGTTCGCCGGCGACGACGCGGGCGGCGTTGAGCGCCAGCTCCCGCACCGCCCGGAGGTAGTCGCCGGTCGTGTCGTAGTAGTCCAGCGCCAGCGTGGCGCCGGCCGCGTCGCTCTCGGCGACGCCGGCCGCGACGAGCGCCTGCTGGAGCGCGTCGCCCGACAGCCCGGACTGTCGGGCGCTCGCCAGCCGGCCGACGCGGGCGACGGTCTGCTCGGTGGCCTGGACGACCCAGCGGTCACGCGTCTCCGCGTCGACCTCGCTGATGGACTCCGGTCGGACGGAGGTGAACACGCGGTCGCCGTCCTCCGGTTCGAAGGTACGGGCCTTGCCCGTCACCGCGACGAACAGCGGCGGCGTCGCCGCTTCGAGGAAGGCCAGCGCCTCGGGCTGGTACTGGCCGGCGTAGACCACGAACGCGCCGGTCGGGTCGACGATGCGCGCCCGGAGCACGTCGTCGTTGACCTGCTCTAGCTCGGTGAGGACGCCGACGACGAACAGGCGGTTGACCCGTGCGCCCGTGGGCGTCACCACGTAGTTCGGGGCGCGTTCCTCGTCGGACTCGGAGTAGGAGAACTCGCTGTCCTCGAACTCCGCGGCGAAGAGGCGGTGGGCCACCTCGCGTCGGCCCGGCCCGCTGTCTTCGGATTCGCTCATGCGTCCACCTCCGAGAGCAGGGCCTTCGCACGCTCCGCCGGGTCGGCGGTCGACTCGCTGAACTCGCTCGCGTTCAGGTTGGCGCCGTACTCGTCTATCGACAGCGAGCCGCGGACGACGTACTCGCGGCCGACCACGCGGTCGGCGATGCGGTCGGCGACGACGCCCTTGTCCATCTCGTCGCGGGCGTGTTCGCGGGCGTCGTCGAGGTCGCCGCCGTAGACCTGCTCGGTGAGTTCGTCGTCGAGGATGACGGTGACCGTCGCGGTCCCGTCGTCGAGGATGGCCTTCGTCCGCAGGTCGTCCTCGCCCTCGACGGCGCCGTGAGAGCGACACTGGCCCTGCTGGACGACGCGGCCACACTCCGGACAGCGCTCGATGAGCCCCGAGCCGTCCCGAATCTGGATGACGTTGCCGACGAGTTCGACGTCGAACTGGCCGCCGCTCTCGACGGCCTCGCCGACCGACATCCGCGGGGCGTCCTCGGCGACGCTGACGGGGTCCGACAGCGCCGTCACAGTGGAGAACTCGGAGACGTTCACCGACGGGGCGCCCCGGAACTCGCGGACGAACGTCTCCTCGATGCGGACCGACGCCCCTTCCTCGATTTCGGCGTGGGGCTCCCAGTCAGTGAAGGGGAGCCGGCCGGTCGGGTCGCCCAGCACGCCGCTGAGAATCTCGGTCTCGCCGTCGCGGCCGTCGATGGTCTTGGTCTCACACTCCAGGACCTGCACCTCGACGGTGATGCCGCGGTCGCCGGGTTCGAGGTCCTTGAGGGCGGCCTCACCGCCGACCTCGGCGTCGACGTCCAGCCGCTCGTCGACGACGGTCGCGTCGGTGCTCTCCCCGAGGTTGAGCTCGGGCTTGCCGTCCCACTCACGGACCCCGGCGTTGCCGAACTGCACGGTCTGGCCGGGTTCGAGGTCGCCGTCGAAGCCGTCCCAGGCCGTGTAGGAGATGGTCCCCGACCCGTCGGCGAGTTCGCCCTCGCGGATGACGTGCTGGTCGCCGTTGTACTGGATGGACCGACGGCCGGACGTGAGCACGACCGCGGTGACCGTCACGTTCGAGTCGTCGGTGGTCACCTCGCCGATGGCCTTGCTCGACGGCCCCGAACTGCCGCCGCCGTCGCCGTATTTCCGGCGGAGGCTCTGCTTGGCCTCGTCCATCGGCACCGAGTAGTTCACCAGGTTCTCCAGGTCGCGTCTGACCTCCTCTTTGTCTACGTCGAGGTCGGAGGCGAGTTCCTCGACATGATCTTCGAGAGACATCGGTGGAGGCTTCGAGAGGGGCACTCAAAAGGGTTTGTGGGCCGGGAGCGCTACGCTGGCTCCCCGACCGTGACGACCGTCGCTGCCGTCGAACGGGAGGACGACGTCGTCGTCCATGGGCGGACAGTACGGTTGACCGTCAGTAAGGCGTTTGCATCGCCGCGGTGACCGCTCGCGCCGTCCGGCCGTCAATCGATGGCGAGCGCGTCGGCCACGCGACCGTAGGCGGCGGCGCCGGCGGAGTCGGGGGCGCGCCTGACGACCGGTTCGGTCCCGAACACGTCGGGCTCGTCGGGGACAGCCGCGAGCAACTCGGTTTCGAGGCGCTCGGCGATGTCCCGGCCCGTCTCGCCGTCCGCGCGGGTGACGACGACGCCGGGAACGTGGCTGTCGACGCGTTCGGCCATCTCCTTGGTCCGGGAGGTGTCGGCCACGCCGTGTTCCTTGGCCGTCGTCACGAGGACGACGTCGTCGGCCAGTCCGCAGGGGACCATCGTCGCGTGGGTGACGCCCGCGCCCGTATCGAGGACGACGACGTCGAAGGCGGTCCCGAGGCGGTCACACACCGTCTTGAGCCCGGCGGGGTCGGCGTCCGTGTAGCGGTCCAGCGAGGGGTCACCGTACACCGCTGCGACGTCGTCGCTCGTGTCGATAGCGGCTTCGAGGGGGTGGATATCGGCCAGCACGTCGTGTATCGTCGGTTCGTGGCTCGTACCGAGCACCGTATGCAGATTCGGCATCGCCAGGTCCGTGTCGACGACCACGACCTCGAACCCGGCGGCGTCGAGCGCGTACGCGGTGTTTACCGCCGCCGTGGTCTTGCCACAGCCACCCTTGCCGCCGGCGATGGTGAGACAGTGGGCCCCGTGCATCTGTCAGTACCCTGTGGGAGGGACCGGAAAAAAGGTACCTCTCCACGGCCGTCGTCGCCCGGTAATCGGCCCCTCGAACCGCTACAGGCCGTCCGGACCGGGGTACCGCTGTGGCCCAGCGGTCCGACCGTGAGCGGCCGGGCGAACCGGGCACAAGGGGTTTTGCCGTTCGGTCCGACAGTACCGTATCGTGACGTTTGACGCCGTTCTCTTCGATCTCGACGGGACGCTGGTCGAGCGAACACAGGACACCGCAGCGCTGTACGAGCGGGCATTCGAGCGGGTCGGCGTCGAACCGTTCGGCGCCCCGGCGGAGCTGTGGGCAGCGCTCGACGGTCCGCCGGACCCCGCCGACGAGGTGGGGTATCTCGGCGCCGGCTTCGCCCGACTCGCCGCCCAGCACGACCGTCGGGTCGACGCAATCGGGCTCGCCTCGGCGTTCGTCGACGGCGTCGACAACGCGCAGGTGGCCCTTCGCCCGGGCACCGAACGGGCGCTGTCGGCCGCCCGAGAGACCGCGCCGACCGCTATCCTCACCAACGGGCCCCAGTCCCGACAGGCCGACAAGGTCGATGCCACCGGGCTGGCCGACCGGGTCGACGCCGTCGTCTACGCCGGCGATATGCCCCGCCGGAAGCCCCACGCCGCGCCCTTCGAGGAAACGCTGTCGGCCCTCGAAGGCAGCGGCGAATGTGCCCTGTACGTCGGCAACTCGCTGGGCTACGACGTGGCCGGCGCCCACAACGCCGGGCTGGCCGCGGCGTATCTCGACGACAGCGACGGACCCGAGCCCTACGACCCCGAGTACGTCCTCGAATCGCTCGCCGACCTCCCCGCGATACTCCAGTGAGACGGGCCCGATGAACCGCTCGCTGACCACCGCTATCGTCGACCGCCACTACCCCCAGCGGACGGTCGTCGGAGTAGACCACGTGGCGGCCGGCACCCGGCCGACTGCCGTGGTCCGGTTCGACGGACACCCCCCGCTTGTCGTCCAGTGTTCGGAGACCATCGAAGCGGTCCGGACCGAGGCGGCCCTCACCAGGGCGGTCCGCGCCCGGACGGACGTCCCGGTGCCGGCGGTGCTGGCGGCCGGAACGGTCGACGAACAGGCCTACGCAGTCACCGAGTTCCGGTCGGGAACGGACCTCCATGCCGCGTTCACCGACAGCCCGCCGGCCGTGCGCCGCGACATCGCCCGACAGTTCGGCCGGTATCTGGGCCAGCTACACGCCGCGTTTTCCTTCGACAGCTGTGGCGGGCTCACACGAGCGGCGGACCCGAGGGGCGACGACCGCCTCGTCGCGGCCGGTCCCGACTGGGACCCCTGGCTCGTCGAGTACGGCCGCCGGGCCGTGCGCCGCTTGCCCCCCGAGTTTGACCCGCTTCGGGACCGACTGAGCGACTGTCTCGACGCCGCGCCAATCGACCGCGCGACCCCGAGGCTGTTCCCCTGGGACCTCCGGCCCGGAAACGCGCTCGTGGCCGACGGCGCCGTCTCGGCCGTCCTCGACTGGGAGCGGCCGATGGCCGCGCCACCCGCCCTGGCGCTGGCCAAGACCGAATACCTCGTCGCCGATTGGTACGTCGACGAGCCGGAGCCGCTGCGAGCGGCGCTCCGAGAGGGGTACGGGGAAGTGCGGCCAGTACCGACCCCGAGACCTGTCCACAGGGTCGTCGCCATCGCCGACAGCGCCGTCGACTCACGGGGGGTTGTGACGAACACCGGGTACCCGGAACGAGGCCGAGCGGCGTCGGTCGCGTTCCATCGGTCCGCGTTACTGCGGGCACTGGACCGATAACCGCGGGGCAATACTGTCCCAGCGCGGGCGAGTCGGAGCGCGACCTGTCCGACGGGCTGACCGCTTGGGCTACACATCGACGCCTCTCCGCGCTGTAAGACGGGTATAGAGCGAGTGAATTTCAGCCGAAGCTCAGAAGGAACTTTGCTGTTCGCACACCTAAGCGTACAGGTGTCGGCGTCTGTAGGAAGTTGAAGTGGGACCGCCGAGATTCGAACTCAGGTCCGACGGACCCCATCCGCCGAGGATACCGCTACCCCACGGTCCCGTGATTTGGAGGAGGAGGGTTCGTTAATTAAGGGTGTCGTTTCGCACCCGCCGTGTGTCAGACCAACACCCGCTCGGGTTCGGCGACGGTCCCCGATTCGGCCTCGGGGTCGCCGACCAGCGTGCCCAGCGAGACGGCCGCCCCGTCGGGCGTGACACAGACCACCAGTTCGCCCGCCGTGGGAACAGCGCCGCCGACTTCGGCGGGCCGGGCCGCGAGAACACCCGGCGCGTACACCGGCGCCCCGTCGGCGATGGCCTCGGCGGCGCTATGTGCGACGACGAGCCGTGGCAGGTGGGCCAGCGCGTGCTCGGCGGGCCGGACGGACTCCCGAAGCGCGCTCTCGTCGCCGTCCTCGGCGAAGGACAGCGCGTCGACGAGGTCGTGCATCGAGACGAGCGAGCGGTCGTCGAACTGCCCGGTCGCGGTCCGGCGCAGGTCGCCCATGTGGGCGCCGGTGCCCAGCGCCAGCCCGATGTCGTGACAGAGCTTGCGGATGTACGTCCCCGAGGCACAGCGGACCCGCAGCAGGGCGCGGCGATCGCTCCGTTCCAGCACGTCGAGGTCGTGAATCCGGCGGGTCCGGAGCTGGCGCTTCACGGCGCTCTTGCGCGGTGGCTTCTGGTAGATCTCGCCCTCGAACTCGGCGACCACCGCGTCGAAGTCCGGCGGCGCGCTGTCGTGCAGTTCCAGGACGGCGACGTACTCCTTGACGGCGTCGTCGAAGATGCGCGCGGCGCGGGCGGCGTCGCCCAGCAGCACGGGGAGACAGCCGGTCACTTTCGGGTCCAGGGTCCCGCCGTGGGCGACCCGGTCCTGGCCAGTGGCGTCGCGGACCCACGCGGCGACCTGGTGGGCCGAGGGGCCGGGCGGTTTGTCGAGGTTGACGACGCCAAAGGCGAGCAGGTCGTCGACGCTTCGCTCGTCGGGCGGGGCGCGGACCATCAGAACTCGTAGCGGATGCCCTCGACGGGGGCCTGGCCCTCGTCCGCGTCGGCGTCGAAGGAGTCGACGGCGTGCAGCGCGATGCTCAGGGTCCCCGGCGGGTCCCAGCGGGCCGTGTTGATGGCGAGGTCGTAAATCGAGAGGTCGTCGAAGTCGATGTCGTAGTACTCGTTGTAGCGCTGGGCCTCGCTGACGCTTCGCTCCTCGGTCTCGGTCCGGGCCTGCTCGAAGGGCTTGTTCTCCCGCTGGGCGATGCGGTCGGCCCGGACGTCGAGCGGCGCGGTGAGCCACAGTTTGATATCGGCGTGGTCGCCGGCCATCCAGCCGGCGAGGCGCGACTCCAGGACGAGGTCGTCGCGTTCTGCGGCGATGTCGCGGAGCCGCCGGTCGAGGTCGCGGTCTATCTGGGCGTCCTCCTCGGCGGCCTTGTTCAGTTCCAGGGGCGTCATCCCCCGCTCCTCGGCGAGCGAGCGGAAGATGTCGCCGCCGGAGACGTGTTCGTAGTCCAGCGCGTCGGCCAGGCTCCGGGCGAGCGTGCTCTTCCCGCTGCCCGCGGGACCGGAGACGGTAATCAACATGGTAGCTCTCCGGGGTTACGGATAAAAGGAGTTGTGTCTCGCTGTTGCCGGGAGCCGAGCCGCGGGAGGATTGATAGCGACGGGCAAGGACTGCCGGAGACCGCGGAAAAGAGGGGGCGGGGTTAGCTGGCAGTCGGCGAGGTCTGGACGTCCAGCGCCTTCCGGATAATCTGGGTGAAGGACAGCGAGCACAGGAAGTACCAGACGATCCAGGCCTGCATCGGGCCCACGAGCCCCCGGCGCCAGCTCTCGACCTCGCCGAAGATGGGCAGCGTCATGACGGGCGAGGAGATGGTCAGCCCGGGACCGAAGACCATCCAGTAGATCCAGAGGAACACGGGGATGTTGATGAGCATGATCCAGACCATCGGGCGGAACTGCTGTTTGAACATGCCCATCTGGTCGGTCATGAGCTCCATCTGCTCCTCCTCGATGCGCTCCAGGGCCTCGTCGTCGCCCCGCTCTTTGGCCTCTTTGCGCCGCTCCTTGATTTTCTCCATCTTCTCCTGGTGGTCGCCCATCCCGGACATGTCCATCATGTTGTCCTGGAGAATCGAGGAGGTCGCCCCGGTGAAGACGGCCAGGACCAGGATGAGGACGTAGAAGGGAAGCACCTCCGCCAGCGGGCCGAGCGCGATGTCGATGGTCCCGCCGATGGCGTTCCGGATGGAGTTGATGGAGTAGCCGGCAAAGAGCCCGACAGTCCCGAGCGCGGCCAGTTTGTCCCACTGGCTCCACCCGTCGTCGTCCTCCTCCGCGGGGTCGGCGTCGGTCTCCGACAGCGCGTCCCGGACGGCCTCCGGGTCCTCGATGACGAAGCCGTCGCCGTCGGCGTCGACGAGCAGGCCCGACTCGATGAGCCGCCCCCACTCGCCGCTACTCATGTCGTCGCTGACGTCGCTCCAGGTGACGGTCCCCTTCTCCTCGGCGACATCGAGCACCCGGGCGAGCGCGTCGGTGAGCGCTTCACCGTCGTCAGCGAGTCGCTCTACTTTCGGCGCGGTTCGTGCCATTGTGAGGGGGAAAGCGACGGCGACGTATGAACTTTATTCTGTCCGCCCGTCGATCGCCGCCTCGATGTCAGCCCAGACCCCGTCGGGGGTCTGCTCGCCGTCGACGGCGACGAAGCCGTCGTGGTCCTCGTAGTGGTCGATGACGGGGGCGGTGTTCTCCTCGAAGACGTCGAGTCGGTTGCGTACCGACTCCTCGTTGTCGTCGTCGCGCTGGATGAGTTCGCCGCCACAGTCGTCACAGACGCCCGACTCTTCGGGCTGGTTGAACTCGACGTGGTAGTTCGCGCCGCAGTCGTCACAGACGCGGCGGCCGGTGAGCCGGTCGACCAGTTCGTCGCGGGAGACCGAAAGCGAGAGGATGACGTCGAGGTCAGTCATGTCCTCCAGCTCCTTGGCCTGCTCCAGGTTCCGCGGGTAGCCGTCCAGGACGAAGCCGTCGGCGGAGTTCAGGGCCTCGTCGACGATTGCGTTGACGACGGCGTCGGGGACGAGGTCGCCCGCTTCCATGTACTCGCGGGGCGTGTCGTACTCCGTGTCCATGTCGGAGATGTCCATGTCCTTGTTCGCCCGGAGCGCGTCGCCGGTCGTGATGTGAGCCACGTCGTACTCGTCGGCGATGTTCGCGCTCTGTGTCCCTTTACCTGCTCCCGGCGGACCGAGAATCAGGAGTCGTGGCTGCGACATGTTCGCGAGTTCCGACGGCGAGGTTAAAGGGTTGTCCAAACGCGGCCGGGTATGACGTGAGACTCAGCCACACAGCCCCGCCTCGTCAGGCGCCCCGCGCCGATAGCGCACCTATTCGGACGCTGGGACGATTTCTGTGTACCCACTGCGAGCGATACTCGAGAGTCCCCACGCCATGAGCAGGCAGAACGCGCCGAAGATGACTTCTCCGAACGGGACGAGCGCGGTGAGCTCCAGAATCCAGCCGGTCGTTCGGGCGTACTGGGCCGCGTTTCTGGGGTTGACCAACTGGAATATCATCGTGACGCCCATCCACGTCGCGAGCATCGTCGCCGCGACTGCCATTCCCCGGGTCACCGGGATGAGTTCGACGTAGGTGTTGTCGTCCACGTCTTTCACGTCCGAGCGCCGGCCTCCCAGTATGGGCTCGGCGACGACACCGCCGAGTAACGAAGCGATGCCGACCACCCAGAAGGCCCGGGAAAACAGCCCGTCAGCGAACAGCGTCAAAAACCCCAACAGCGCCGCGAAAACGACCCCGTACACCATCCACAGGAGACGACTCAGCCGGCCGCGGGCGACGTACTGGTTTCCGCCCTCTTCGGTTTCGACCTCGACACCGCCACGGAAGTACACGAAGTCGTACTTTTTGCCCATGTTACTAATTAGCTAGAATATATAGAATAAATGTTACGCAGGTTGCTGTATATGTCATGGTGACTCGTCGGTTCGAGCCCAGAAACACTATCTCCCGTTGACGGCCCGCGCCCACCTTCCCTGCGATGGACGCCCGCGACACACCTTCCGCGGCCCAAATCGGTAAAGCCGCCGAGGCCGTGGCTCCGCTATGCTCGAACCCGGCGACCCGGCCCCCGATATCAGCGCACAGAACCAGTACGGCGAGACGGTCACGCCCGACTTCTCGGAGCCCACAGTCGTCTACTTCTACCCCGAGGACTTCACCGAGGGGTGTACCATCGAGGCCCGTGACTTCCAGGAGACGATGCCGAAGTTCCGCGAGGGCGGCATCGCCGTCTACGGCGTCTCGATGGACTCCGTCGAGAGCCACGACGAGTTCGCCGAGGAGATGGGCGTCCTCTATGACCTGCTCGCCGACCCCGACGGCGAGATAGGCGAGGCCTTCGGTCTCGATACGAGCAGCGGTCGCGTTGACCGCTACACCTTCGTCCTGGCCGACGGCGAGGTCAAGCGGGTGTACGACCCGGACCGCTACGACCCCGACGGGCACGCCGAGGACGTGCTGGTAGAGACGCGCAACGAGTTCGTCCAGGGCGGGTGACACTGCCGGCGGCCGCACGAGCGAACAGCGAAGTGCGCGTCGCGACGGGGAATCCGTCCCGAGCTGCCCGGACCGCATTCCGACCGCGTGTCGATGACCGTTCGGAGTATATTACGTTCGCCAGCTCAGTGTAGGATATGTAACTGTTTTTACGATACATACCAAGAGGTGCATATGAGCATATCGACTGCTCTGATACGGCGCCTGGCCGAGGCGGAGGGGAAAGACCCCGCGGAACTCCCGCCGCTCGGCAACGTGGTCGACCCGGGCGTCCTCGAAACCGTGATAGAGTCGGCCGACGAGTCCGTCTACGTCGCCTTTAGCTATCGGGACCACAGCGTCTCGATATCGGGGGACGGGACGATTCGATTGGACGAGACTCACCAGTAGAGCCCTCAAAACGTCGAGAACCGGCCCGGACAGCTCCGTTCGATTCGGCACGGAACGCCGTGGCCACTCGGAGGACCGCCGTCAGAAAATCCGGGCGCCCCGACCGATGCGGCTCTGATAGGCGCGCGCGTCCACGCCGTGTTCGCCGAACGTGTCGAGCATCGCGCTCGCAATCGCGCGCTGGGACCCCTCGTAACACGCCGCAAGCACCGAGGGGCCGGCGCCGGAAATCGTCACGCCGGTCGCGCCGGCCTCCAGGGCGGCTTCCCGCACGGACTCGTAGCCGTCGATGAGCTTCGCCCGCGCGGGCGTGACGACGCTGTCGTGCATCCCCTCGCCGACGAGTCCGGGGTCGTCGCGGTGCATCCCCGTCGTCAGGGTGGCGGCGTTGCCGACGGTCTCGACGAGCTGTTCGACGCGGGTGTGTTCGGGGACGACGCGGCGAGCGTCCCGGGTCGAGACGACGATGTCGGGGAGACACGCCACGAGGGGAATGGAGGCGTCGACCTGCCGGACGCCGGCGTCGGTGGCGATGGTGAAACCGCCCAGGATAGACGGGGCGACGTTGTCGTCGTGTGCGTCGCCGGAGACGACGGCCTCACCCTTGGCGGCGATGGGGACCAGTTCCTCGCGGGTGTGGCCGCGGTCGTACAGTTCGTTCAGGCCGACGGCCGCGGCGGCGGCGCTGGCGGCCGACGAGCCCAGCCCCGAGGCCGGGCGGACCCCCTTGTCTATCTGGATGTGCGCGGGGGCGTCCAGCGCCTCGGCGACGGCGCCGACGGTGTTTTTCTCGGGGTCCTCGGGGATGAACTGGCTGCCGGCGCCTGTCACCTCGATTGTCGTCCGGTCGGCCTTCGAGACGCGGACGACGTCGGCCGGGCGCTCCAGCGCGACGCCGAAGACGTCGAAGCCGCTGCCGAGGTTCGCACTGGTGGCCGGCGCCCGGACAGTTAGCATGCCTGCGAATTTTTGCAGTGTGATAAAAAAGGTAGCGGGTCGTCGGGGACGCTCTCAGGATTGAGAATACGGCCCAAAGTGATAAAAAGCCGAGATTGAAGCGGACAGTAGAAGGATGCACGCCGATGTCGTCGGGATACTCGTCGCCGGGAGCGCAGCGGGTGCGCTCGTCAGCGGGACCCTGGCGGTGAGTGCGTGGCGGGACCGGTCCATACCAGGGGCGGGCCCGTTCGCCTGGCTGATGGTCGCCGCAGTCGGCTGGTGTCTGCTGAACATCGCCTGGCTCACCGCCTCGGACCCCGCGGTAGCGGCGGTCGTGTTCCCGCTCACGCGGCTCACCTCCGGGCTCATCATCGGCCTGTGGGTCGTCTTCGCGCTCTCGTACACGGGCCGGGAAGCGTGGCTGACGCCCGCCCGGCTCGCTGGCCTGTTGCTGGCGCCGTCGCTGTACGGCCTGCTGGCGCTGTCGAATCCGGTCCACGGGCTGGTCACCGCCGGCGTGATCCGTCACACGGAGACCGGGCTGACGCTGTTTATCAGCGAGACCGGGGTGGGGTACGTCGCACAGATGGCGCTCCACTTCGGCTTCATCGCGGCTGGTTACCTCCTGTTCGGGGAGTTCCTGCTCCGGTCGCGGAACCTCTATCGCAAGCAGACGTTCGTCATCCTCACGGCCGGGCTGTTGACCGCCGGCGTCCACGGGCTGTTCGTCCTCGGGGCGACGCCCCACCCCGGAATCGACGTCACGCCGCTGACGTTCGCGCTCAACGGCGTCCTCGTGGGGGTCGCTCTGTTGCGCTACGACTTCGTCTCCGTCGCGCCGCTTGCTGGAGACCTGCTCGTCGACGAGCTCCCCGACCCGGTGCTCGCACTCGACACCGAGGGTCGAATCATCGACTACAACGCGGCCGCGGCGTCGCTTCTGGGGACCGACGAGCTCGGCGGTCGCCCCGTCGACGACGTCAGCGAGGGGCTGCTCGACGACGTCGAGCGGAACGAGGTGTTCGCGCTCGGGGACCCGCTGTCCTACTACGACCCACAGACCAGCGACATCACGGACCAACACGGCGGCGTGCGGGGCCGGCTGGTCGTGCTGCGGGAAGTCACCGGCCAGCAGCGGCGCCAGGACCGGCTGGAGGCGCTGCAGGCGGCCACCCGCCAGTTCATCGAGGCCGACCAGCCCGAGCGCGTCGCCGAACTGACGGTGAGCTTCGCGACGCGTGTCCTGGACCAGAACGCCGCCGCCGTCTTCCTGGCCACCGACGACGGCCGGCTCGAACCGGCCGCGGTGAGCGACGTCATCGAGGGGACCGCCAGCGACCTGACCATCTGCCCGGAGACGATGTCCGACCACAACGTCTGGCGGACCTTCGACAGCGGCGAGCAGCGCATCGCCGACTGCGAGGGGTGTGGGGGGTCGATGGAGCGGGCGCTGATGGTGCCGATGGGCGAACACGGCGTCCTCGCCATCGCCTCGGCCGACGACAGCTACCCCACCGAGGACCAGCAGTACGCCAGGATACTCGCCCAGACGACCCAGGTCGCGCTCGAACAGGTCCAGCGCCAGCGCGAACTCAGAGGGAGCCGAAACTCCGTGAAGCGCCGCAACGACCAGATAGAGTTCTTCAACGGCGCTCTCAGACACTCGATTCGCAACGGGATGCTCGTGGTCCAGGGACGGGCCGATTACCTCCGGGACAGCGTCGACAGCGGCGACGAACACCACATCGACAGCATCACCAAGTGGTGCGAGCGGTTGAACGACATGAGCGACGCCATCAAGGACATCAACGAGACGGTCACCGCCAGCGAGAGCGAACAGCTGGAGCCCATCTCGCTTTCGGCCGCCATGCAGGCCGCCGTCGAATCGGCCGTCGAAGACAGCGGCGTCACGGTCGACATGGCGATAGACGACGAGCGGGTACTGGCCAACCACCTCGCCGAGGAGGTGATCGGGAGCATCGTCGAGAACGCGGTCGAGCACAACACCAGCGACCGCCCCCACGTCGAAATCGACACGCGCGACGCCGGCGACTGGATACAGGTCCGCGTCGCCGACAACGGCCCCGGCATCAGCGACGAGCTGAAGACGCGGATGTTCGAACGCTCTATCTCAAACGACCAGACCGCCGGCGGCTTCGGCCTCTACTTCGTCTCGGTGATGATGGACCTCTACGGCGGGAAGGTGTGGTACGAGGACAACGACCCCCACGGCGCCGTCGCGATTCTGGAGTTCCAACGGGCGGAGGCCGCGTCCAGTCCGGACACCGCCGGCGCGGACGTCCCGGCGCTCGAAACGCAAAGTAAATCCCACAACGGCTGAAACCGGGAGGTATGATCGGTGTCGTCGGCGGCGGCGTCGCGGGCCTCGCAGCGGCGTATCGGCTCCAGCAGCGCGGACACGAGGTCCGCGTCTTCGAGGCGAGCGAGGACGTGGGGGGACTGGCCGCGGTGTACGAGACCGACGGCGACCCCATCGAGAAGTTCTACCACCACCTCTCGAAATCGGAGGAGACCATCGTCGAACTCGCCGAGGAGCTGGGTCTGGGCGAGGACGTCGAGTGGCGTATCGGGAAGAACGCCTACTACGTCGACGGCGTCGTCCACCCGATGGACAAGCCCTGGGAGATACTCTCGTTCCCCCACTGGAGCCTGTACGACAAGTTCCGCCTGGGGATGCTGACACTGGACATCGACGTCCGGGGCGGGGTCCCCTCCTTCGACACCTACGAGCGGCTCGAGGACTTCGAGGACGTTCCCGTCGAACAGTTCGCCCGCGAACACACCACCCAGAACGTCTACGAGACCTTCTTCGAGCCGCTGCTGGACGCGAAGTTCGGCTCCCGGAAGGCCGACGTCAGCGCCGCCTGGCTGCTGGGTCGCATCAAGTTCCGCGGGGAGCGTGACCTCCTCAAGGGGGAGATTCTCGGCTATCTGGACGGCGGCTTCGGCCGGCTGCTCGACGCGCTGGTCGAGGCGGTGGGGCGGGAGAACATCGAGACCGGGACCCGCGTGACGGACATTCAGACCGACGACGGCGCGGTGTCGGGGCTCACGACCGACGGCGAGACCGACCACGACGTCGACGGCGTCGTCGTCGCGGCGATGCCCGACGTCCTCGAAGAGCTCACCGGCTACCCCTGTGACATCGACTTCCAGGGGACGGTGTGTTCGGTCATCAGCATGGATGAGCCGCTGATGGACACGTACTGGCTCAACATCGCCGACGAGGCCCCCTTCGGCGCGCTCATCGAACACACGAACTTCGTCGAGCGCGAGCGGTACGGGGGCGACCACCTCCTCTACGTCGCCCGCTACATCCAGTCCCCCGAAGAGGACGTCTGGCAGCAGGACGACGACGAGGTCCGGGAGACGTGGCTCTCGGGCATCGAGTCGCTGTTCCCCGAGTTCGACCGCGGGTCGGTCAACTGGGTGAAGACGGCCCGCAACCCCCGTACCGCGCCCGTCTACGAGCGCGGGTACCAGGACATGGTCGTCCCCTACGACCTCTCCGCCGAGGTCGCCGACGGCGTCTACTACGCCGGGATGGCCTCCGAGGCCCAGTACCCCGAGCGGTCGCTCAACGGCGGTATCGTCGCCGGCTACGAGGTGGCGGACCGAATCGACGGTGTCTAAGGCCGTCTCGGGCGCGCGCTCGTTCTACTCGGCGCCGGGCGCTTTGCTCGGGTCGACGTCCTCGGGCTCCTCCTGGCCGCCCACGACGACTTCGCCGTCCTCCGTCTCGACGTAGACGTCGTCGGCGAACCCGCCCACCGCGTGGGGGTGGTCGGGGTCGTCCAGTTTCGCCGGCGTCGACGGCGCTTCGGCGACGCCGCCCCGGGGCCGGAACTCGCCCAGCGGGTCCGAAATCGTGATGCCGTGCTTCCCGAAGAAGTCCTCGTAGCGGTCGTAGTGGGCCTGTAGCTCGTCGCTGGGGAACTCCATCATCTCCGTCCAGCCGTGGTTGTAGAAGTCGAAGTTGGCCTGGACGTGGGTTATCTCGCGGGCCTCGGCCTCCGGATACCCCGCTTCGAGCGCGGCGAGGTAGGTGTCCATCGTCGCGTCGAAGAAGTCGTCGAGGTGGTCCCGTCGCTCGTCGGCCCGCTCGGGGTCGGCCTTGTCGATGAAGACGTTCGTGTGGAGGTCCACGAGTCGGTCGTTGACTCGCTCGCCGACGACCGGGAGCGTCAGCGCCTGCTTGGCCGCGAAGTGCTTGACGTTCTGACGGAGTTTCATCGCTTCTGCGTTAGGATTCGAGCGGTATGAAAGGCCCGGCTGGCCGCGGTACGAGCGGTCCACAGCGTCCGTCTCCGGCCGCTCGGCCGCCAGAGTGGCGGCCGATATCGTGGTTGCTGCTAACATGTAACAGTGGAACCATCGCCCTCTCGCAAACGATACGGAGATAGCAATCCACATTAGGCATGGTGCCGAAGCGTCCGAATATGAGCACGTCGCACGTGATTATCGGTGACGGCATCGCGGGTGCGTCCGCGGCCGAGACAATCAGGGAAGCGGACCCAGACGCATCGGTGACCGTCCTCACCGACGAGGGGGAAGCTCTCTACAACCGGATTCTCATCAAGGAGTTCGCCAAGGGGAAACTGCCCGAGGCGCCCATCTCCATTCACGAGCCCGAGTGGTACGACGAGCGCGACATCGACCTCCAGATGAACACCCACGTCACGGAGATCGAGCCGGTCGCTCACGAGGTGCACACCCACGAGGGCGACACCTACGAGTACGACAAGCTGCTGGTTGCGACGGGCGGGACGCCCGCCCAGCTCCCCGTCGAGAACAGCGACGCCGAGGGCGTCCACCACTTCTGGACGTTCCAGGACGCCCGGGGCATCCGCGAGCACGCCGAGGAGTCGGACCAGGGCGTCATCGTCGGCGCCGGCCTGCTGGGTATCGACCTCGCGGCCGTCTGTGCGGCCCAGGGCATCGACGCGAAGTACCTGATGCGCGGGGACCGCTGGTGGCGCTATGCGCTCTCCAGCGACGGCGCCGAAATCATCCATGACGCCCTGCGCGAGAACGGCGTCGAACCCGTCTTCGACTCCGGTGTCGACCACTTCACGGTCGACGACGACGGCCACGTCACCGGCGCGGTCGACCCCAACGGCGAGGAGTTCGACGGGGACTGGGCCGGCGTCGCCATCGGGCTGGACTTCAACACCGAGTTCCTCGACGGCGCGGGCCTCGAACTGGACGACGGCGTCGTCGTCGACGAGTACATGCAGACCAACGTCGAGGACATCTACGCCGCGGGCGACCTGACCCAGTTCTACGACACCATCCTCAACGCCCGCGCGCAGAACGGGGCCTGGGGCTCCGCCAAGGAGCAGGGGTCGGTCGCCGGGACGAACATGGTCGAAGACGCCGAGGAGAAGGAGTTCCGCTGGGTCTCCTCCTACTCCATTACCCACTTCGACTTCCCCTTCCTCTCCTTCGGTCACCCCACGCGCGGGGACGACGAGGCCGAACGGAAATACTCCGACAGCGAGTGGCGCCGACTGGCCTTCGAGAACGGCCAGCTCATCGGCGGCGTGCTCATCGGCGACCTCTCCCAGCAGTCCACGTTCAAGAAGCTCATCCGCGAGGAGCGGAAGGTCGCAGACCAGAAGGAACTGCTCCTGGAGAAAGAGGTCGACCTCGAAGAAGTGAAGGCAAACACCGCCGCGCCCGCTGAATAACGGGCGGTCCGTCGTTTTGGCGTATGTTTCTAACTTCCCGCCATCTTTTTGCGTTTTCGTTCGGAAATACCACATATGATTGGGCGCCTGTACCGACGGCTCCGGGAGCACGTCGCCAGTGGCGGTTCCGGCGACGCTGAGAACGGCGCGAGCGGCGGGTTCGCCGGCTCCATGCTTGACTGGTCGGTCAACTACAGCCACGGGCCCGACGGCGGCCGCGGGGAGGCCGCCCGCGAGATGGCCCAGATACAGGCGAAAGCCGAGATGCTGGACGAACAGGACCGGCGCCGGCGGTAGCGTCGTCGGGTCGGGCGTCAGCGTGCCGCCGTGTGGGCTTACGCTCCTGGTCGGGGACGACTGGCGGCTGGCGTTCTCCGGCGACACGAGTCACCTGGACGACTAGTGCCGCCGGCGACCCCGAACGGGAACGACGCCCTTTTTTCGATACGGGGCGGAACTACCGCTATGGACGGTGGCAGCGGCGACATGACACTCGCGTTCGACCTCGACGCCCTCAAGGAGCTGGCCTACCCCGACAGCGTGTTCACCGACGCGCGCCAGTGGTCCGAGTACGTCGGCGTCATCTCCGAACAGCCCACCTACGTCGTGACGAACTTCACGCGTAAACACCGCATCAGACAGGACTTCTTCTCCGGGCCGCGCGGCCGCCAGGAGAGTCTGGAGAACGTCAAAGAGCAGTTCGACACCGACCGGCACGTCTTCGTCGGCGCCGGCGAGGCCGACGCCGAGCTGGCCGAGACGGCCGGCTGGGAGTTCCTCCCGGTCACGGACGCCGCCGAGGCGGCCGACTGGGAGCTGGGCGAGCCCCAGGCCCCCGAGGCGACGGCCAACGACGGGGACGAACAGCGCGACGACTGGCCGTAAACGCCCGGCGCGGCGCGTTTCGAGCGGTGGCTTTTATTGTCCAGTGACGAACAGTCGGAAATATGTCCCTGGACATCGGTGACGCCCTCCGGAGCGGTATCGACGACCTCACCGGGGAGGACGGCCTCCTCGTCGGGTCGGTCTTTCTCCTGTACAGCCTCGGTTCGCTCGTCGCCGACGAGAGCCTCTCCGCGGAGCTGCTGACGCTGGTGTTCGAGAGCGGGGCGTACACGGCCGAACAGCGTGCCATGGTTGATTCCTTCGGCGGGTCGCCGTTCGCGCTGGGCGTCGGACTCCCGGCGGCCGTCGTGCTGGTCGTCCTCGTCGCGCTGGCCGGCGAGCTGGTCCGCTACTGGGCGATACGGTCCTTTGCCGGTCCGGCGGAGACGGAGACGGACGCGTTCGGCGACCGGGCCGTCATGGCGGTCGGACTGGGCGGGGCGGTCGCGCTGACGACGCTGCTGTTTCAGTCCGTCCTCCCGGTCGTCGGCCAGCTCGGCGGCGTGGCGACGACGCTCGTCGGGTCGATAGTCGGGCCGCTGGCCGGTCTGGTGTTGCTGACCGTCTTCGTCTACCTCCGCCAGGAGATAGCCCTGAACGACGGCGGCTACGGCGAGACGGTGCGGAACAGTTTCGCGCGGTTCATGGACGACCCCGCCTCCATCGTGATTCTGCTGGTCGTGCTCGGGCTCTTCGGACTGGTCGGCGGCCTCCCGAGTCTGGTCGCGGGACTGGCCGGCGGAGACGCTGCCGTCGCGGGCCTCCCCGTGACCGTTCTGACCCGCCTGCTGTCGACGGTGCTGGGGGCCGTCTTCCAGACGCTCGGCATCGCCGTCGTCACGGACGCCTACCTCCAGGTCCGTACCAGCGCCCGCGAGTCGGCCGCCTGACCGGGCCGTATCGCGGACTTTAACCCCGCGAGTGGACAACTCGGAGTAATGGCAGAACCGCGCGTGCCCGGCGGCCGCGAGTCCGAGCTCGAACTCCCCTGTAGCGAGGTCATCAGTACCCACGACGACCTCGACCTGGGGATGCGCGAGTACGACTGCGCCTGCGGGGCGAGCCACGCCGTCGTGCTGGACATGCACCCGCTCGCCCGCTTCGTCCCCGAGTTCCTGGAGCAGGTGCTCACCGAGACCATCGAGCCGGCCGACGACCACGACGAGTTCACGATGGCCCACCTCATGGGGGTCGTCATCGAGGAGTTCCCCGAGAAAGTCGCCGTCGCCGACGCGACGGAGGACGGCGCGGTCGGCTTCTCTATGGCCTGGGTGACCGACTTCGACGCCCGCAGGCTCCACGAAATCGTCGTCGAGCTCATCGTCGACCTGATGGACCACGCCGTCTCCCACGCCGAGGACGACGAGATGGCCGCGGAGTTCGAGGCCCAGATGCTTGAGTTCGACATACAGGAGTTCGTGGACCAGTACCGCGCACAGCGGGATTTCGAGGACGAGCACGATTCGGCGGTGTGAATCGTCGAGGACGAGAAATCCCCCGGGAGTCCCACGAGCGGCGAGCAGGCGGCGACCCGCGAGCCCGGCGAGTGGGACAACGGTGAGCTTGCTCACCGGTACTTCGAGGACGAACACGACTCGGCGGTCTGAGTCGTGTTCGGACGAGACGTTCCAGCGGGAGTCTCACGAGTGAAACGAGTGAGACCTCGAAGACTCGCTATGCTCGTCTTCGGTGCTTCGAGGACGAACACGACTCGGCGGTGTGAAGCAAGCGCACCCGGAGCCCATCCCTGAAAAATAAGGCCATACGTCGCTCTCCGGCGTGGTAACTACCCGACCGGTGTTTGACGTGTGTGCCGACGACGTATGACAACCACTTGCAGAACGGGTCCCGTCGCCGTCCCCCGATTTCGCCTAAATCGGCGTCAGACACCAGTCTGACGGTGTTATATGGGGTTTCGGCTACTGAATGTGGATATGGCCATCCGCCACGGCGAGTTCGAGCGCATCCGGTCGGTGCTTGCCGAGGCCGACACAGACGGTCCCCTGACGGCCCGCGAGATTCTGGAGTTGCTGGAGGACCACGACGAGGAGTTCGACAGCGCCCACCGGATCGCCACGGTACTCGGGCGGCGAGCCCAGACCGGCGAAGTCGAGGTCATCCGGGACCAGCCCTACCGCTACGACGTCACCGGCGAGAGCCAGTAGGGGTGGGAGGGACCCCCGTGTGAGCCCCTGGCATTACGATATTCGAAATCGAGCTTCGAGAAGCGTACCGTTTCGCCGGGCTTATTACGATGTGTAGGTTCGAATCGGGTAATGACAGCCGAGGAAGACCGCACAATCCTGCTTATCGGGAGCGGCCCCATCAAGATCGGCCAGGCGGCCGAATTCGACTACTCCGGCGCCCAGGCCTGTCGGGCGCTCCAGGAGGAGGGCGCGCGCGTGGTACTGGTCAACTCCAACCCGGCGACCATCATGACCGACCCGGACATGGCCGACAAGGTGTACCTCGAACCCATCAACACCGAGGCCATCACCGAGATCATCCGGAAGGAGAACCCGGACGGGGTCATCGCCGGCCTGGGCGGCCAGACCGGCCTCAACGTCACCGCCGAACTCGCCGAGGAGGGCGTCCTCGACGAGTTCGACGTCGACGTGATGGGGACGCCGCTTGACACCATCTACGCGACCGAGGACCGCGACCTGTTCCGCCAGCGCATGGAGAAGATCGACGAGCCGGTCCCCGCCTCGACGACTATCTCGCTCGACGAGGACGAGTCCGTGACGGACTTCGACGAGGAGGCGTTCCGCGGGCGCGTTCAGGACGCCGTCGACGAGGTCGGCGGCCTCCCGGTCATCGCCCGCACCACCTACACGCTCGGCGGCTCCGGCTCAGGCGTCGTCGACGAGTTCGAGGAACTGGTCGAGCGCGTCCGCAAGGGGCTTCGCCTCTCGCGCAACAGCGAGGTTCTCATCACCGAGTCCATCTCCGGCTGGGTCGAACTGGAGTACGAGGTCATGCGCGACGCCGACGACTCCTGTATCATCATCTGCAACATGGAGAACATCGACCCGATGGGCATCCACACCGGGGAGTCGACGGTCGTCACGCCCTCGCAGGTCATCCCCGACGAGGGCCACCAGCAGATGCGCGACTCCGCGCTGAAGGTCATCCGCGAACTGGGCATCCAGGGCGGCTGTAACATCCAGCACGCCTGGCGCGACGACGGGACGCCCGGCGGCGAGTACCGCGTCGTCGAGGTCAACCCCCGCGTCTCCCGCTCCTCGGCGCTGGCCTCGAAGGCGACCGGCTACCCCATCGCTCGCGTGACCGCGAAGGTCGCCCTGGGCAAGCGCCTCCACGAAATCGAGAACGAGATTACCGGCGAGACCACCGCCGCCTTCGAGCCAGCCATCGACTACATCGTCACGAAGGTTCCCCGCTGGCCCATCGACAAGTTCACCGATACCGACTTCGAGCTGTCGACGGCCATGAAGTCGACGGGCGAGGCGATGTCCATCGGCCGGACCTTCCCCGAGTCCCTCCTCAAGGCACTGCGCTCCTCTGAGTACACGCCTGCCGTGGACTTCGAGACGGTCCCCGACGACGAACTCGAATCGGAGTATCTGGTCCGTCCCTCCCCCGACCGTCCCTACGCCATCTTCGAGGCGTTCCTCCGCGGCTACACGGTCGAGGAAATCGTCGACCTGACCGACATCCACGAGTGGTACGTCGAGCGGTTCGAGGAGGTCGCCGACGCCGCCGAAGCCGCCATCGCGGGCGACTACGAGACCGCCGCCGCGGCCGGCTTCACAGACCAGGAGATAACCGCGCTCGCGGGCGGCGAGTTCAACGACACCCACGTCTCCTGGCTCCCGGCCGGGCTGGACGCCGAGGACGGCGGCGCGGCCGACATCGAGGCCGCGACCGACGGAAGCGGTGTGCAAATCGAGGACGTCGAGAGCGAGACCGTCCATCGGGACTACAAGCTCGTCGACACCTGCGCCGGCGAGTTCGAGGCGACGACGCCGTACTACTACTCGACGCGGGACCCCATCTCGGGCATCGACCGCAACGAGCTACTCGTCGACCCCGAGGTCGAGAGCGTCGTCGTGGTCGGCGGCGGCCCCATCCGCATCGGCCAGGGCGTCGAGTTCGACTACTGTTCGGTCCACGCGGTCCAGGCCCTGGAGGCGATGGGCATCGACGCCCACGTCGTCAACAACAACCCCGAGACGGTGTCGACGGACTACGACACCTCCGACGGGCTGTTCTTCGAGCCCGTCACCGCCGAGGAAGTGGCCGACGTGGCCGAATCCACCGGCGCCGACGGCGTGATGGTCCAGTTCGGCGGCCAGACCTCCGTCGACATCGGCGCGCCCCTGGAGGACGAACTGGAGCGCCGCGGGCTGGACTGCGAGATTCTCGGGACCTCGGTCGAGGCGATGGACCTCGCCGAGGACCGCGACCGCTTCAACAAGCTGATGGAGGACCTCGGCATCGCGCAGGCCGAGGGCGGGACGGCGACAAGCAAGGAAGAGGCGCTCGACCTCGCTCACGACATCGGTTACCCCGTGCTGGTGCGTCCCTCGTACGTCCTCGGTGGCCGCGCGATGGACGTCGTCTACAACGACGACGACCTCGAAACCTACATCGAGGAGGCCGTGCGCGTCTCCCCGGACAAGCCGATCCTGGTCGACGAGTTCCTCGCCGACGCGGTCGAACTGGACGTCGACGCCGTCGCCGACGAGGACGACGTGCTCATCGGCGGCGTCATGGAACACGTCGAGACCGCCGGCGTCCACTCCGGCGACTCGGCGTGCATGATTCCGCCCCGCTCCCAGGAGATAAAGGACGTGATGCCCCGCATCCGCGAGGTCACCGAGGACATCGCCGAGGCGCTCGACACCGTCGGCCTGCTGAACGTCCAGCTCGCTGTGCGTGACGGCGAGGTGTACGTCCTGGAGGCGAACCCGCGCTCCTCGCGTACGGTGCCGTTCATCTCGAAGACCACCGGCGTCCCCATCGCCCGAATCGCCGCCCGCGTGATGGCGGGCGAGAGCCTGGCCGAGATGGACATCGAGGAACAGATTCCCGAGCAGGTCTCGGTCAAGGAGGTCGTCCTGCCGTTCGACCGCCTGCCGGGCTCGGACCCGCGTCTCGGCCCGGAGATGAAATCGACCGGCGAGGTCATGGGCACCGCCGGTTCCTTCGGCAAGGCCTACCAGAAGGCACAGATGTGCGTCGGGAAGGACATCCCGCTGGAGGGGACCGCGCTGGTCGACTTCGGCGTGCGTGGCTACGAGGACCACTTCGACGTGGTGGACCTCGACGACTTCGAGGACACCGACGCGGTCGTCGAGGCCATCCAGGCCGACGAAATCGACCTGGTGGCCTCCCGCGACCGCGATGTGCTCGAAGCGTGTGTCGAGGAGACGGTCACCTACTTCTCGACCCGCGAGAGCACCGAGGCGGCGCTGGAAGCCATCAACTCCGCGGACCAGCCCCTGGCGGTACAGGCCATCAGCGAGCGCCCGAAGACGACGCGCGACTGGGGCAGCGAATAGCGGGACGGACCACCGGTGATGGGGCCTGTGACACGGCCCTCGGAACGGAGTTGTGACCGCAGGCAGTAGCGGGACGCCCGGTTACGTTCTTTCTCAGATTCATTACAAAACGGCTATAACGTAGTCACACTAAGTATACAGAAGCTTGCTCGTTGGTATCGGGGGACTGGTGGTCGGCAGTTCGGTCAGCGCCGGTGTCGGTGCGCTCGCGCTGGCGGGCTACCTCTACCGTCACAGAGAGAGCCCGGGCGTCCCGTGGTTCATCGCGTCAGTGCTCGCCGTGAGCCTCTGGTGTCTGACCTACGGGGTGGCGCTGCTGGTCACCGACCTGCCGCTGCGCGAGCATCTGACCGCGCTGTGGCTGGTCGGCGGCATCTGGACCGGGCCGCTCTTTCTGCTGTTCGCGCTGGCGTACACCGGCCGGACCGCCCTCGCGCGCAACTGGCCGGGGCTGGCGGTGCTCTCGGTTCCAGTGGTCGGCTCGGGGCTCCTGCTCACCCACCCCGCCCACTCGTTGCTATGGACGGGGTTTCGCCTCGACCCGGTGTTCCGGCTGGCGACGGCCAGCTACGCGCTGCAACCGGTCGGCTACGCGATGCTCGTGTTCACGCTGCTATCGGCCGGAGTCGGGGTGCTGTTGCTCGTGGAGACGGTCGTCAGCTACGGCCCCCTCTACCGCGGCGAGGCCATCGCCGTCGCGCTCAGCGTCGTCCCGCCCGCGGCCGGCTCGCTCCCGTGGCTCTTCGGGTTCGGACCGTACCCACAGCTCATTCTCTCGCCGGCGCTGTTCTGTCTCCACCTGATGCTCGACGGCTACGCCTTCGTCGAGAAGGACATGTTCGAAACCAATCCGACGACCCGGCGAGCCGCGGAGCGGTCGGCGGTCGACGACATCCCGACGCCGCTGTTCGCGCTCGACCGGGCGGACCGGGTGGTGACGGTCAACGACGCCGCCGTCGAGATATTCGACCTCGACCGCGGCGCCGTCCTGGGCGACCCGTTCGAAGCCATCGTCCCGGTCGAGAGCGGTCCCGACGGCGGTTGGGAGTCCGTCACCATCACGTCGGCCGGTCGGGAGCGCCAGTTCACCGTCGCGACCGCGGCGCTGACCGACCCCGCCGGGACCGAGGTCGGGCGGACGGTCGTCCTTCAGGAGGTGACCCAGGAACACGAGCGCAAACAGCGTCTGGACGTCCTCAACCGCGTCATCCGCCACAACCTCCGCAACGAGATGACCGTTATCATGGGCCACGCAGACATGGTCGCCGAGCGGACCGACGACCCGGAAGTCAGGGCGTCGGCCGCGACCATCGGTGAGAGCGCGGACCGCCTGCTCGCGACCGGGGACAAGGCCCGCGAGTTCGAGCGGATACGCGGGAGTCAGACCCGGACGCGGTCGGTCGACGTCTCCCGGCTCGTCGCCGACGCCGCTGCCGACATCGGAGCGGAGTTCCCCGAGGCCACGGTCGACATCGATATCCACCAGCGGGTGGAGACGGCGCTCCGAACGGACCCGCGAGTCCTGACGCTCGTGGTCTCCTCGCTCGTCGAGAACGCGGTAGCGCACAACCACACCGACAGCCCCCACGTCCGCGTCGCGCTCGCCGACCTCGGCGATGCGCTCGAAATCCGTATCAGCGACGATGGGCCGGGTATCGAGGCCCACGAACTGACGCCCATACAGGACGGGACGGAGACGGAGCTACAGCACTCGACCGGCATCGGCCTCTGGGTCGCCTCCTGGGGCGTGACGATGCTCGGCGGCGACCTGGAGTTCACCGACACGGGCGACGGGACGGAAGTCGTCGTCACCCTGGATACGGACTTCGGCCCCGGGGACGGTGACGCGGAGAAAGCGACGGCTAAGTGATACAGGAGCCCGGCCGACCGTTGTTCGCCATACGGTCTACAATTCACTCCGTCTCCCTACAAATAATGTCCTTTGAGAGTAATAACACTACATACAGAAGGATGATTAGAAGCAAACGCGACTCCGCGTACGTGAGAACGCAGGGACCTACCGAGAGGGTTGGAGCGCGATGACGGACCGGGCCACCTACGACCGGGCGGAGACGC
This sequence comes from Haloarcula laminariae, assembly GCF_025457605.1. Taxonomy (NCBI): domain Archaea; kingdom Methanobacteriati; phylum Methanobacteriota; class Halobacteria; order Halobacteriales; family Haloarculaceae; genus Haloarcula; species Haloarcula laminariae. The sequence continues at coordinate 1,078,507 of NZ_JAMZFY010000002.1, read as the reverse complement.
TGGCGGAAATCGCCCCCAGTGACTCGGTGACAGCGCCGCTGCTGTCCGGCGCCGAGGGTCGGTTCGCCACGCCGCCGCTGCACGAGCCCCCCGTCTCGTATCTCGAACCGGCGGAGTCGCCCGCGTACGTCCTCTCGAACGCCAAACGCGGTATCGGGCTCGGCTCCAAGCGGAACACGGTCTCGCCCGCCCGCGACCACGAGACGGTGGTCCTCGTCACCGGTCGGCGGACGCTCTGTCTCGTCGGCCAGGGGTCGACCGACCGGGCCATCGAGATACCGCACGAGTCCATCGCCGACGCGAGTTACAAGACCGGTCTCCGCGCCCATCGGCTCGCGCTCAAGACGCCGCGGAAGATATACCACTGCTGGGTCAACCGGGGGACCGAGGCGGACCTGCTCGCGTCGGTGGCGGCGTTCATCGAGGACCGACAGCAGGAGGACCCCGAGGAGATAGACAGCGACGACGACGCAAACCGCGTCCATTACCGCGGCCGCCCGGTCCAACAGCAGTCGGAGGACACGACGACGGGCGACGAGGACCAGACGGTGATGTACCGGGGTCTGCCGGTCGACGAGTCGGAGTGAGCGGCTTTACGCGCCGCTCGGTCAGGTCCCTCTCTACGCATCCCACTTGCTGCTCGAAGCCCCCTCGGGGCTCTTCTACTCTTCGCGGGTCGCTGCGCTCCCCGCTCGCCTGTTCGGAGACCCCTCGCTACGCTCGGGCTCTCCTACTCCTCACGGCTCGCTACGCTCGCCGTTCGACGGTTCAGTTGCGCTTCGCTGCGCTTAGCGCAACTACTCCTCGGCCATCCCCAGCACGTCGTCGAAGAAGCCAAGCGAGTCGTGGGGCCCGGGGTTCGCCTCGGGGTGGTACTGGCGCGTGATGATGCCCAAGTCGTCGTTCTCCAGACCCTCCGGCGTGTCGTCGTTGACGTTGACCTGCGTCACGTCGAGCTTGTCGCCCGGGTCGGCGACCGTGTAGCCGTGGTTCTGGGTCGTCATGACGACCTGGTTGGTACGGAGGTCACGCACGGGTTGGTTGACGCCGCGGTGACCGAACTCCATCTTCTCGGTCTCGCCGCCCAGGGCGTTGGCGACGACCTGCTGGCCGAGGCAGATGCCCGCCAGGGGCACGTCCCCGACGTAGGTCTCGACGAGTTCGCCGGCCTGCTCGAAGTTCTCCGGGTCGCCGGGGCCGTTCGAGATAAAGAGGAGGTCCGGGTCGACGGCCTCGATGTCGGCCTCGCTGGCGTCGTAGGGGAAGACGTGGACGACGGCGTCGCGCTCGACCAGCGAGCTCATTATCGACCCCTTGGCGCCGCAGTCGACCAGCGCGACGGTCGAGCCGTCGCCGCCCTCGTTGTAGGTCTCAACCTCGTCGACGGAGACCTGCGCACCGATGTCGACGTGGTCGGACATGTGCTTGCACTGGTGGAGCTCGTCCAGCGCGTCCTGCTCGGTCGCGTCCGGGCCGGCGGCGATGCCGCATTTCATCGCCCCCTCGTCGCGGATTTCGGTGACGATGTCGCGGGTGTCGAGGTGGTCGACGGCGGGCACGCCTTCGGATTCGAGCCACTCGGCCACGTCGTCGGTCAGCTCGCGGGCGACGACGCCGCGGGGGTGGACGCGGTCGTCCTCGAAGCGCTCCTCCCGGACGCCGTAGTTCCCGATGAGCGGGTAGGAGAACGTCAGAATCTGCTCCTCGTAGGACGGGTCGGTCAGGCTCTCCTCGTACCCGGTGTAGGCGGTTGTGAACACGACTTCGCCGCGTGTCGAACCCGGAGCGCGTGCGCGCGCCTCGATGACACGGTCACCCTCCAGCGCCACGTATGCGTCAGCCATTACGAGATGCGTACAGGATTCGCGGCCATAAGGATTGCTTTCGAAGCCGAGTTACGATTTTCGTAATCCTCAAGTCGGACGGGGCGGAACCGTCACATCTCGATGGACGAACTGGACAGGGAAATTCTGTCGATACTCCGGCGGGACGCCCGCACGCCCTACACGGAGATCGCGGATCAGGTGGGGACCTCCGAGGGGACGGTGCGCAACCGCGTCGACCGGCTGGTCGACGACGGCATCATCGAGCGGTTCACCGTGGCGACCCGTACCGGCAACGTCAAGTCCATGATAGAGGTCGGCGTCGACGTCAACGTCGACACGGAGGCCGTCACCGACCACATCGCCGAGTGGCCCGCGGTCGATTTCGTCTGGCAGGTCTCCGGCGAGGAGGACATCGTCGTCGTCGTCGACGCGGCCGACACCGGCGCGGTCAACGACCTCATCACGAAGGCCCGGGAGCTGGACGACGTGGTGAGTACGAAGACGAGGTTGATTCTCGACGAACGGGTCGGGTGAACGACAGCGAGCCCGCCCGGCGGACGGGGAGACTGAAATCTGCGACCGGAGTGAGTATGCTTCGATGTTCGTTTCCGACAGCGGCGGTTCTGACCGCTCTATTGGCCGTATTCAGTCCGTAGAGCGCTTGAGTGGGAAAGCGAGGGTTCAAGTATTACTCGGTGTAACCACCGGAACATGAAGCGACGAACGTTTCTCTCGGGTGTCGGCGCGACGGGGGCTATAGCGCTGGCGGGTTGTAGCGCCGAACCCGTGAACCAGACGAACACGCCGAACCAGTCGGACAACACGCTCACGGTCGCGACCTACTCCTCCTTTACCGGCGACGGGTCGGCGGGCAGCTGGCTCAAGTCGAACTTCGAATCCGAACACGACGCGACGGTCGAGTTCAGGACGCCCGAGAACGGCCTCAACCAGTTCATCCAGCGCAAGTCGGAGAGCGCGCCCATCGAGGCCGATATGTTCCTCGGGCTGAACACGGGCGAGCTCGTCCGCGCGGACGAGCAGCTGGACGGCCAGCTGTTCGCGACGGCCGACGTCGAGGGCGCCGACTCGGTCAAGTCGGAACTCAACTTCGACCCGGACGGCCGCGTGATTCCCTACGACACCGGCTACATCAGCCTGGTCTACGACGAGGGCGAGGTCGAGAACCCCGGTACCTTCGATGCGCTACTTGAGCCGGACTACGAGGACGCCCTTATCGCCCAGAACGCCCAGCAGTCCGACCCCGGCCGCGCCTTCCTGCTGTGGACCATCCACGAGAAAGGCCCCGACAGCTACCTGGACTACTGGCGTGGTCTCTCGGACAACGGGGTCCAGATACTCTCCGACTGGGAGCCGGCGTACAACGCCTACACGAACGAGGAGGCGCCGATGGTGGTCTCCTACTCCACGGACCAGGTGTACTACCACGGCGAGGACGTGGACGTGTCCCGCCACCAGGTCGGCTTCCTCAACGACCAGGGGTACGCGAACCCCGAGGGGATGGCCCAGTTCGCCGACGCCGACAACGCCGAGCTGGCCCGCGAGTTCATGTCGTTCGTCCTCACCGAGGAGGCACAGTCCGAAATCGCCGTCCGTAACGTCCAGTTCCCGGCTGTCGAGGGCGTCGAGCCCGGCGGGGACTTCGGCAAGTACGCCCTGGAACCGCCAGAGCCCGTCACGTTCGGCTACGACGAACTCGCCGGCAACGTCGACGGCTGGATAGAGGACTGGGCCCGGGAGATAGCGAGCAGCTGAATGGCGCTCCGGGACGGCCGCCTGCTGCCGGTCGGCGTCGCCGCCACGCTGGCGGCGCTGGTCGCAGTCTTCTACTACCCCGTGGGGAGCGTCCTCCTCAGCGCCGTGTACGACGGCGCGCAGTTCACGCTCTCGCCGGTCCGCTCGGTGGTCGGCGACCCGTTCTACCACGAGCTGTTCGCCTTTACCGCCTACCAGGCGCTGCTCTCGACGGTCGCCAGCGTCGTCGTCGGGCTCCCTGGCGCGTATCTGCTCGCCCGGTTCGAGTTCCCCGGTCGCCGGTTCGTCCGCTCGGTGACCATCCTCCCCTTCGTCCTCCCCTCCATCATGGTCGCCGTCGGCTTCCTGGCGATGTTCGGCCGGACGGGGCTGGTAAACGACGTACTCGGCGCCGCCGGCCTCGGACCGGTCGAGCTGACGTTCACGCTCGAAATCATCGTGCTGGCACACGCCTTCTACAACGCGCCGCTCGTGACGCGGCTGGTGACGGCCGCCTGGGAGTCGGTCGACCCGGCCCGGGTCGAGACCGCGCGCACTCTCGGGGCCTCGCCGTTCCGGGCCTTCTACGACGTGATACTGCCACAGCTGCTCCCGGCGCTGTTGACGGCGTCGGTGCTGACGTTCGTCTTCACGTTCATGTCGTTCCCCATCGTCCTGGCGCTTGGCGGGCTCGAACTCGCGACCGTGGAGGTGTGGCTCTTCGCCCGCGTCCAGAGCCTGGCTCTCGCCGAGGCGGCGACGCTGGGGGCCATCGAGACGGCGCTCTCGCTGGGGCTGATATACGTCTATCTGCGCTTCGAGGCCACGCAGTTGAACGCGCGCGGCGAGTCGCGTGGGCGGGCGCGGATACCGCTCGTCGCCGGCCCGCGGTCCCTGGTCGACCCGAAGCGGCTGGCGCTTTTCGCCTACGCGGGCGCCGCGCTGGTGCTTTTCGTCGGCCCGCTCGTGAGTCTCGTCGTCGAGAGCGTCACGACGCCCGGCGGGCAGTTCACGCTTGGCTACTACGAGTTCCTGCTCGCCCAGCAGGCCTCGACGGCCGCGGGGACGGTCCGCCCGCTGCCGGCGATAACGAACTCGCTGCTGTTCGGCGCCGGGGCGCTCGTGCTGGCGCTCCCGATGGGCGTCGTCGTCTCTGTCGTCGCCACCCGCGACAGCCGCGGCTCCCGACTTTCAGAGGCGCTGTTGACGGCGCCACTGGCCGTCAGCGGCATCGTCCTCGGGCTGGGGATGCTCCGGACGCTCGTCTTCGGGACGACGCTCTTTGGCTACCGCCTCACCGTCACCGGCCCGGTCGCCATCGTCGCCGCCCACGCCGTCGCGGCCTACCCGTTCGTCTCCCGGAACGTCACGCCGGCACTGGGGAGCATCGACGACCGGCTCGTCGACGCCGCCCGCGCGCTCGGGGCCGACCGCACGACTGCGCTGCTTGACATCGAGCTCCCGCTCGTCGTGCCGGCGCTCATCGCGGGGGCGGCCTTCGCCTTCGCCATCAGCGTCGGCGAGTTCGACTCCACGGTGTTGCTGGCCGAAGGGGTCGACAGCGCCACGATGCCGGTCGCGCTGGAACGGTACACCGGCAACCGCTCGCTCGGGCCGAACCTCGGGCCCGCGACGGCGATGGGCACCGTCCTGCTCGCGGTGACGACCGTCAGCTTCGTCCTCATCGACCGCGTCGGCAGGGGGTGGGCCCAGTGACTGACCCCGGCGTCGAAGTCGAGGGGATACGGGCGGAGTTCGACGGCGTGACGGCGCTCCGGGACGTGTCGCTGTCCATCGGCGAGGGGGAGTTTTTCACCCTCGTCGGCCCGTCGGGCTGTGGAAAGACCACGATGCTTCGCTCCATCGCCGGGCTGACCGAGACCGCCGAGGGACGCGTCGCTATCGACGGCCGCGACGTGACCGACGCGCCGCCGGAGGCGCGCAACGTCGGCATGGTGTTCCAGAACTACGCCCTGTTCCCGCACATGAGCGTCCGCGAGAACGTCGCCTACGGCCTGCGCTTTCACGACCTCGAAGTCGAGGACGACGAGCGCGTGGCCGAACTGCTCGACCTCGTCGACCTCGCCGGCGTCGCCGACCGGTCGCCCGACCAGCTCTCGGGCGGGCAGCAACAGCGCATCGCGCTGGCGCGTGCGCTCGCCCCCGAGCCCGACGTGCTCCTGCTGGACGAGCCCCTGTCGGCGCTGGACGCCCAGCTCCGCAAGCGCCTCCGGGTCCAGATAAAGACCATCCAGCGGGAGCTCGACATCACGACCGTCTACGTCACTCACGACCAGGCCGAGGCGCTGGCGCTCAGCGACCGGGTGGCCGTCATGCAGAACGGCCGGGTCGAGCAGGTCGCGCCCCCCGAGACCGTCTACCGGGCGCCCGGTTCGCGCTTCGTCGCTGAGTTCGTCGGGGACAACAACCTCTTCGACGGCACCGTCACCGCCGACGGCGAGGGCGTGGCCGTCGAGGACGCGACGCTCCCGCTGCCGGCCGGCGCCGCCGTGGCGCCCGGGGAGTCGGTGACGGTGGCCGTCCGCCCGGAGGCGATGACGCTGAGCGAGGGGGCGGACGGGACGGCGACGACGCTCGCGGCGACGGTCGAGACCGTCGAGTTCCTCGGCGACGCCTACCGGGTCCACTGCCGCTGGCGGGGCCGGCGCATCGAGTGCAAGTCGACGGCGTCGGAGCCGCCCTCGGGCGATGTCACGCTCGGGTTCGACGCGGCCGACACGCAGGTGCTGTGAGCGCCGGGCGAGCCGGGACGCTTTAGGCGGCCTCGGTCGAGCATGCGACAATGAGCGACTTCGGGAAGATAGACCGCGAGGTCTTCGAGGAGGTCATCTATCCAAACCTGGGCGCGGGCCGCGGGGACGTGGCGCTCGGGCCGCGCCACGGCGTCGACTTCGGCGTGCTGGACGTCGGCGACCGGGCCGTCGTCGTCGCGACCGACCCGATATCGATGCTGCCCGAACTCGGCTGGCGACGGGCCGGCCGGTTCGCGCTGGAGGTCGTCCTGGCCGACGTGGCCGTCTCCGGCGTCGCGCCGACGCATCTCGCCGTCAGCCTGACACTGCCGCCGTCCTGGAGCGACGACGACCTCGAAGCGTGCTGGACCGGGTTCGCGGACCACGCCGAGCGCCTCGGCGTGAGCATCGTCTCCGGGCACACGGCCCGCTATCCAGGCATCGACACCTCGTGGGTCGGCGGGGCCACCGTGTTGGGCGTCGGGGACCACGACGACGTCGTCCGACCGGACGGCGCGACACCGGGCGACAACATCGTCGTGACCACCGGTCCGGGCGCGGAGGCCACGGGCCTGCTCGCCACGCTCTTCCCCGAACGGCTCGGGCTGTCCCCGGAGACCGTCGCGACCGCACAGGAGCGCGTCGACGACATCGCGGCCGTCGCGGACGCCCGGGCCGCCTTCGAGGCCGGCGGTGTCACCGCGATGCACGACGCGACGGAGGGCGGCGTCGCTGGCGGGCTGGTGGAGATGGCCAGCGGCGCGGGGGTGCGGTTCGACATCGAGGCCGAACGGATGCCGCTCGCCCCGGGCGTCGAGGCGGTGTGTGAGGCCATCGACGTCGACCCCTGGACGGTGTCGAGCGCCGGCACGCTGTTGTGCGCCGTCGACCCGGACGCGAGCGCGGGCGTCGTCGAGGCGCTCCGCGCCCGCGGGACGGCCGCCGCGGTGGTGGGCTCGGTGACCGACGGGGACGGCGTCTTCGTCGACGGCGAGCGGCTGTCGGCGCCCGACAGCGACCCCTCGTGGGCCGCCTTCGAGCGGCTCTCGGGGGCGTAGCGCCGCGGCGAAATCGCCGCAGGCGCCCGAGATTCATGGTGTGGGGGCCGCAAAAGGCCGGTATGCAGCTGCCCGGCGCCCCCGGTGTCGATATCGTCTCCGTGTACGCACAGCTCGCCGAGGACGGCGCCACGTTTCTCGCCGTCGTGGCGCTCCTCTATGCGGCCGGTCGCCTGCTGGTCGTCCCCGGCGTCCGCTGGGGGCTTGAGCGCTCCAAGTTCAACCGGACCGTCCAGAGCGCGCTGGTCAGCGGCGTCCACCTGCTGGCCGTCGTGGGAAGCGTCATCGTCGGCGCGAGCACGGCCGGCTTTCGGGGGAGCCTGGCCGGGACGACCCTCGTCGCGGCCGGTATCACCGTCGCCGTCGGGCTGGCCGCACAGGACGTGCTCGGGAACTTCGTCTCCGGCGCGTTCATCGTCAGCGACCCCGACCTCAACGTCGGCGACACCATCGAGTGGAACGGCAACCGGGGGACGGTCGTCGACATCGACCTGCGCGTGACCCGCGTGCGGACGCTGGACAACGAGCGCATCATCGTCCCGAACAGCGAACTGGCGACGACGGCGGTGACCAACGAGACGGTGACCGACCCGGTCGGCATCTCCTACACGTTCGGCGTCGACTACAGCGTGGACCTCGACGAGGTCCAGGGTATCATCCGCAACGTCGCACGCGACCTCGACCACGTCGCCGAGCGGCCCAGACCGACCGTCGCCGTCGAGGAACTGACCGCGAGCTCCGTGCTCATCATTGCGCGCATCTGGCTCCCCGTCGAGCGCAAGAACCGCGTGCCCGCGGTCCGGGCGGCGTTCATCCGGAACGCACACGAGGCCTGCAGGGCCGCCGGTATCGACCTCAGTGAGGACTCGGGGACCGAACTCTCCGGAGAGGTGACGGTCCACGAGGCGGCGCCGGACGAGGACCCGTCAGGGTGAGCACAGCCCGTCGAGCAGGTGTATCGCGCCGCCCTTGTCCAGCGGGTCGTTGGCGTTGCCACAGTGGGGCGACTGGACGCAGGCTGGACAGCCCGACTCGCAGTCACAGGAGTGCAGCATCGACAGCGTCGTCTGCATAAGCGGCGCTACGTCGCGGTAAGCCGCCCGATTGAGCCCGATACCGCCGGGGTAGCCGTCGTAGATGAAGATAGTCGGTTCGCCGGTGTGGGGGTGTTCGGGCGTTGAGAGCCCGCCGATGTCTCCCCGGTCACAGAGGTATTCGAATGGGAACATCGATATCATTGCGTGTTCGGCGGCGTGGATGGCCCCCGGGAAGTCGCCCGCCGCGCCCCCGTCGGTGGCCGCATCGGTCCCGCCGGGCGCCGCCTCGTCCGCCTCCCCGTACGCCCCCGCCAGAATCTCCGATTGGAGGTCGTCGGGGACGGTGTAGTACATCGCCTTCGTCTCCAGGCTGGTCTCGGGGAGGTCGAGGGGGCGCTGTCCCAGCACCTCGCCCGAGGAGCCGTCGCGGCGCTCGTAGCCCGTGATCTGTTTGCGCATCGTCACCGAGGCAAAGCGGACCGGCACGTCCTCGCGGGTCGGCAGCGGCCGCTCGCGCAAGTCGGCCTCGACCGTGATGGTCTTGTCGTGGAGCACGCGCGTGTAGTAGTCCGCCCACGTCCGGTCGAGCTCGGCGACGCCGGCCGAGAGGTCGAGGTCGGTCACCTCGTAGCGACGGCCCTGGTGGTGGTAGATAGCGCCCGGATGGGCGTCGCGAAGGGCGTCCTCGAAAGGAAGCGTCGCGATGACGTCGCCCTTCGCGACCAGCTTCACCTCGCGGTCGTCGACGGTGCGGAGGCTCATGTCGTGGTGTGGTCGGCCGTTGGAGGTCCAGCGGACCCCCTCGTCCGTGCTCCGGCGATCCAGTTTGCCGGCCGATTCGAGGTCCGCGACCACGTCCGGAAACGTCCCCCCGAAGTGGCGGTCGTCGTCGGGGGAGAGCCAGTTCTCGCCCGCCGCCGCCAGGACGTGGTCCGGCAGGAGCTGGTCGTTCTCGGGGTTCGTGACGGCCTGCTCGGCTGGCTTCTCGAACAGCGTCGCCGGGTTCCGGAGGACGTACTGGTCGAGTTGGTCCTCGCCGCCGACGAGCGCGACCAGCGCGGGGTCGGTGCCCCGCCCGGCGCGGCCGGCCTGCTGGAAGGCCCGCATCCGCGTGCCGGGGTAGCCGTCGATGAGGACGGCGTCGAGGCCGCCCACGTCGACGCCCAGTTCCAGCGCGCTGGTCGACCAGACGCCGCGGAGGTCCCCCGACTGGAGCCGCGATTCGAGTTCGCGGCGCTTCTCGTTCGTCAGCGCGGCCTGATAGGCGCCCACGCCGTCAGCGAGGTCGTGGTGGCCCCGGGAGCGGAGTTCGTCGGCGCTATCGCCCGCGTAGCGTTCGGCGGTCTGGCGCGAGCCCGCGAACACCACGGTTTGCAGGCCCCGCTCGACGAGGTCGACGAACAGCCGCTTGGTCTCGACGTGGCTGGACTTGCGGCGGCCGGACCCCCACCCCTCCCCGGTGTCGTACTCGGGCGGGTTCCACAGCAGCCAGTGGCGCGGGCCGCTGGCGGAGGTGTCCTCGTCGACCAGCGCGAAGGAGCTCTCGGGCTGGCCGGTGACGGTGGCCGCGTGGTCGACGGGGTTACCGATGGTGGCGGAGCAACAGACCCACTCGGGGTCGCTGTCGAACCGCTCGGCGATGCGGGCGAGTCGGCGCATCACGAGCGAGACGTGGCTCCCGAAGATACCCCGGTAGCCGTGGACCTCGTCGATGACGACGGTCTCCAGGCGCTGGAAGAACCAGTCCCATAGCCGGTGGGCGTGGGGGAGGATGCCGTAGTGGAGCATGTCCGGCGTCGTCAGCAGGACGGTCGGCTGGCGCTCGCGGATGGCCTCCTTCTCGCTCTTCGACTGGCGGCCCGTGTACTGGGCGACCGAGACGCCGGAGGCAAAACCCAGCCCCTGTGCGAGGTCCGATAACGTCCCGGTCTGGTCGTTGATGAGCGCGACCTGGGGGGCGACGTAGAGCGTGGTCGCGCGCCGGTCCAGCGCCCGCTCGAAGGCGGGGACGGTGTAGGCCAGGCTCTTGCCGCTCGCCGTCTCTGTCGCGAGGACGGCGTTGTCGCCGCCGCGAACCGCCTCGATGGCCGCGGTCTGGTGGGCGTAGAGGTCGGTGATGCCCTCGTCGGCGAGCACGTCGGCGAGCCGCGCGTCGAGGTCGCAGTCGGCGGTCGTCGCCCCCCGACCTGGCACCGTCCGCTCGTCGACTATCTGGCCCTCGTAGTACGGCCGGTCGCGGAGCCACGCGATAGTGTCGTCCACGGCCGGGGTTGGGCCCCGGGCGCTATCGGTCTTGCTGTTCCCGTGACTCGACGCGCCGGTTCGCGTCGGGCGGTGAAGCCGGGAGTCCGGCGACGGCCTCGGGCAGCGCGTCGACGGTCGCCACGGTCGTCCGCGACCCGAGAGCGGGGGCGTCCGCCCCGTCGACGGCGACGACCCGGTCGGCCGCGGCGACGACCGGCTGGTTCGCGTCGCCGACATCGCCGGCGAGGACGACGGCGTCGGCCGCCCGGGCCAGGTCGGTCGCCCGCTGGCGGGAGCCATCGTCGACGCCGGCGAACGGCGGGACGGTGACGGCCTCGCAGTCGAGCTCTCGGGCCCGCTCGGCGGCCGCGTCGCCGGCCGGGACGACGCCCACCGAGGCGGTCGCGCCGGCGGCGGTCAACCGGGCGACGGCCGCGGCGGCCTGTCGCCCCGTGCCGACCACGTGGACGGTCCGGTCGACCGGGTCGCGGTCGGGCAGTGCCGTCACCAGCGGGGCGTCGGCGCCCGGCTGGTCGGTGACGAGCGTCTCGGCGTCGAAGGCGCCTTTCAGCGTCGGCGACTGCAACACCGCTCGGGGCTCGCCCGCGGCCCGGACCTCGCCGTCGGCCAGCAGGACGAGCTCGTCGCAGTACCGCGCCGCGAGATTGAGGTCGTGGATGGCCGCGACGGCGGTCTTGCCCTCCCGGGCGAGGCCGGCGACCAGCTCCAGCGTGTTGACGGCGTGGTTGATGTCCAGGCTCGACGTGGGTTCGTCGAGCACCAGAACGGGCGTCTCCTGAGCGAGCGCGCGGGCCAGCAACACGCGCTGGCGCTCACCGCCCGACAGCGAGGTGACCGGCCGGTCGGCAAAGCGGGCCACGTCGGCCCGTTCCATGGCGGCCGCGACGGCGTCCTCGTCGTCGCCGTCGGCCCGCTCGAACCGGCCGAGATGGGGGGTCCGCCCCATCTCGACGGTCTGGCGGACGGTGAAATCGAAGGAGAGCGTCGTCGCCTGGGGCGTGCTGGCGACGCGCCGGCTCACCTGCTTCGAGGACAGCCCTTCGATTGGGTCGCCGGCGACGCGGACGGTCCCGCTGTCGGGCGAGAGCGTCGCCCGGAGCGTCCGCAGCGTGGTCGTCTTGCCGGCGCCGTTGGGCCCCACGAGGCCGACGACCGAGCCGCGCTCGGCGGTCAGGGACACGTCCGAGAGAATCTCTGTCCCGCCGAGCGAGACGGAGATGTCCTCGGCGCTGAGTATCGGCACCGAGTCGCCCCGGCGGTCGGTCTGTGGGTCGGTCATAGCTCGTGGACCTCCCGCTGGCGCAGCAAGTAGAGGAAGAAGGGCGCGCCCAGCGCCGCGGTGACGATGCCGACCGGTATCTCGGCGCTGCCCGAGCGGGCCAGCGTGTCCGTCGCGACGAGGAACGAGGCTCCCGCGAGTGCCGACGTGGGGAGCAAGATACGGTGGTCCGGCCCCACGAGCAGCCGCATCACGTGAGGGACGATGAGGCCGACGAAGCCGATGATGCCCGCGACGGCGACGCCGGCCGCCGTCGCCAGCGCCGACAGGGCGAGCAGTATCCGCTTGGTCCGCTCGACCTCGATTCCCAGGCTGCCGGCGTCTTCCTCGCCCAGCAGCATGACGTTCAGGTCCCGGGCGTACAGCAACAGCAGCGCGAACGGGACGACGACGAGGGGGAGGCTCGACCACACCTCGGGCCAGGACGCCCCCTTGAGGTGGCCCATCAGCCAGAACAGCGCCTGCCGGACGCTCTCGCCGGCGTTGAGCAGGAGAAAGGAGACGACTGCCCCGAGGAACGTCTGGACGGCGACGCCGGCGAGCAGGAGCGTCGCGACGGGCGTCCGGCCGTTCTCCGTCGCGATGAGGTAGACGCCGAAGGCGGCGACGAGCGCCCCGGCGAAGGCGGCCCCGCGCAGCCCCAGCCCGAACGGGAGCGCCCCACCGACGACGATGAAGCCGACGGCGCCGACGGCCGCGCCCGAGGAAACGCCGATGATGGAGGGGTCGGCCATCGGATTGCGGAAGATGCCCTGCATGATAGTGCCGGCCGCGGCCAGCGAGAAGCCGACGACGGCGGCGAGCAGGATTCGCGGGAGCCGGATTTGCATCACTATCTGTTCCTGCAGCGGTGAAACCTCGAACCCGAAGACCGGCGCGGTCGTCACGTCGGCAGCCCCGCCGGAGAACTCGACCCCGGTCGGCACCGCGGCGGCGTCGAGCAGTATCCTCGCAACGTCGCCCGGCGGGACGTACACCGGGCCGACGGCGGCGCTCACCGTGACGACGGCGAGGAGCAGCCCCGCAAGCGCCAGCGACCACGCGGCCGTCCGTCCGGGGGTTCGCACGGCTGAAAACCGCCTTGCAGTAGGTAAATATTTATTGTTACTCCGCCCCCGGACAGACGATGCGACGACCCGCGCTACTCGCCGTCGGACTCCTCGTGCTCGCCTCGCTTGCGACCCCGGCGGCCGCGAGCGCCCAGGTGTCCGGCCAGAACTGTGCGTTCCCGGTGACGCTGACCGACGCGACCGGGACCGAGATAACGCTCGACGAGCGGCCCGACCGAGTGGTGACGACGAACCCCTCGGCCGCCCAGACGATGTGGGAGATCGGCGGCCGCGACCAGGTCGTCGGGCTCAGCCAGTACGCCACCTACCTGGAGGGCGCCGAGAGCCGGACGAACGTCTCGGCCAGCTTCGGCGTCAGCGCCGAGCGGGTGGCCGGGACGAACCCGGACCTCGTCCTCGCGCCGAACGCGAGCGCGAGCGACGTGGACGCCCTCCGCAACGCGGGCCTGAAAGTGTACCACCTGCGTGAGGCCAAGACGATAGCCGACATCGCCGAGAAGACGACGACTATCGGCCGACTGACGGGCAACTGCGAGGGCGCGGCCGAGACGAACACCTGGATGAACGCGAACGTCGACGCCGTCCGGAGCCTCACCGCCGACATCGAGGACCGGCCGAAAGTGCTGTACTCGCTGGGCGGGGGGTACGTCGCCGGGGGCGATACCTTCATCGACACGCTGTTCGACGTCGTAGGCGCCGACAACGTCGCGGCGCGGGACCACTCGGGATACCCGCAACTGAGCGACGAGGTCGTCCTGCAGTTGAATCCGGAAGTGCTCGTCGTCACCGAGCGCACGGCCGGCCTCGCGAGCGAGGAGCCCTTCGCGAGCACGCGGGCGGGGCAGACGAACACGACGGTCCGCGTCAACGTCCGTGACCTCAACCAGCCGGCCCCGCGCAGCGTCGTCTACGTGACCCGCAATCTGACCCGACAGCTCTACTTCGGTCCGGACGCGGCGGTCAGCGCGACCGGCACCGCCACACCGACCGGGACGACGGCGGGCGACGGCCCCGGCTTCACCGCCGTCGGTGCCCTCGTCGCGGCCGTCGCCGCCGCGTTACTCGCACGCAGAGGGCAGTGAGGGGTCCGGGACGCGTCCTTACTCCGTCCCGGAGACGTCGACGATGTCGTCGGGCGCCGCCTCGACATCTCCGGCGTCGATACCCAGTTCCTCCCTGACGAGGTCGGTCGCCTCCCGAATCGCGCCGACACTCCCCAGGTAGCCCGCGCCGACGGTCGTCTTCAGCGCCAGCGCCGGGCGACCGGTCAACACGGTGGGCCCGACCTTCGCCACGGCGTCGTCGCCGACCGAGACCAGCCAGCCGGGCACGTCGAACCGGTAGCGCGCGAGCCGCGGCTCGAACCCGCCGCTTCCCTCGCGGCGGTGTTCCACGAGGGCCGCGATGTTGTCGGCGGCGACGCTCGCCTCCCGGATGGCCGCCGACGCGCTGGCCGGGACGGCCGCGCCGTCGCTGTCGACGACGCGGGCCGCGTCGCCGACCGCGAACGTGGCCTCGCCCAGGCGGAGGTCCGCACGGACGACCGGCCGGTCGTCGTCGAGCGCCGGCGACCCCGTGATGCCGCCGGTCCAGACGAACTGGTCGTAGTCGAGGGTCTCACCGTCGGCGAGGGAGAGGCTCTCGGCGTCGGCCCGCTCGACGGCGGTCCCGGTTCGGACAGTGACGCCGGCCCCGACCAGGGCGTCGTGGACGGCTCGCTGGAACGAGTCGGGGAACGCCGGGGCGACCTCGGCGGCCTGTTCGAGCAGGCAGACCTCGGCGTCGACGCCCCTCTCGTCGGCCAGCGCGGCCAGTTCGCCCGCGACCTGTACCCCCGAGAGGCCCGCACCGCCGACGACCGCGCGGTCGCCGTCGGTCAGGTCCAGGAAGTCACGGCGTATCTCGCGGGCGTCGGCGAGTCGCTTCAGCGGCGTCGCGTGCTCTCGGACCCCGTCCAGCCCGTAGAAGGCCGTCCGGGCGCCGAGACACACCGCACCCACGTCGTAGGAGAGCGTCTCCTCGCTCCCGGTGGGCGGTTCGAGCGTCGCCTCCCCGGCGTCGGCGTCGATATCGGTCACCGTCGCCTGCCTGACCTCGCAGCCGAGCGCGTCCGCGAGCGAGACGGTGATTTCGTCGGCCAGCGACGGCCGGCGGACGACCCGGTGGAGTTCGTGCTGAACGAGGTGGTCAGTCGACTCGTCGACGACCACGAGTTCGGCGTCGGCGGGGAGGGTCCGTTCGAGCGTTCGCGCGAGCGTCAGACCGGCGTAGCCGGCACCGAAGACGGCGACTAACATCAGCCGGTGTTAGAACCGAACAGGGATAATCCTGTTCCGGGGTCGTGTCGGCATAGCCAGCACTGACCGCTGTGGCCCCGTTCCCGAGCCGTGACCGCGGCGGCCGACGGAACAATTACAAATAATTTAAGATTATCCACAGGGTTACGTTACTCAATGGTCTCTGTGGAAGGCGCTACCAATCTGTCGAGAGTGGATTTGTGCGCCTTTCGGGAAGCCGTCGAGAGCGCCGGCCACGCGATATACTGGACTGACAGGTCGGGCGAAATCGAATACGTCAACGACGCGTTCGAAACCCAGACGGGATACACCGCCGAGGAGGCGGTCGGAAACAACGCCAGCATTCTCCAGTCAGGTGTCCACGGCGCCCGGTTCTACAAGCGGCTCTGGGACACCATTCTCGGCGGCAACGTCTGGGAAGGCCAGCTCACGAACGAGCGAAAGAACGGCGAGCGGTACGTCGTCAAACAGACCATCTCCCCGGTCACGGACACGGACGGCGATATCGTCCGGTTCGTCGCCGTCAACCAGGACATCAGCGACCTCCGGGAGGTGCAAGAGGACCTCCAGCAGGAGTGTGACCGGTTCGCCAGCCTCCTGAACGCCGTCCCCGTTCCGCTCGTTATCACCGCCTTCGACGACGCTGAGTTAGCGGTAGAACGGACGAACCAGGCGTTCAAGGACACGTTCGGCTACACCGACCGCCAGCTCGAAACGTCGCCGCTCGACGAACTCATCGTCGAGGACCCGGAGTCGGGACAGGCACGCAGGATAAACGAACGGGTCAAACGCGGTGAGCGGGTCCGGGAGGAAGTCACGCGCCGGACCGCGGCCGGCGAGCAGCGGACGTTCCTGCTCACCGCGACCCCGCTCGGCAGCGAGCCCCACGAGGAGTCCCTGGCGACGTACCTGGACATCACCGACCGAAAACAGGCACAGGAGGAGCTCGAACGGCGGACCCAGGAGCTCGAAGACTTCGCGAACGTCGTGAGTCACGACCTCCGCAACCCGCTCAACATCGCGAGCGGGCACGTCGACTTACTCGCGACCGAACACGAGAGCCCGCACATCGAGACGATTCGGAACGCCCACGAGCGCATGCAGGAGCTCATCGAGAACATCCTGATGCTCGCACGGCAGGGGAAAGCCATCGACGAGACGGAGCCCGTCGAGCTTGCGTCCTGTCTCGAGGACAGCTGGGCGATGGTCGAAACCGCCGACGCGACGCTCGACGTGCGGACGACGCGTACCGTCTCCGCGGACGAAAGCCGCCTCCGGCAGCTCTTCGGAAACCTCGTCCGGAACGCCGTGGAACACGGGTCCACGAGCCCCGACTCACAGGCTCGTCAGGACGGCGGCGAGGTGACGATTACGGTCGGCGACCTCGACGACGGGTTCTACGTCGCCGACGACGGGCCCGGAATCCCGGCTGGCGAACGCGAGCAGGTGTTCGAGGCCGGGCATACGAGCACCGAGAGCGGCACCGGGTTCGGCCTCTCTATCGTGGCGGAAATCGTCGAGGCACACGGCTGGGAGATAGCTATCACCGACAGCGAGTCGGGCGGGGCCCGCTTCGAAATCACCGGGGTCGCGGACCCGACCTAAGGGCACCAGTCGAGCCCAGCCGAACGGTAGATTCATAGAGTATCCAGTTGGCGGGCGCGTTCATTATCCGTGCCTGAGACGGTAACTTAGCCAGAAAACGAATCTATCTCGTCACTAAGAGAGCGTCGCCGGGCGATTTGTCTCGCCGAACGATTCCAGTGTCTCTTCGGGGACGCCGTCCCGAGCGAACACGGAGATGAGGTCTCCGGCGCGGATTTGTGTATCCCCTTTCGGCGTTATCATCTCATCTTCCCGCTCAATGGCGATAATAAGTACCTCCTCACCGAGCAACGATTTCTCGTTTGCTTTACGGAGTGTCATACCGACGATCGGTGCGTCCGAACTGACCGTCACATCAATGACTTCGGCACCGCCGGAGAGTGATACCATGTCGGTCATTGCGCCCTGTTTCGTCGTTCCGTCCGGCCCGAACGGTTCGTACGGAGTGAAATACTCCTCCTGAATCAGGTCTTCATCCTCGATTTCCAGGCCGAGTTTGCTGAGCTGGTGGGCAATCCGAGTGAGGTCGCTCATCTCCTCACCGACGGCCTTGACCTGGAGGTTCCCACGGCCTGTTCGGAGCTCGCGGACGTTGACAACACCGGGAACGGTCAGTGCCTTCCTGGCGAGGTTCTCACGTTCGCTTGCGGCTGTGTTGCAAATGAATAAGTTGGTCATCCGGCCCTCACACCGTTCAAAATCGATTTCGGCGTGATACCCGTTGATGATACCTGCATCTTCGAGTTGGTTGATGCGGTTACGAATCGTCCCCGGGGAGACATCCATCTCGTCGGCGATCATCGGAGCCGAGATATTCCGTGCATCCTGCTCTAGCGCGTGAATGATGCGCTTGTCGACTTCGTCGAGACGCCGACCCATACGGGAACTAACAGGGGGAGTCACAATTCCTCTTTCGCTTCACTCCGTCGCGACTACGATTCCAGTCTTCGAACGATGGCGTCACGAACCGACATTGGAGAGGTCTCGGGTCCGCGGGCCATGACTACGGTCCGGTCAGTCTGTTCGCCGATCGTCTCGGGCAGCGACCCGAACACGGCCTGTGAGACTGTCCCGGAGCGTGTGGCGCCCACGCAGATGGTATCGTACTCCGATGCGGCCGCGAGAATCGTCGCTTCGATATCCTCACCGACCGCAATACGGCTCTCGTAATCGTCCTCCGAGATTCCGGCTCTGTCGACGAGGTCGTCGATGACGGCTTGCCCGCGTTCCTGTGGCGTGAGTCCGTCTTCGTCCTCGCCCGGCTCCTGGACGTTGAGTAGTGTGACCGTCGCCGTGTCGCCGGCCGCATCGGCGAGTTCCGCCGCACGGCGGGCGGCGACGGGAGCGTGTGGCCCCTCCCCTGCGAGGACCATCATGTCGTTTGCGCGTTCCTTGGCGGGCCCGAGTTTCACCAGCGTCGCATCGCACGGGGCGTGGCCGATGACAGGGTCGATTGTGGAGCCCAGGACGTGTTCACGGCGGCTCCGTTTGCCTTGCCAGCCGAGAAGGACGTGGTCTGCGTTTTCCTCCTCGATGACATCCAGAATCGCAGACCCGGCGTCCCGACCGACGATTGCACGCGTTCGCAACCCGACATCGAGGTCATCGGCTATATCTCGGGCGGCGTCAAGCAGTTCCTGCTGCCGTTGAACGCGCGCTTCCTCGAACGTGAGGTCTTGTTCCAGTGAAGTCTGCTGTGGGACCTCGATGATGTTCACAGCGACGACCTCGGCGGTCTCGCTGTCGTCTGCGTATGCACTGGCTGCTGCCATCCGGAGGAGGTCCCGTTCTGTCTCGGGGTTCGCCACTGGGACGACGACGCGGTAGCTGCCCTGCCCGTCCGCGGCTGTCGTCGGTTCCGGTGCAATCGCTTCACCGAGAAGACTCTGGCTGAGCGCCCGGTCACGTGCGTACGCGAAGTACCAGACAACACCGAAGACGGTGATGACGGCACCGATAGCCTGCACTACGGTGTTCATCTGGAGCAGAATCGCGAGACAGGCCACGAATCCGAGCACCGGGACGACCGGATACAGAACGCCGGGAATCCGGAACGAGGGGTCGTAGGCGTCCGGGTTCGCGCGTCGCAGGACGATGACGGCGACGTGGACGAGTGCGTAGGTGACCAGGTACATGAAACTCGCCACTTCGGCGAGTGTCCCGATGCCGACTCCGATGGCGATGAGCACCAGCGTGATGATGCCCGTCGCGGATATCGCCCGGTAGGGCGTCCGGAACCGGTCGTGGACCTCGTTGAGCCAGTTCACGAGAATCTGGTCACGACCCATAGCGAAGTTCACGCGAGCCGCCGAGAGGATACTCGCGTTGGCACTCGACACTGTCGCCAGCACAGCCCCGACGATCATCGCCAGTGCACCGATTGAACCCATGAATTCGGTCGCCACGTCCGCGACCGGAATCTGTGAGTTCGCAAGCACTTCGATGGAGAGCGTCCCGGTCGAGACGAACATCACGCCGACGTACATCAGCGTCGGCGTCACGACAGCCGCTATCATGGCCAGCGGGAGGTTTCGGCTCGGGTTCTTGATTTCCTCGGCACTGGTGGCAATCACCTCGAAGCCGATGAACGTCACGTAGACGGTGCCGATGGTGGCTGCGACGGCCGGCCACCCGTTGGGATTGAACTCCTGAATGGTGGGGCCATCGACGATGCCGATGCCGAGGAACGCGATGATAAGTCCGACCAGCGTGAGGACGATGACGTTCTGGAGCGCCCCGGTCTCCTTGACGCCGTAGTAGTTCACGCCGGTCAGCAGCGCCGCCATGACGAGTGCCGCGACGGTGATGCCAATTTCTCCCCAACCGGCGAGGAAGCCGACGTACTGTCCGAGCCCGGGGAGCAGGTACTGTCCGAATCCGATCATGTAGAAGGCACTCGCAAAGGTCAGCCCGGCCCACATCCCCCACCCGACGATACTCCCGAAGAAGGGGCCAAGCGCCCGGTTGACGTAGTAGTAGCTACCGCCGGCTTTCGGCATTCCGGTGGCCAGTTCCGAGAGCGAAATCGCCGCGAGCAGAGACACCAATCCGCCGAAAAAGAACGACACCATGCTCGCAGGACCCGCTTGTTCGGCGGCGATGCTCGGCAAGACGAATATACCGGCACCGATCATTGTTCCAAGGCCGATCGTGTACGCCTCGAGAAAACCGAGGTCGCGTGCGAGTTCTTGTTCAGTCATCGTCTTTGGTTTCAGGAAGTGTGATTACGGGGACATCGCTGTCCGAAACCAGTGAGAGCGCGACATCACCGGTCAGCAGGCGGACCCATCGGCTGCTGCCTCGTGGTGTGAAGACGACCGCGGTCGCGTCGATGTCGTGAGCTGTCTCGATAATCGTCTCCGCGACATCGGTTCCATAGCGAATCTCGGTGGCGAGCGTGAGATTCGAGTCCCCCAACTCTCTCCGAACGATACCGAACATCTCGTGCGCGTAGTCCTCACGCTGTTCGACCGATGCCTTATCAGGTGCACCGCCGGCCTTCTCGATGACGTTGACCACGGTCATCGTACCCCCGGAAGACTCAACATACGGACGAACAGCCCGAACCGTTGCCTTTGCGTCCTCCGGTGAGGCCACAGGAACGAGCACATGGGAGAACAGTGACGCCGGCACGCTACACCCTCCCTCTCCGGCACGCGCGGGTTCGCGTCCGGTGAACGTCAGTCGCTGTGTTCCGGAACATACTGAATAGTCTACCGGACTCCTTTATCAAATATTCGTCTGTTTCTTTACTCGTCTGCGCTATCAGCAGTTTATCGATTCTGCACTACGGAATGCTGAACTGAAGAACGGATTTATTACTGATAAGCGGCCAGTACGTGTCATGACTCATGCTGAAGCTAATCTCCAGGAGTTCCTTGAGAGATCTGAGGGCCCTGATTCCCCACCACGCGTTCTCTATCCGATTTTCAGCAGTCACGATAGGTTCACGTTCGAGATAGCGCTAAACATCGCCGAGGGAGTAGATGGGGAACTCCTCGTATTGGATTTGCTCACAGATGACACCGCCCGGTCCGAGGAGTTCACCCTTATCGGTCGGAAGTTACTGCAGACTCATCTGGACGAGAACCACACTGTTGATGCGCATTTGGTCGCTGAAGAAACGAACAGCCCACTCAAGACAGCGATTTCCGTCGTACAGCAGCGGAATATCCAGCTTGTCGTTCTCGATGAACACA
Source organism: Haloarcula laminariae (assembly GCF_025457605.1). Taxonomy (NCBI): domain Archaea; kingdom Methanobacteriati; phylum Methanobacteriota; class Halobacteria; order Halobacteriales; family Haloarculaceae; genus Haloarcula; species Haloarcula laminariae. The sequence continues at coordinate 1,057,366 of NZ_JAMZFY010000002.1, read as the reverse complement.
CGCCCGACCTACTGGGTGAAGGACTTCGAGGCGACGCGGCCGATCAGATGCGGAAACAAGCGTCGTGTGATGTGGTCTCGGTCACGGACTCACGAACCCGCTCAGGGATTTCATCCGTCCTCGTACCGCTTGCCGAAGGAAAACATTCCGGTCTAGGCGTCGTCGTCGGCGGCGCTCTCGCGGCGGGCGCGGACGCACCTGTCGACCTCTTTCACGTGTCCGAAGAAAAAGACGATGCTGAGGTTTCACGGGTTTCAGAACTGTTCGCAGCTGCCAGGGAGCGACTCCCGGAAACTATCGACCTAAACACGTGGCATCTCGAAGCGGCCGATGTGGCCGAGGCGATCGTCAACGAATCTGCGCATTACGACGTGACTGTAATTGGCAAACCGACGAAAAACAGTCTCCGAGAGTTTGTGACGGGCTCAATCACTACCTCTGTCGCTGAGGAATCCGAAAACTCGGTGCTAACAGTTCAGCGTAACGGCGGAGCGGGCTTCAGTTTCGAGCGAAACTAGGGCGTTACTTTCTCGAGAGTGAGAGTGTGATTTAGGCGACCTCACGGCGTGTCGTGGGCAGAACAGTTGCTGCGCGTAGGGGATATAAATCGGTTGTTCATCGCCGTCGGGAGACACAGTTCCGTATCGTACACGCCGTCAATCGTCGAGCGTCGGGTTCGAACGTCCGTCCGGTGATGTCAGCGGGCCACAGTCGGTAGAAGTTACACTCAAGCAGTGTGACCGGTTTCGCGACGGAGACGTTGAGTGCGGGGAAGCCGGCGTTCTCGGCGAACGCATTGGACGCGAGGCCCGCGTCGTCTCGGGGGAGCGGTTCGAGTTCGGCGCGAACCGTGACGTTCCGTGCCGGCGGCCCGTCGACGCGCTTCGACGGGACCGCGTCGGAAAGCGGGGCGACACCCGCGTATCTTCGAGACCGGGGCGAAAGCGGTACCGAGTTCAGAACAGCGCGTCGGCTTCGTCCAGCACCTCCGCGGGCCCGCCGACCTGCCAGACCCGCGTGTCGACGCCGCAGTCTGCGACGGCGGCCTCGACGCGGTCGACGTGCTCCTCGGTGGTGTTGACGTAGGTGCTGGCGCCGGTGTCGACCGAGAAGTACACCGGAATCCCCTCCTCGGTGCGAAGCTCCCGGACGGTGTTGAAGATCTCGATGGTGCGGGGCTGCCAGTACACCCAGCCGGCGGGGCCGGTCATCGTCGTCGCGGCCAGCGAGAGCGAGTCGTGTTCGGCCAGTTCGAACGCGCGGCCGAAGTCGGCGTCGTAGAGCGCGTCGCGCATGTCCGATATCTGGCGCTGGATGTGGGCCTTGCGCGCCTGGAACATGTGGCTGTCGGCGGCCTCCTTGTGGGCGGCCTCGGTCTCCTTGTAGGAGGGGACCATCCCGGCGACGACGCGCAGGTCGTCTTCGAGGTCGGTCTCGATGCGTTCGCTGCGACAGTCACGGTCGTTGACGCCGGTCTTGAGGTGCGAGAACGCGCCCGTCACCGCGCGGGCGGCGGACGCGGAGCCCCGGCGCGCGACCGTCGATATCTCGGGGTGAGTCATGTCGAGGTCGGCCGCTTCGACCAGCGCCATCGCCGCCGCGGCGAAGCCCGACGAGGAGGAGCCAAAGCCGATGTTCGTCGGGAAGTCGTTGGTCGACTCGAACCGAACGTGGTGGTCGATACCGGCCAGGTCGCGGACGTGGTCGACGACCGAGTCGATGCGCTCGGCGCCCCGCCCCTCGACTGTCTCGCCGTCGATGACGTAGCGGTCGGCGTCGAGGGCGGGGTCGAACTCGACGGTGGTCTTCGTCCGGCTCGGCGCCGTGCTGACCGAGATGCTGTCGTGGTACGGCATCCGCCGCTCCTCGTCGCGCATCCCGTGGTACTTCACCAGCCCCTGAATGGGGTGTGCCTTCGCGGTCGCTTTCATACCTCACCGTTCCGGGCCGGTCACTTTGCTATTGCGAACCGGGGCCGGCCCCGTGGGTCGCCGAGCCGGAGTTCCGACCGTGGAACACCGAGAACAACATACAGCCAAATATTCGGCCTCATTCCGCTCTTTCAGCCAGTTATACGGGCACTAATATCCGAGGTATGCTACTTATCCTCAGAGAAACTTTAAGACTTGTGCGCAGTACGATTCAGACGAGGAAACGATGTCATACACCTCCCTCACGACGGCCCTGACACTGTACCGCGGCGGCACCCTCACCCTGGAGCAGGCCGCAAGCTACGGCGGCGTCGAGGCCGGGAAGCTGGCCTCGGAGCTCCGCTCGCGGGGCTTCGATGTCCGCGAGGAGGACTGGGACGTCCTGGCCGAGACCGCGAACTGACCGTCCCCGCTGGGGGCGCCGATACAGCCCCTCGCTCACTCGCCAACCGACCGTAACGGTCCGCTGACCCGCAATCCGTGACCGCTCAGTCGGCGATGTCCGGACTCGACTCTCAGTACTCCGGGCTCTCCTCCCGGACGCCCTCGCGCTTGTTGACCAGCCGCGCGAGGGTAAACAGCGTGTCCGAGAGCCGGTTGAGGTAGATGATGGCCGTTTCGTTGACGCCGGCCTCCTCGGCGGCCAGCGAGACACACCGGCGCTCGGCTCGGCGACAGACGGCCCGCGCGTGGTGGAGCTTCGCGCCCGGTTCCGAGCCCGACGGCAGGATGAACGACTCCAGCTGGTCCAGCTCCTCGTCGGCCTCGTCGATCATGGCCTCTATCTCCTCGACGTGGGCCTCGGTAATCTGTGGGTCGTCCTCGTCGGGGCTGGGGTTGGCGAAGTCGGCCTGGACGATGTGGAGGTGGTTCTGGACGGTCCGCAGGTCGTCGTCGATGTCGTCGTGCCCGGTCGGCCGGACGACGCCGACGAGGGCGTTGACCTCGTCGACGGTCCCGTAGGCCTCGATGCGCCGGGAGTCCTTCGAGACGCGGTCCATCGTCCGCAGGTCGGTCTGGCCCTGGTCGCCGCGGCCGGTGTAGATGGTCATACCGCTGCTGGGGCTGCCACGGCCTTATATTCTCGCCGAAGGAGCGATGGCGGTCCGCCGCTACAGCCGCCGTTCGAGTTCCGACAGCGCCGCGGGCGTCAGTTCGACCGCCGCGAGCAGGGACGCCCGCCGGTCGGCGTCGCCGTGACCCGCCACGAAGCCGTTCAGCCGCGCCGCGACCGTCGAATCGACCAGCGCCGGGCCGTAGACGTCTTCGAGTTCGTCGCCCAGTACCGGCGTCGAGCGGAGCTCGTACTTCTGGTGGTAGTCCTCCGCGAGCGTGAACGAGTCCAGCGCCTCGATGGCCGTCCCGACGGGCTGTCCCGTCCGGTCTTCCAGGGCGGCTGCCGACGCCTCGGCGGCCGCACGCTGGGCCTCGTCGTGGGCCAGCACGACGCCGCGGTACTGGCGCTTGTGGGCCCCGCCGAAGGGGTCGTGGTTCGCCCAGAACACGTCCAGCAGGTCCTCGTACGCGACGGTCTCGGGGTCGTACTCGACCTGGACGACCTCCGTGTGGTCGCCCAGCGCGTAGTAGCTCGGCTCCGTTTCCGTCCCGCCCGCGTAGCCGACGCGGGTGCGCACGACGCCCGGCATCGCCCCGAACCGGGCGTCCGGCCCCCAGAAACAGCCCATCCCAAACGTCGCGGTGTCCGTCCGCGATGGCGGGAGCGCGTCGGCGTCGACCTGCAGCGCGGTGAGTGGCAGCTGGTCGCTCTCGACCGTGGTCATACGCTCTATAGGCGGGCTGGCGGTTTGCCTGTTCGGGTCCGGCACTCGTGGCTGAAAGGACGCGGACTCCGTCGAGTGACCGGCGACTCGTCCCCGGCGGAACAGCCGACCGGGCCGTTCTGGCCGTTCACAGACCCACACGGGGGGTGGCCTGGTGTGCCCGGAGAGCTGACGGCCCGGTTCGGCACCAGGCGCGCCCACATCACCGACGCTGCCGTCTCCGGGACCGCGGCTCCGCGTTTCCCGGAACCGGGAGCTTCAATTGCACCGGCGTTCAACAGGCGGCCATGAGCCTGGAACTGGAGCACTACTGCCCGAAGTGCGAGGAGTACAGCGAGTTCTGGAAGGTCGCGAGCACGTCGATGCACCTCGGGCGGAAGGTCAAGTGGCACTGCGGGAACTGCGATTACGGCTTCGTCCGCATCGACGGCGAGGTCGACACCGGACAGAGCGCATAGCCATATATAGCGGTACTGAGAGGTCTTAGAAGCTGTTTTACCGTCCCTCTCGGAGAGTCCACATGCAGGATGAGCCTGGAACAGACAGGGGTGGCCGCGGACGCTCCCGACCGACCTGACGTGGAACTGTCACTGACCGTGGTCCGCTACGCGGACGGGCCGGACCGCTGTACCATCTACCCGCCCGAGGCGACGGGCGATGCGCGGCTGTCGACGTGGCTGAGCGCGGACTACGAGGCCGCCGTCGAGCTCTCAGCCATGCAGTGACCGTGGGTTTTTATTTCAGAAGGCGATATTCTCGGTAGATGAGTATCGACGTGCTCCTGGTCGACGAGGACAGAGACGTACTCGAAATCGTCCAGACATTTCTGGAGCAGGAGGACGACCTCGAGGTGACCAGCGAAGCCGACCCGGAGACCGCCCTGGAGATGGCGCTGACCGACGACTACGACGTCGTCGTCAGCGACTACAAGATGCCCCGGCTCGACGGCCTGGAGCTGTGTACGGAGCTTCGGGAGCGGGAGCGAGCGATTCCCTTTCTCCTCTTTAGCGCCCGCGAGCCGGCCGACGTCAGGCCGGACGCCGCCGACGCCGGCGTGACCGATTTCGTCCAGAAGGGGACCGGCACCGACCAGTACAGCGTGCTGGCCGAGAAGATTCGCGCGGCGACCTAGATATCGGTCCGCGGGAGCGTCAGCGTGACCGACGCGCCGTCGGCGGTGTTCTCGAATCGGACGGTCCCGCCGTAGGACTCTATCACCCAGATGACGAGCCACAGCCCCAGCCCGCTCCCGTGGCTCAGCTGGGTAATCGGTTCCGTGCCGGTCAACACGTCGAGTTCGTGGTCCGGGATGCCCGGCCCGTCGTCGGCGACGGTGACCGACACCGTCTCGGGCGAGGGGTCGACCTCGACCGACACGGTCGGGTCGTCGCCGGCGTGTTTGAGGCTGTTCTCGATGAGTTCGTCGACGACGCGATGTAGCCGGCCGTCCGCGGCCATCACCGGCGCGTCCGGCGTCGAAACCGCAATCGACAGCCCGTGCTGGGTGCCGTACTGCCTGGCGACGGACTCGACGGCGTCGGTGATTTCGACCGGGGTCGTGTCGGCGTCGTCGCGCCTGACCGAGCGCTCTATCTCGCGGGCGCGGTCGCTGAGCGATGCTATCTGTTCGGCCTTCGAGATGAGCCGGTCCAGCAACGCGCGGTGGCGCTCGTTGTCGGTCCCCTCGTAGAGCTCGTCGGCGAGCCCGAGGACGACCGTCAGGTCGTTGCGGAGGTTGTGCCGGAGGACGCGGTTGAGGACTTCCAGCCGCCGCTGGCGCTCTTTTTGCTCGGTGATGTCGGTGTAGATACCGAAGCTCCAGACGCTGCCGTCCCGTCGGTAGGGGACCCCGCGAAAGAGGAAATCCCGGAAGCCGTCGGCGGTTCGCCGGCGGATTTCGGCCTGGACGGTCTCGCCCTCCGCGCCCCGCTCGTCGAGCCGGGCGGCCTCCCGCTTGGCCTCGTCGTTCGGCGGGAGGATGTACTCGTCGAGTTCGCCGTCGAGGACGGTGTGTCGGTCGAGGCCGAAGACGTCGGTGAACGCGGGGTTGACCGACCGGACGAGGGGCGCGTCGTCGTCGAACTCCAGCTCGACGACGGGGTCCGGGAGGTTGTTGAACAGGTACGAGAAGCGGTCCCGCTCGTCGCGCAGCTCCTCGCGGGTCTGTTCTAACTCCGTCCGGTCGCGCACGACGCCCGCGGTGCCGCGGAAGCCGGCCTCGTCGATGAGCGACACCTCTATCTCGACCGGATGCTCTTCGCCGTCGGCGCTGTACAGCGTCGTCTCCAGCCGAATCGTCCCGTCCTCGCCGGCCTCGCGGAGCTCCTGGATGCGCCTGTCGAAGACGGCCACGGACTGTTCGTCGAGGACGCTGCGCGGGTGGCTCCCGCGGAGGTCGTCGCGCTCGTACCCCAGCCAGTCGGCCAGCGGCTCGGTGACGAGCTGGAACAGCCCGTCGTCGTCGAGGACGTACACCATGTCGCGGACGTTCTCGATGACGGTCTCGTAGCGCAGCAGCTCCTGTTCGCGCTCGACTCGGTCCAGCGCGGCCGCCGCGTTCGAGGCGAGTATCTCGGCGACCGAGACGTCCGCGTCGCTGAAGGTCTCCGTGTTGTAGGTCGCGACGCTCAACACCCCGTGGCCGTCGAGCGGGATGTACATCGCGGCGTTTGCGTCCCGGTCGTCGTAGTTTGTCACTTCGCTGAAGTCGTCGACGCGGACGGATTCACCGCGCTGATAGGCCCTGCCCGGGTTCGCCTCGTCGGCGTCGTACACCGGTCGGTCGGGCACCCCGTCGGTGGCGGCGACCGGTTTCAGCGTCCCCGTCTCCTCGTCGTAGAGCCGCACGAGGTTCAGGTCGAAGCCGAGCTCGGACTCGGCGGCCGCGACGACCGTCTCGGCCACGTCCTCGGCGGTCTGGGCCTGCATCAGCGACCGCGTCGTCTCCAGCAGGCCGGAGAGCCGCTGGTCACGTTCCTTCTGGGCGGTGATGTCGCGGATGATGCCCGCCGTCCCCTCGAACCACTCGCCGTCGTCGTCCCACAGCAGCGTCATGTGGTCTTCGGCGGGGAACGAGGAGCCGTCGGCCCGCTGTATCGCCAGGTCGAACGTCTCCTCGTCGTCCGCCCGGTCGAATATCATCTCCCGGACGATGGATTCGGCCCGTTCGACCACCTCGTCGGACTTTATCCTGCTCGTGTGAGCGCCCAGCAGCTCGGCCTCGCCGTAGCCGGTCAGCTCCGTCATGGCGTCGTTGACCAGCCGGAAGTGGCCCGTCTCGTCGAGCGCGTAGATACCGTCGTCGACGGCCTCGATGACGTTCTCGTACTGTTCGAGGTCCGCCTTGCGCTGGCGGCGCTCCAGCTCGCGGCTCGTCCACTCGGCGAGCAGCCGCGTGAACGTCTGCTCGCTCTCGGAGAAGGGGTCGGTCCGGGGCGCCTCGTCGGCGAAACAGAGCGTCCCGTACAGCTCGCCGTCGACCACCACCTTCCCGCCGAGATAGCAGGCCAGCCCCGAAGTCCGGTAGGCCGCGTCGTCCTCCCATCCCTCGGCGGCCACGTCGGCGATTCCGAACTGCTCGCGGTCGTCCGCGACGATGCGGCGACAGTAGGTGTTTGACAGCTCGGTCACGGCGCCGTCCCGGATGACGTCGTGGTCGCCGGCGACCGAGACGACCTCGTACTCGTCCCCCTCGATGCGACTCAGGTAGCCAAGCGAGAGGCCGAGGCGGTCGGCACCGAGTTCGAGGACGCGGTCGAGTATCTCCTCGTCGGAGAGCGCGTCGGTCGCCGCCAGTTCGGTCAGCCGGTGCAGCGCCTCGTTGTTACGCTCCAGTTCCCGCTCGCGGCCACCCCGTGTCGCAGGTGTCGAGGCCTCGCGAACCAGTTCCCGGACCCGCTCCGTGGGGTCGGTGTCGGTCCGATGAACGTACTCGGTCACGCCGAGGCGGGTCGCCGCGGCGGCGACGCGGCCGTCGGGTTCGTCGGTCACGAGGACGACGGGAATCTCTGGGCGGTCGGCTCGAACCGCTTCGAGGACCGCCAGCCCGTCCAGCCCCTCGTCCGGGGCGTGTTCACAGACGATGGCGGCGACGTGGGCCTCGTCGATAGCGTCGAGCGCCGCCGCCGGGGCGTTCGCGGTCCGGACCGGTCGGTCCAGCCCCTCGGACAGGGGTGACAGGCCATCCCCGCCGGTGGGGGTCGGACGAACGTGGAGAACGATAGCCTGTTCGGACATGCGCGTCAGTACCTGAACTGTCCCCTACACCCATATAAATGGGCGGCCGGGATTATCAGTCGTCAGAATCGAGCGCCTGCCAGGAGAGCCGCGGGTTCCGGGCCGCCGAGACTTGGTCGATGCGGCCCGCGGCGGTCCGGCGGGGCGCGGAGGCGAGCGTCCCGTCGTCCTCGCCGTGGACGGCCTCGAAGGCGGCGGCCAGCTGGTCCAGCGACCGCTTGCTCTCGCCCTCCGTCGGCTCGGTCATCAGCGCCTCGGGCACCGTCTCGGGCCACTTCGTCGTCGGCGGGTGGACGCCGTGGTCGAGCATCCCCTTGGCCACGTCGGCGGCGTCCTGCTCGCCCGCGCTGGCGACGAACTCGTGGTGGAACGGGCCGAAGGGCACGTCGTAGGGTATCCGCTCGGCGAGGTAGTTCGCGTTCAGGACGGCCTTCGCGCTGGCGTCCGCGAGCCCGGAGTCGCCCAGGCGGCTGATGTAGGCGAAGGCCTTCACCAGCACCGGCCAGTTGCCGTAGTAGCCGTGGACCTTGCCGATGGAGTGGGCGGGGCGGTAGTGCTCGTAGTCGCCGCGGCCGTCGCCGTCGTCGCGCTCGCGGACGTGTGGGTCCGGCAGGAACGGCGCCAGCTCCTCGGTGACGCCCACGGGACCGGCGCCCGGGCCGCCGCCGCCGTGGGGCGTCGCGAACGTCTTGTGGACGTTGTAGTGCATCACGTCGAAGCCCATGTCGCCCGGTCGGGCCCGCCCCAGCAGGGCGTTGAGGTTCGCGCCGTCGTAGTACAGCAGCCCGCCCGCGTCGTGGACGATATCGGCTATCTCCTCGATGTCGCGCTCGAACAGCCCGAGCGTGTTCGGGTTCGTCAGCATCAGGGCGGCCGTCTCATCGCCGACGGCGGCCTCAAGGGCCTCGATGTCGACGCGGCCGTCCTCGCCGCTCGGCAGTTCGACCACGCTGTAGCCGGCCATCGCCGCCGTGGCGAAGTTGGTCCCGTGGGCCGAGTCCGGGATGACGACCTCCGAGCGCTCGTCGTCGTTGTGTTCGTGGTAGGCCTTCGCGACCCGGATGCCGGTGAACTCGCCGGCGGCGCCGGCGGGGGGCTGTAGCGTCACCGCGTCCATCCCCCCGATGCGCCCCAGGTAGTCCTGGAGCCGGTAACAGAGCGCGAGCGTCCCCTGGACGGTGCTGTCGGGGCGGTCGGGGTGGACGGCGGCCGCCGGCAGCGCCGTGATGTCCTCGGTAAACGAGGGGTTGTACTTCATCGTACAGGAGCCGAGCGGAACGGGGCCGCTCTCGACGCCGTAGTTCATCTGGGAGAGCCGGGTGTAGTGGCGGGCTATCTCCGGCTCTGCGGGGGCTGGCAGCTCAAGCGAGTCCCGCGTCAGCTCGTCGGGCAGGGGCGAGTCCTCGATGTCGACCGTCTCGGTCGCTTTCTCGGAAAGCAGCGGTTCGTAGCGCTCGCCGTCCTCGTCGGCCCAGCTCGCCTGGTCGTAGGTCGTCATTTCGCCACCTCCGTGAGCGCCCCGACGAGGCCATCTTCGGCCTCGGCGGTCACCTCGGTGGCCGAGACCTGAATCAGGTGCTCGCCGACGGTGTGGACGGCATAGCCCTCCCCGGCGAGGTCGTCGGCGACCGCGCGGGCCGGCTGGTCGGTCCGGGCGACGAACTCACGGAAGTGGTGGCCGCCGTGGACCGGGGCCTGGACACCGACGACGTCGTCCAGTCGGGCCGCGAGGTCCCGCGGCCGGGTCACGCAGTCCTCGGCCAGTTCCACGAGCCCGTCGGGGCCGAGCCAGGCCGCGTGTATCGCGGCCCGCAGGGCGACCCACGCCTGGTTCGTACAGATGTTCGAAGTGGCCCGCTCCTTGCGGATGTGCTGTTCGCGGGTCTGCAGGGTCAGCGTGTACGCGCGGCGGCCCTCGCCGTCCTCGCTCGCGCCGACCAGTCGGCCGGGTACCTGCCGGAGGAACTCCTCGCGCGTGGCGAACATCCCGAGCCCGAAGCCGTAAGCGGTGCCCGTCCCCAGCGAGGCGGCGTCGCCGACGACCACGTCGGCGCCCACGTCGGCGGGCCGCTCGAGCAGCGCCAGCGCCACGGGGTCCGTGCCCAGGCAGAACAGCGCGTCGTGGTCGTCGGCGAGGGCGCCGATGTCGGCGAGCCGTTCCTCGATGACGCCCCGAACGGTGGGCGTCTCGGCGTACACCATCACCACGTCCTCGTCGACGGCCTCGGCGAGCGCGTCAACGTCGGCCTGCCCGTCGGCCATCGGATACGACTCGACCGACAGGCCGGGGCCGTCGGCGTAGTTCTCGAGGACGGCGCGCTTGTCCTCCCGGAGGTGGTCGGGCACCAGCACCGTCTCGCCGGAGACGGAGCGGACCCGCTGGGCGAGCGTCGCCGCCTCGCCCAGCGCCGTCGCCTCGTCGTACATCGAGCAGTTTGCCACGTCCAGCCCCGTCAGCTCGACCAGCATCGACTGGTACTCGAAGAGGGCCTGCAGGAACCCCTGCGTGACTTCGGGCTGGTACTGCGTGTAGGAGGTCAGAAACTCCGACCTGCTCGCCAGGTCGTCGACCACGCTCGGCACGTAGTGGGCGTAGTGCCCCCGGCCGAGGAACTCGGTCAGGTCGTCGTTCCGACCCAGCAATTTGGCCGCCTCTCGGCGCGCCTCGCGCTCGCCGCGCGACTGGATACCGAACTCGCCGTCGAAGGCAACCGAGTCGGGCACGTTGAACAGCGCCTCGATGTCGTCGACGCCGACCGCGTCGAGCATCGCCTGGGCCTCGGCGTCTGTATGTGGGGCGTAGGGGCTTGTCATGGTAGCTGTCCCGAAAATCGGCGTACCGTCCCGCGGACGAACATTGGTGAGTGAGCGTTGCGACCGCCTGCATATGATTATCCCGGTTCGACCCCCGGCGGCCCGCCCCTACTCTATCTGGTCGCGGTAGGCGTCGGCGTCGAGTAGCTCGTCGAGCCCGCTCTCGTCGGCCAGGTCGAGTTCGAGCATCCACCCCTCGCCGAACGGGTCCTCGTTGACCAGTTCGGGCCGGTCGAAGAGGACGTCGTTGACTGCCGTGACGGTCCCCGAGACGGGCGCGTAGATGTCCGAGACGGCCTTGATGGACTCCACGACGCCGAACTCCTCGCCAGCCGTCAGCTCGTCGCCCTCGTCGGGCAGCTCCACGAACACCACGTCGCCCAGTTCGTCCTGTGCGAAGTCTGAGATACCGACCCGGGCGGCGCCGTCGTCGGTTCGGACCCACTCGTGCGATGCCAGATAGTGGCAGTCGTCGGGTACGTCGAAGCTCATCTATCGATGAATGGCGTCGCCCGGGTACGTGCCTCCTTCGGTTCGCCGCGGATGACGACCTCGACGGAACGCTCCGGTTCGGCGTACTCGGTCGGGAGGTACGCCAGCGCGATGGGGACCCCCAGCGTCGGGCTCATCGTCCCGCTGGTGACGTGGCCAAGCGCCTCGCCCTCGGTGTCGGTGACCGCGTAGCCGTGACGCGGGACCCCGCGGTCCAGTAGCTCCAGCCCGACGAGCCGCTCGTCGACCCCGTCCCGGGCCTGGGCGGCCAGCGCGTCCCGCCCCACGAACTCCGTATCGAGGGCGACCGTCCAGCCGATGTCGGCCTCGTAGGGCGTCCGCGGTTCGTCGCGGTGGTGGAACTCCTCCCCCGAGAGCAGAAAGCCCATCTCCAGGCGGAGGGTGTCCCGCGCCCCGAGCCCGCAGGGCTGGCAGTCCAGGGCCGTCCACACCGCCGCCGCGTCGGCCGCCGGGCAGAGTATCTCGAAGCCGGCCTCGCCGGTGTACCCGGTGCGCGCGACCAGGGCGTCCACCCCGGCGACGGCCCCGCTCGCCACCTCGAAGCGGCCCAGCGAGCCGAGCGCCAGCGCCGTCTCGGCCCCGAGCAGTGTCTCGGCGTCGGGCCCCTGTACCGCTATCATCGCGTACTCCTCGGTGCGATTGGTCACTGTCGCCGCCAGCCCCCATCGGTCCAGATGGCTGGCCCACCGCTCGGTCATCTCGCCGTCGTGGCCGGCGTTGGGAACGAAGAGGTAGTCGTCGTCGGACACGGCGGGCAACCGGTAGACGACGGTGTCGTCGATGAGACGCCCGTCCTCGTCGGTGATGCCCGCATACTGGGCGTCGCCCGGCGCCAGTTCGGCGACGTCGTTGGTCGTCAGCCGCTGGGTGAGTTCGAGCGCGTCCGGCCCGGACACCGTCACCTGGCCCATGTGCGAGACGTCGAACTTTCCGACCGCCTCGCGAACGGCGGTGTGTTCGGCGCGGATAGAGTCGAACTCGACGGGCATCTCCCAACCGCCGAAGTCGGTGAGGCTCGCGCCCTCGTACACCCCCGCCAGTGGGGGTCGTCGGAGTGTCATAGGTGGTGGGTCGCCCCCGGCGACCTTACGAGTTGGCCTTCTGGGGTGATTTCGGCCGAGCAGATAAATCGTATAGCGCGATAGCAAATCACCTTCCGGCCGGGACAGCGGGGCTCCAGAGCGGCGGAAAATTCGGCGGCGTCGGTACTGTGTCCGGATTGGGCGACGCCGTCAGGGGTCCGTGTCGCCGTTGACGATGTCCGCGACCCGCTGGCGGTCGAACAGCTCCTCGCTCCGGTCGAACTCGTCGGGAAACAGCTGCGTGGCCGCTCGCTCCGTCTTCGAGAGGTTGAGAATCGGTCCCTGATACATCCCGCCAGCCGGATAGACGTCTCCGGTCTGGACGGCCGAAAGACGGCTCGCCGTGCTGTGTTCACGCATGAACGACAGGTAGGTGTCCCGGAAGTCGGACGCAGTCCGGTATCTGTCCGTGTAGAACATGAGCACCTCCGGGTCGATATCCAACAGCGGTTCGTAGTCGATGGAGCCGCGGTCCGAGGTGAAACTCTGGATGTCGGAGCCCGCGAGGGCGTCGCGCACGCCGAGGTCCCGCCAGTGCTTGTAGGCCGTCCGGTCGCCGAGTCGGTACGGATAGAACTGCTCCGGTTCCGTCGACCCCGGCGAGAGGAGCGCGATTTCCGGCCGGTCGCGTTCCGGCGGGAGGCGGTCCTGTATCGCCGCGATGGTGTCGTCGTGGAGGGTCCGGAGCGCATCGAATCGGGCCGTCCGCTGGAACACCTGGGCGACCTTTTCGGTGGCCTCGTACAGCGACAGGTACGGGTAGCTGTCGTGCCACGAGTACGTCGAGAAACTCGTGTTGCCACACAGCGGCGCGACGTTCTGGCTGACGTTGTCGACATCTTCCCGGTTCCAGTTGGGAATCAGGTTCGTCATGTAGTTCGGGTCGATGAAGTGGACGCCGGCGTCGATATCGTAGAACCGCTCTCGCGTGATGCCGTCCTGCCACAGCGAGGTGATGCCGTCCTTGCTCGTCGAGAGCCCGGGGATGTCGTCGTAGGGCCACGTCCGGTACTCGCCGGTGAGGACGACGGCGCTGGGCTTGCCGACGCCGAGCGCGACGCCCATATCGGCCCAGCTCGCGTTCTCGGCGACCCAGATATCGGGAACCGATTCGAACGTGACCTCCCCGGCAGGCGGAATCGTCACCGAGTACGGTTGGCTCCGTGTCCCCGTGTGTCGCTCGGACGCGGAACCGTTCACGAGGTCCGAGCAGCCCGTCAGTCCGAGCGCAGCCGCCGTCCCGGCGGCCGTCAGCGCCTCCCGTCGGGTCGGTGCTGCCGCGTCTTGGTCGCTCACTGGTCGAACTCCCCCGTGACGATGTCCGCGACCCGCTGGCGGTCGAACAGCTCCGCATCGCCGGTCACGTCCCCGAACTCCTCGGGGAACAGCTGTTTCGCCGCCCGTTCGGTCAGGAACAGGTTGTGAATCGGTCCCTGATGGAGGTAGCCGCCGCGGTACACCCGCTCGTTCCGGACGGCGGTCAGTTCGCCTCCGACGGGGTGGTCCTGCATGTACGACAGGACGGTGTCGCGGAACTCGGTCGGCGACTTCCGCTCGTGGCCCCGAACCAGTATGACCTCGGGGTCGATTTCCAGGAGGTTCTCGTAGTCCAGTTCCGAGCGCTCGCTGGAGCTGAGCTGTTCGACGTCGGTTTCGGCCAGTGCGTCCGAGACACCGAGGTCACGCCACTGCTTCTTGCTCGTCCCCGCGTCGTCGAGTCGATAGGGCGAGAACGTCGACGGCTCGGTGGTTCCCTCGTAGGTGAGGAAGACGGTCGGCCGCTCACTCTCCGGCGGGAGCCGACTCTGGATGGACTCGATGAACTCGTCGTGGAGCCGTTCGAACGCGTCGTAGCGCGCCTGTTGCCGGAAGACCTGCGCGACTTTCTCGAAGGCCTCGTACAGCGTGTAGTAGGGGTAGTCGTGCCACTCGTCGGACCGACGGAAAATGAGATTCCCGACGAAGGGGGCGACGCCCGACCGAATCTCCGCCACGTCCGACTCGCTCCAGTCGAACCAGTTGACGAGCATCTGTGGGTCGTACAGATGCACGTCGCTTTCGAGGTCGTAGAACTGCTCTCTCGTCCGGACTTCCGGGTGTGCCGACAGGGTCGTTTCGTCGACGCTGACGCCGGGGAGGTCGTCGTAGACGTAGCGGTAGTAGCGGTCGGCATCGCCGACGCCGGTCAGCCCGTCGGCCTGTCCGAGCGCGACGGCCATATCAGCGTATCCGCCGTCGTAGGCGGCCCATCGCTGGGGCACCGAGTCGAACTGGACCTCGCCCATCGGGGCCATGTTCACCGTGTACTGGCCGGCCCCGGTCGGCGTCCCGTTGTCGCCGGGCTGGCCCGCGAGGTCCGAACAGCCAGCCAGTCCGAGGCCCGCTGCGACTGCACTGCCGTATTTGAGGGTGTCTCTGCGCGTCGGTCCGTTTCGTGTGGTGTCGTCGTTCATTGTCAGATGTCTCCGTTGACGATGTCCGCGACTCGCTGTCGGTCGAACAGCTGCTCAGATTCCGGGGCGTCCAGTGGAGCGTCGAGGTCGACTTCGCCGAACTCCTCGGGGAAGAACAGTCGGGCGGTCAGTTCCGTCTGGAAGGCGTTGATGAGCGGGCCCTGTTCGGCCGTGGGACCCGGCAGTACGCGACCCTCCTGAACTGCGGTCAGTTCGCTGCCGACCTCGTCGTTCTCCATGGGTTCGACGTACTCAGCGCGGAACTGCTCGGCGTCGAAGGCGCCGTCGCCGCCGGAGGTGACCGACCCGGTCGTGATGCCCCAGTGGACGAGGATGATATCGGGGTCGACCTCCAGCATGGTCTCGTAGTCGGTGAGGCCGTACTGCCCGGTTTCGACGCCTGCGAAGGCGTCGTCGTCGACCAGTCCGAGGTCGCGGTAGGGTTTCATCTCGTAGCCGTTGTCCTCCAGGTAGAGAACGTAGAACTCGCCCTGGCCCGGGCTGGAACCGCCGTTGATGAGTCCGATAGAGGGGGTGTCATCACCGTCGGGGAGCCGGGACTGGACCGTCGACTGCAGCTCCTCGTGGAGGTCGAGCCACGCGTCGGTTCGGGCTCGCTCGTCGAGCACCGTGCCCACTTTATCGAACGCTTCCAGCATCGAGGGAGCGTTCTCGGGGTAGCCCAGTTCCTGTTGCCACTGTCCGCGAACACGGCGGTTGTGACAGCCGAAGAAGGACCCGACCTTCGTGGCGATATCCTCGGTGTCGGACTCGTCCCAGTTGTCGTCCCAGTTCGTCAGGAGGTTCGGGTCGATGAGGAAGGCGTCGGCGTCGCGTTCGTAGAACGTCTCCTTCGACCAGCCGCCGTCCTGCCACAGTGGGGGGTAGTCGTAATCGTAGTCGATGTCGAACCGGTCGTAGAACAGCGTCGGTGCGCTCAGCCGGTCGGTGCGGAGCTTCGATGCCTGCCCGAGTGAGGCGACCATGTCCGCCCAGCCCTTGTTGTAGGTGGTCACGCTCTCGGGTACGCCGTCGAACTCGACCTCGCCGACGGGGAACATCTCGACCGTGTAGCTCCCGCTCCCGGTCGGCGTCCCCGGACCGGACTGCCCGGCGAGGTCCGAACACCCGGTGAGTCCCACCCCGGCGGCCACAGCGCCGCCGTATTGTAGCATCTCTCTCCGTGTTGGTTTCCGCTCACTCATGCTTTTAGGCTAGCCTAAAAGGTATATAACGGCACCGGTTTTTAGGCTAGCCTAAATTTTGACACTGTCCGCGGCGAGAGTGTGGGCGTCGCCGGCCCGGGCCCGCCACAGCGTCGCATAGAAGCCGCCCGCTTCGAGCAAGGGGTAGCCGCCGGCATCTCCGCGATAAACCCGTGAGCGCTGGCGGCACGAGCGGCCTCGCGTACCGCCTCGACGCTCGCGTCGAAGCGGCCGTAGCGGATGTTCTCGGCCACTGTTCCGTCGAAGAGGAAGGTGCCCTGGCTCACGTAGCCCGCGGCGTTTCGGAGGTCCGAGGGCCGATGTGTCCCTATATCAGATTTCCCCCAGTGAGTCCTGTCGACGCATCAGGTAGAGGAAGTACGGCCCCCCGACGAGCCCGGTGACGATACCGACCGGAATCTGGGTGTCCGTCCCCGCGAGCACGCTCATCCCGAGCCGAGCGCCGACGTCGGCCCCGACCATCAGCGCCGGTCCCGCGAAGAGACACCCGATGATGAGCTTCTTGTAGTCGCTCCCGACGATGTTGCGGACCATGTGCGGGACGATGAGGCCGACGAAGCCGACGATGCCGGCGACGGCGATGCTCGCGGCGGCGGCCAGCACGGCGACCCCCGAGAGAGCAAAGCGGACCTTCTCGACGGACATCCCGAGCGACTTCGCGGTCCGTTCGCCCAGCAACAGGACGTTCAGCTGTCGGGAGCCGACAAGCGCCAGCCCCATCGCGACGACCGTCCATGGCAGGGCCATCCGGACCTGCTCCCAGTCGGTGCCGGTCAGCGAACCGGTGGTCCACGCGACGGCGCTCTGGACGACGCCGATGTCGTCGGCGAAGAAGAACAGGGCCGTCTGGAAGGAACTGAAGATGGTGCCGACGATGACGCCGGCCAGCACGAGCCGGACCGGCGAGGTGCCGTTCTTCCAGGCGATGCCGTAGACGATGAGGAAGGCGAAGGCGCCGCCGACTGCGGCGGCCAGCGGCAGGAGCGCCGTCAGCCCGGTGAAGACGACCAGCGTGAGCAGAATCATCAGCCCCGCGCCCGAGGAGACGCCGAGGATGAACGGGCTGGCGAGTTCGTTGCGGGTGACCGCCTGGAAGATGGCCCCGGAGACGGAGAGGTTCATCCCCACGAGGACGGCGACGAACACCCGCGGCAGCCGGATGTTCCAGACGATGAGACTCGCCGTGCTCATCTCCGGAACCGCCATCCCCCAGAGGAACGCGTCCCACGCCCGGAGACTGAAGATAACGTCCGGGTCGAACACGGCCGCCCAGGCCTCCGCGATTGTCATCGAGTAGGCACCGTAGCTCACCTGGACGAGGGCGCCGACGACGACGACCGCCAGGCTCCCGAGACAGAGCGTCGCGAGCGAGCCGTCGAACCAGCCCAACCAGCGCTCCCGGCGGGTCGTGCGAGCGCTCGGCGTCTCACTCGCCATCGGCGTTCACCCCCAGCGGACCGGCCTCGCCGTCGAGGTGCGCCGCTATCACGTCGTCGTCCATCGCATCGAGCAGTTCGCGCCCGTCACAGCCGGCGACGACGGCCTCGGGGTCGAGGTGACCGGCCAGGCGCTCCTGACCGGCCTCGGCTCGCGAGGCCCGCTCGTCGGGCCCGATGTACGACGAGAGCCTGTCGTCGAGAACCGCCGCCCGGACGCGCTGGTAGCGGTCCGAGTCGACGTCGACTGGGGCGTCCTCGCCGTAGTACTCGTCGAACCACTCGCCCCACGTCTCGCGGTCGTCCCACTCGTCGTCGAGTTCGGCCTCGCGTCGGACCCAGTCGACGCCCTCGGCGACCGCCGGCCACCAGCCGGCGTCGACCCGCGCGTCCGTGATGACTTTGCGGGCCACGCGTGCACCTCGCCCGGCCGCGACGATAGCCTGCTGTGACCCCTCGGACGGCGACGCCACGTAGAGGTCTGGAACCGGCGTCGTCCCGTCGTGGTTCGGATACCCTCGGTCGAACGACTCGGTGGTCTCGCCGTCGTGCTCGGTCGTCTCGAACATCGCGTCGTCGTCGTCCAGCCCACGCATGTACGACCCGTCGTAACGCGTGGCTGCGACGACGCGCCGGGCAGTGACTGGCTCCCCATCCTGCAGGTCCACGACGAATCCATCGCCCGTGTCTGGCCGCCGCAGGGACTCGACCATATCCGGGACGATGGTACAGCCCGCCGTCTCGACCTGGTCGTGCAACAGGTCGTACAGCGTCCCGACATCGATGCCCGCGGGGAAGCCGGGGTAGTTCTCCAGGTGGGCACAGCGCTTGAGCGAGGAGCGGCCGCGGTCGAAGACGACCGTTTCCAGCCCCTCCCGAGCGCAGAACACGCCGGCCGACGCGCCCGCCGGACCGCCGCCGACGACGGCGACCTCGTAGTCGTACTCCGGGGAAGTCGTCTGAGACATGCTCAGAGGTTCCCGTTTATCGCGTCGGCTACGCGTTGGCGGTCGAACAGCTGTTCGTCCTCGGGTATCTCCGGGTACGGCCCGGACTCGTAATGCGGCCACTCGCCGAACAGGTCGGGGTAGAGCTGTTTGGCGGTCATCTCGAGCTGGAAGAGGTTGAGTATCGGCCCCTGGTACCGCGCGCCCTGCGGGTAGATGCGCTCTTCCTGTACGGCGGTAATCTCCGAGGCGACCGGGTCCTCCCGGAACAGCTCGCGCCGTTCGGTGAGGTCCGTCTCCGGTTCGAAGCCGCCGAGGAACAGAATCACGTCGGGGTCGGCGTCGACCAGCGCCTCGGAATCGATGACGCTCCCGGACTCGACCGACCCCTCGAAGGCGTCACGCGCCCCGAGCGGTCGCGTGTGGGACGTGAGAAAGCCCGGGTTCGACAGCGCGTAGGCGTATATCTCGTCCATCTGGTGGGAGGCAATCATCACCGCCGACGGGCGGTCTGACTCGTCGGGTATGTCCGACTCGATAGTCGACAGCAGGTCGTCGTGGACCGCCGCGAGTTCCTCGTACCGCTCCCGTTCCCGGAACGCCTCGGCGACCAGCTCGAACTGCTCCCAGAGCGTGTAGTACTCGTAACCCTCGGCGTAGTCCGGGGCAGGCTCCTGGTGGGTGTCCGAGAGCGAGTTGCCGAACCACGGCGACACCCGGTCGGCTATCTCGTCGATGTCGGACCGGCTCCAGGCGTCCTGTTTGGTCACCCACGCCGGGTCGGCCAGGTGGATGTCGCTCTCCAGGCCGTACAGCTTCTCCTTTTTCGGTTGCCACGAGGAGTACAGCCCCGTCCAGTCGAGCGACACGCCCGGAAGCCGCTCGACGAACTGGTTCCACAGCCCATCGTAGTAGTCGGGCGCGTGCATCGCGGTGAGCCCGTCGCCCCGGCCGAGCGCAAAGGCCATGTCGGCGTGATGTGTGAGCCGCGTGAAGACGGTCTCGGGCGGGTCGTCGAACGACACCTCGCCCATCGGCGACATCGAGACCGTGTACGCCCCGTCCGGCGTCTCGGAGTCGCCGGTCCCGGCGATTTCCGAACAGCCCGCTGCGGCGAGACTAGCCGCCAGCGTCCCGCCGTATTTCAGCGCCGCTCGCCGGGTCGGTTCGGCGCCGCCATCTGTCATCGGTCACCCTCCGCCCGCGTCGAGACACTGCAGCCGGCAATGTTGCTTCGCATATCGTTTAGGGTTACCTAAAACACTAAAGCGGTTTCGAATCTTAGGCCGGCCTAAATTGTTGGACGAGCACAGTGTTCTCCTCGCGGCTGGCCGCCGGCCGAGGGAGTTCATTCGAGAACGAGGCAGAATCGGGTTCACTCGGCACATCCGAGTCGATACGGCGGTAGGCGAGTCGGGCGTCCGGCTGCGCGGTTCTATATAGCGTCTGTTGATTTATCGCCGCACATCCAATCCCTGGGCCGAAACACCAGAGCTAAATCCAATCGCCGGCGAGAAGCCGACATGAGCCTTCTCAGTCGGTTTCGCGACGACAGCGACAGAACGCGCGTCGGCCTGTACGTCGACGGACCGAACGTGTTGCGCAGCGAGTTCGACGTCGACCTGGACGAGGTCCGGACCATCGGCGAGTCCTACGGCCCCCTGGCCGCGACGCGGCTCTACCTCGACGAGAACGCCTCGCCGGGGCTCATCCAGGCTGGTGAGGCCCGCGGCTTCGAAGTGATAACGACAAGCGGCGACGTGGACGTGCGCCTGGCCGTCGACGCGACCGAGGCCGTCGCCAGCGACCGTATCGACGTACTCGTCGTCGCCTCCCGGGACACGGACTTCAAGCCCGCACTGGAAGTCGCCGCCCGCAACGGCGTCCGCACCGTGGCGCTGGCGCCCGGTGAACACGGGAAATCGGCCGCGCTCCAGAACGCGGCCCAGGAAGGGCTCTCGTTGTCGGCCGACGTGGAGTAGGCGAGGAACCGAGCGCAGCGAGGTTCCTCGAAGCGAAGCGGTGAGCAAAGCGAACCACAGAGCAGTGCCGGCGGTCGAGCGCAGCGAGGTTCCTCGAAGGGGTGGAAGCGAGTATGAGCGGGGAACGACGCGTTGCGGACCGTTCTGGAGGACGGGCCAATCCGGAGAGCAGTGGCGTTTTTGCCCCGCGACCCCCGAGTTCGGGTATGGACATCGAGTCGACGCCGGTACTGGACAACCATCTCCATCTCGACCCGGTGAACGGGCGCAACACCGAGGCCGTCGACGACTTCGCCGACCACGGCGGGACGCACCTGCTCGTGCTCAACAAGCCCTCGTGGCACCTCGTGGAGACGGCCACCGACGAGGCCACCTTCCGGGAGGCGTTCGACCTGACGGTCGAGGCCGCCGCGGACGCGACCGAAATCCTCCCCGGGCGCGCGTGGCCGGTTCTCGGGGTGCACCCGGGACTGGTCTCGCGGCTGGTCGAGGACGGCTACACTCCCGAAGGAGCCCGTGATATCATGCAACGAGGGCTCGATGTGGCCAGCGAATACGTCACGGACGGCCCCGCTCTCGCTATCAAGTCCGGCCGGCCACACTACGAGGTCACCGACACCGTCTGGGACGCCTCGAACGCGGTGATGTGTCACGCCTTCGAGCTGGCCGCCGCCGGCGACTTCGCGGTCCAGCTCCACACCGAGGGCGGTGAGGACTTCGAGCAGGTCGCCCAGTGGGCCGAAGACCGGGGGATGAACCGCCGGCAGGTCGTCAAGCACTACTCCGGCGGTCGGTTGCAGGGGCCGACGAAGTCGGTACTCGCTGACAAGGACGAACTGGAGGTAGCCATCGAGGAGGACGAGCCGTTCCTGATGGAGACGGACTACATCGACGACCCGGAGCGGCCCGGTGCGGTGCTCGGACCGAAGACAGTCCCCCGTCGTGTCCGATGGCTGCTGGAGAACGGAGAGGACGAAGCCGTACGGACCGCCCACGTCGAGACCCCGAAAGCGGTGTACGGTATCGACACCGAAGCGACGCTGTCCCAGTAATCCGGCTCGGGCCCGTTGTTGTCCCCATTACGACGCCACCGTCAGTGAGTGCGCCGGTCGCATAAATCGTATACTGCCATAGAGAACCGGCGGCGGCTAACCCTCCACAGGTGCGAAGCGTGGGTGTATAGAGCGAGTGCGTTCGGTCGTGCGTGAGAGGGTTTATTTTCTGAGAGATAGACGGTAAGTATGACTATATATCACCAACTAGCTGCGTTCAGCACACAGAAACGGTGTAAACAGCCGTTTGACTGCGTTCCGTATTTAAGAAAGGAATACGGTATACTCTCAATATCCATATATACTAACGATTAATTATTTAACGTAGAACATCATCTGCGGGAGTGTGATGTCCGGAACAGACAATAATGGAGATTCGAGCGGTACTGACGGGACGGCCACGGTCAATCGTCGGTCCGTACTCACGGCGGGAGCCGCTATCGTCGCCGGAACGACGCTCGCCGGTTGCATGGGCGGGGACGGTGACTCGGAGTCGGCGACGAACATCGCTATCGTCTCCAGTCCCGCCGGATTCGACGACAACGCGTTCAACGACCTGGCGGTCGAGGGGCTCCAGTCCGCACAGGAGGAGTACGACATCGAGATAAACCAGGTCGAGGAGACCGAGCAGTCGAACTACCAGTCCACCCAGTCGACTCTCGCCGAGAGCGGCGACTACGACCTCATCGTCCTGGTCTCGTACAACCACACCGAGGCCCTCACGCAGAACGCGGCGGACTACCCGGACCAGAACTGGATGCTCATCAACGACTACGTCGACGAGCCAAACGTGACCGGATACACGTGGGCCAACCACGAGATGTCCTACCTCGCCGGCGTCCTGGGCGGGACGATGACGACGGAGGAACTCTCCCACGAGGGGAACTCAACCGAGCCCGGTAACGCACACATCGGCTTCGTCGGCGGCGAAGACGGGGCACTCATCAACGCGTTCGAGGAGTCCTACAAGGCCGGTGCGGAGTGGGTCAACTCCGATATCACCGTCGACGTGGGGTACATCGGCAATTACAGCGACACGGACACCGCTTCCAACATCGCCTCCTCCCAGTACGACAACGGCGCGGACATAATCTACCACGCCGCGGCGTCGGCCGGACAGGGCGTCTTCGGGGCCGCCCAGGAGAACAACCGCTTCGCCATCGGCGTCGACGCGGACCAGTCCGTGACCCTCGAGGAGTTCCAGGACGTCATCATCGGCTCCGCGGTCAAGTACATCAACGAGGGGACCCGGGAGGTCGCTGCGGCGGTCGCCGAGGACAACTTCGAGAGCGTCGCGGGCGCGAACACGCTCGGCCTCGACGAGGAGGGCGTCGACGTCGTAATCGGGCAGGCGTTCGAAGGGGACATGCCCGATGTCGTCTCGCAGAACATCCAGGAGGCCAAGGACGGCATCACGAGCGGCGATATCGAGGTCCCGTGTTCCGCCTCCGGCTGTAACTGAGGCGCCCGAACCATCTATTTGTTATTTATGAACGCTCCCACGGAGGACGATGACTGCTGAGGACACGCCTGCCGTCCGCATGGCGGGAATCACGAAACGGTTCGGCGACGTCGTAGCGAACGACGACGTCGATTTCACGCTGGAGAAGGGGACGATTCACGCCCTCCTCGGCGAGAACGGGTCCGGAAAGACGACGCTGATGAGCGTCCTCTACGGGCTCTACGAGGAAAACGCCGGGACGATTCACGTCGACGGCGAGCCCCGGACGTTCGGCTCGCCCAGGGACGCGATGGACGCGGGCGTCGGCATGATTCACCAGCACTTCCAGCTCGTGGAGACGATGACCGTGCTCCAGAACATCATCCTGGGTCACGAACCCAGCAGCAACGGTCTCGTCGATACGTCGACCGCCCGTGCCGACATCGAAGATATCTGCTCGCGCTACGACTTCGGAGTCGACCAGTTTCTGGACACGAAGGTAGAGGAACTCGACCTCGGTGCCCGCCAGCGCGTCGAGATAGTGAAGAGCCTCTATCGCGGCGCGGACATCCTCATCCTCGACGAACCGACGGCTGTCCTCACCCCACAGGAAATCGAGGAGCTGCTCGACGTGATGGCGGAGCTGGCCGAGGCCGGCCACTCGCTGATATTCATCACGCACAAGCTGGGGGAGGCGCTCGGCGCGGCCGACGAGATAACTGTCCTGCGGGACGGTGCGGCCATCGGCACGGTCCGGACCGGCGAGACCTCCGAGTCGGAGCTTGCGCGGATGATGGTCGGCCGGGAGGTGCAGTTCGACCGTCCGCCGCGGGACCCGCCGAAGGGCGACCCCGTCCTCGACGCCGAACAGCTCCGCGTACGGGGCAGCCGGGGGCTCGAACAGGTGCGCGGCGTCGACGTCACCGTCCGCGAAGGGGAGATTCTGGGAATCGCCGGCGTCCAGGGGAACGGCCAGACCGAGCTCGTCGAGGCACTGACCGGGCTCCGCGACGTCGAATCGGGGTCGGTCCGGTTCGGCGGCGAGGACATCACCGACACGAACCGCCGACAGCGTATCGACGCCGGCATCGCCTATATCCCGGAAGACCGGACGACGGAGGGGCTCGTTCAGGACTACACCCTCGTTCGCAACGCCTTGCTGGGGAACCAAACCGTCGAGCCGTTCGTCGACAACGGGATGATAGACTGGGCGGCCGTGCGGACACACGCCGAGGAGATAATCCGTGAGTACGACGTGCAGCCGCCGAACGAAGACGCCGAGGCGAAGTCACTCTCCGGCGGGAACCAGCAGAAGTTCATCGTCGGCCGGGAGATAGAACACGACCCCGACGTGATGATAGCGTCCCACCCGACGCGTGGGGTCGACATCGGGTCCATCGAGTTCATCCACGACCGGCTGCTGGAACTGCGCGAGGCGGGGATGGGAATCGTCGTCGTCTCCTCGAAGCTCGACGAGATACAGAAGCTCTCGGACCGCATCGCGGTGATGTACGAGGGCGAGTTCATGGCGACGGTCGACCCGGAGGGGACGACCGAAGAAGAGCTCGGGATGTTGATGGCCGGCCACGACGCCGAAAGCGCCGACGGGGGTGTGCGGTCGTGAGCCCCGCGTCGGAACGGCTCTCCGATGCACTCGATAGGGCGGCCGGACACATGCTGCGCGCCTCGGTTATCGAACGGCTGGCGATAGCGACGGCCTCGACGGCGCTGGCCCTGCTCATCGGCGTCACCATCGTCGCAGCGGCCGGGTACGACCCGGCGCAGTTCATCACCAGCATGATAGAGGGGGCGATAGGCGGGCAGTCGGCTATCGCCCGGACGCTGCGGTTCTCGACGCTGTTCATCCTGACCGGCGTCGCGGTCGCGGTCGCGTTCAGGGCCGGCGTGTTCAACATCGGCGTCCAGGGGCAGTTCGTCGTCGGCGGCTTCGCGACCATCATGTCGATAATCTGGACGGCGCCGCTGTTGCCCGAAGGGGCCGTCGGCGGTGTCGGCCTGCTCCTGGTCGGCTTCGTTTCGGGGGCGTGTGCGGGCGGCGCTTACGGCGCGTTGCCCGGCGCGCTGAAGGCCTACGCCAACGCGAACGTCATCATCACCACCATCATGTTGAACTTCATCGCGACCGGCGTCGTCGGGTGGCTGGTCCAGAACCCGTTCCGCGGGGAAGGGAACACGGCGCCGAACACGGAGCGAATCCCGGAGTACGTCTCCCTGCCCCGCATCGTGTTCGACAGCCCCGGGTTCTCGATTATCGGGTTAGGCATCGCGCTCGCGGCCGTCGCGGTCATCTTCGTCGTGATGGAACGCAGCCGGTTCGGCTACGACATGGTGACGAGCGGCCACCAGGAGTCGGCGGCGACGTACTCGGGCGTCGGCGCCAAGCGGACGGTCGTCCTGACGATGACGCTGTCGGGGATGGTGGCGGGCGTCGCCGGCGCGGTCTTTGCCATCATGATTCAGGGCTACTACACCGACCCGAGCGGCATCGGCACGTACGGGTTCGACGCGATAGCCGTGAGCCTGCTCGCCGCGAACAATCCGCTGGGCATCGTTCCGGCCGGATTGCTGTTCGGCGGCCTCGACTCCGCCGGCTCCCACATCGGCATCTACACCGACGTTCCCGTCCAGCTCATCGACGGCGTCATCGGGCTCGTCATCCTGTTCGTCTCCGTGCCGGAGCTATTCCGCATGGCCGCACAGCGGACCGGACTGGGCGGTGAGAACCGATGAGCGTCGCCGACTACGCTGCCGGCAAGCGGCTGCGAATCGCCGGTATCGTCGCTGTCGTCGCCGCCCTGGCTGTGGCGACGGTAGCGATGGACCTACAGATTCGGAAAATCGTCACGACGGGGTTCGTGGAGCGCTCGCTCCAGGCCGCCACCCCCATCGCGCTGACGGCTATCGGCGGGCTCTACGCCGAGAAGAGCGGCGTGTTCAACATCGGCGTCGAGGGGTTCATGATATTCGGGGCGGCCACCGCTGCGACGATGATGTGGATTATCAGCGGGGGCTCGCCCGGCCAGGGCGACGTCTGGCTCGCGATCCTCGCGTCGGTCTTGGTCAGCCTGGTGCTCGCCGTCGCCTTCGCCGTCCTGTTGATCAGGTACGAAGCGGACCAGATAGTGGCGGGGCTGGCGCTGTGGTTCATCGGTCTCGGGTTCGGGCCATTCATGGCGGTGCTCGTCTGGGACAGCCGGAACAGCCCGAGCCTCGAAAGTATCAACGACCTGACTGTCCCGGTGCTCTCGGAGATTCCGGTAGTGGGACCGATACTCTTCGATACGTCCCCCCTGGTGATGGTCACCGCCGTCCTGGCCGTCGCCGCCTGGAAGTTCCTCAACGACACGCGGTACGGGTACTGGATTCAGGCGGCCGGCGAGAACCCGGAGGCGCTCGACACGGCCGGAATCAGCGTCACGCGCGTTCGGTACGCCGCCGTCATCTTCTCCGGCGTCATGGCCGGCCTGGGCGGCGCGGTGTTGCTCGCCCAGGCGGGGTCGTTCACCGGGACCGGCGAGACGATGGTCAGCGGCCGCGGCTGGATCGGCATCGTCGCCTACCTGTTCGGGAACTACAACCCGCTCGGGGCGGCCCTCGCGGCGCTCGTCTTCGGCGGCCTGGACATGCTACAGATTCAGCTCCAGACGGCCGGCATCGACGTGCCAAACAGGCTCGTCAACCTGTTCCCGTACGCCGCCGTTGTCGTCGTCCTCACTGTCTGGGGCTCCACGCGGACGCCCGCGGCCGTCGGTGAGCCATACGAGAGCGAGGAGTGACCGCCGCCGGGAGTATCCGACCGCAGTATTCCGTTTTCGCCGGTCAGCGGGATAGCTGAGTCAATGACGGAGAGAAGACGCGGACCGCGCTACGACAGCACCGCCGGCGACGACGCCGGTCTCACCCGAACTTGCCGGTGATGTAGTCCTCGACGCGCTGGCTCTCGGGGTTCTCGAATATCTTGTCCGTATCGTCGAACTCCACCAGCTCCCCGCCGGTGAGGAAGACGGCGGTCTTGTCGGAGATTCGGGCCGCCTGTTGCATGTTGTGGGTGACGATGACGACGGTGTACTCCTCGGCCAGCTCCTCGATGAGGTCCTCTATCTGCGAGGTGGCGATTGGGTCGAGCGCCGAGGCGGGCTCGTCCATCAGCACGACTTCGGGGTCGACAGCGATGGCCCGGGCGATACAGAGACGCTGTTGTTGCCCACCCGAGAGGTCCAGCGCGGACTCGTCGAGGCGGTCCTTGACTTCGTCCCACAGCGCCGCTTTCTTCAGGGACTCCTCGACCACCGTGTCGATGTCGACGTCGCGGTCCTGTATCCGGAGCCCGTAGGCGACGTTGTCGTAGATGCTCTTGGGGAAGGGGTTGGGGTGCTGGAACACCATCCCGATGCGCCGGCGCAGCGCGACGGGGTCGACGTCGTCGTCGTAGACGTTCTTGCCGTTGAACGTGAGTTCGCCCTCCACGCGGGCGATGTCGATGAGGTCGTTCATGCGGTTGATACACCGCAGGAACGTCGACTTGCCACAGCCCGAGGGACCTATCATCGCGGTCACCTGCTTCTCGGGAATCGGCAGGTCGATACTCTGTAACGCCTGGGTCTCCCCGTAGAACACGTCGAGGTCACGCGCTTCGAGAATCGTTCGCGACGACGTTTGGCTGACGTCCGTCGTCACGTCCGGTTCCGTGCTCGTCAGCGGTTCCTCCGTGCGCTCCTCGCTCGTCTCGCTGTTCATTTCAGATGCCATGGATTGTGGTGTCGTCGGTCAGTCGGGTCCGGTTCGCGGTCTGTGGGCTGTAATTACTAGTCATTGTTCACGTTGATACTTATTCCGAATGATGATTGCAACGGCGTTCATCGACAGCAACACGACCAGCAGCGTCATCGACCCCGCGGCGGCGACGTTCTCCCGGAACAGCGTTCCGGGTTCGAGCGCCCAGGAGAAGACCTGGAGCGGCATCGCGGTCCCCTGGCCCGTCAGCGAGCCAGGGACGTTGCTGACGGCGGCGAGCCCGACCATTATGAGCGGGGCCGTCTCGCCGACCGCCCGGCCCAGCGAGAGGATAGTGCCGGTGAGAATGCCGGGAATCGCTCGGGGGAGCACGACGTTTCGGATGGTCTGCCAGCGCGTCGCGCCCATCCCGTAGGAGGCCTTCCGGAGCGAGTCGGGCACCGACCTGATGGCCTCCTGTGCGGAGATGATGACGATGGGGAGAATCAGCAGTGAGAGGGTAAAGCCGCCGGCGACGACCGCTCCCAGGCGGAGCCCGCCGTAGCGGATGAACACGGCGACGCCGAGTAGCCCGTAGACCACCGAGGGGACGCCGGCGAGATTGGAGATGTTTATCTCGAGGAAGCGGGCGAACCGGTTGTCCGGCGCGTACTCTTCGAGGTAGATGGCCGCGCCGACCCCGACCGGGAACGCGACGAAGGTGACGATGAACATGAGATACAGCGAGCCGACCAGTGCGGGGTGGATGCCGGCAAGTTCGGGCTGGTAGTGCGAGCCGGCGGTCAGGAACTGCCGGTCGAGCCAGCTGTCGGGGCCGGCGATGCCCAACCCGCGTTCGACCGCCAGCGCGGCCAGCAGCCCGCCGCCGACGACCACGGGGGCGAGGACCCCGGTGCGGCCCGGACGGTCACGGTCGAAGACGTACCGGGCATAGGCCACCAGCCCCAGCGGGACGGCGAGTCCGAACGCCAGTTCGGCGTTGGGCGCGAGGACGAGATAGCGGTCGTTGAACCCCAGCGCCAGGGCCGCTCCGACGGCCGTGACTACCGGCAGGGCGAGTCCGATGCGACCCTCGTTGGCCGTCCGGACGACGTGGAGCCCGAAGGCGGCGGCCGGCAGCACGGCCGTGACGGCGTACAGCGCCGCGGTGAGCCCTGTCGTGACGACGAACACCCGGTGGAATGCCACGCCGGCGGCGGCCCCGGCCAGCAGGATGAACGGCGCGCCGAGCCCGGCGAGCCCGGCCCGTCGGTCACGGAGCTGCGGGGCGGCGTAGGCGCCGACGCCGAGCAGGACGCCCAGCGCGTACAGGCCGTTGGCGGTGGCGGCGTCGACGGGGAAGCCCGCGACCGCAGCCACCTCGACGGCGACGGCGGCGAGAACCGCGCCGACGACTCCGTAGGCCGTTGCGAACACCCCGACGTGGCCGACCGCCGGTTTCGCGAGGAAGAAGCGGGCAAGCAGCGCCGCCGGGAGGCCGACGGCGACGGCGAAGACGAGCGTCGCCTGCTGTCCGGCGAAGAAGGAGCCCACCGAGGCGATGCCGCCTCCGACGACGACGATGCCGACGGTCTGGAGGCCGACGGTCAGCGCCTGGCGTCGCGTGGAGAGGTAAGCGAGCGTCCCCGCGGTCGGGACCACGACGGCGACCAGTACGAGCAGTGCCAACTGGCCGCCGAGCCAGACGACAAGCAGCGTGGCCAGGGCCGTCCCGGCGAGGGTCGCCCCGGTGGCCTGCACGCCGACGGTGCCGGCGGCGGGGTGGCGCCAGCAGTAGGCCCCGACGGCCAGCGTCGGGACCACGACGGCCCCGAAGATGAGGAGATACCACTCCGTCGAGGCGGTGAACGGCTGGACGGCGTCCAGAATCGTGTAGCTCAGCAACAGGAGGAGCGCGACCACGCCCACGGCCGAGGCCGCGAGCGTGAGGTTCTCGAAGACGATTCCGCGGACCCGGCTGACGCGTCCGAAGCCGTCGGTGTTCTCGGTCGCCATTACTCGTACTCCTCCCGGTACCGCTGGGCGACCAGATTACTCACGACGTTCATCGCGAATGTGATGGCAAACAGCGTCAGCCCGATGGCGAAGAGGCTCTTGTACGTCGTCGAGCCCGGGTCCACGTCGCTCTTGCCGATGTTGATCATCGCGGCGGTCATGGTCTCGACGGAGTCCAGAAACGCGGCGCCGGGGTCGAGGGGGTTGACGAGCCGTGACTTCGCCCCGGCGGCGATGGTGACGGCCATCGTCTCGCCGATGGCCCGCGAGAGCGCGAGGATGAAGGAGGAGACGATGCCGGAGACGGCCGCCGGGACGACGACCGTCGTCGAGACCTCGAACTTCGTGGCCCCGAGCCCGTAGCTGGCCTCCCGCAGCGAGTCCGGGACGGAGCTCATCGCGTCCTCGCTGATGGAGGAGACCATCGGGATAATCATGATGCCCACGACGATGGAGGCCGAGAGCGCGTTGAACGTGCTGATAGTGGGGAAGGCCCCCTCCAGCAGCGGCGTGATGTAGACCAGCGCGAAAAAGCCGTAGACGACGGTCGGCACGCCGGCCAGAATCTCCAGGGTCGGTTTCAGTATCGACCGGACCCGGTCGCTGGCGTACTCGGAGAGATATATCGCGGTGAGGACGCCGATGGGCAGTGAGATGAGCGCCGACCCGAAGGTGATGATGAGCGTCCCGCTCACCAGCGGGAGGACGCCGTACGTGCCACCGATGTCCGGGCTCCACTCGGTCCCAAGGAGGAAGTCGGTTATCGGGACGGCTGACCAGAAGGCGACGGCGTCACTGAGCAGCGCCACGATGATGCCGACCGTCGTGAGGACAGACAGGATGCCACACGTGAGGAATATCCCCCGATAGAGCTGCTCACGGCCGCTTCGGCTCGCGGTCGACCGGCCGGATTCGATGTCAGGCGTTTCGGTGCTCATTCTGTTGCCCTGCCGTTTGCGATGTCGATAGCGTGTTCGAGACGCCCGCGCTGGATGGAGCGCTGCTCCTCGGTCAGGGGAACGTAGCCGACGGCGTCGGAGACGAGCGCCCGACTCGTCGCGTTCCGGACGTAGAACCGGCAGAACTCCCTGACGGCCGGCCGCTGGAGCGCGTCCCTGGAGACGTAGAGGAAGAGCGGGCGCGACAGCGGCGTGTAGTCGCCGGCCGCGGCGTTTTCGAGCGTCGGAGCGACACAACCGTTCTCCGTCTCGGGGTCCTCGATTTCGAGGGCTTTCACCGCGTCGCTGTTGCCCTGGTAGTGGGCGAAGCCGAAGTAGCCCATCCCGTGGTCGTCGCCGCTGACGCCGGTGACGATGGTGTTGTCGTCCTCGGTCGGCTGGTAGTCCTCCCGATGGGCGTCCTCCTCGCCGATGATGCTCTCGGTGAAGTAGTCGAACGTCCCCGACGTGGACGCGGGGCCGTACAGTTCGAAGGGCTCGTCGGGCCAGTCCTCGCGGACGTCGCTCCACCGGTCCGCGCCGTCGGGCCCCCAGATCTGGGCCAGTTCGTCGACGGTGACACAGTCGACCCAGTCGGCGTCGTTGTTGACGACGACGGTCATCGCGTCGGTGGCCACGCGCAGCTCCACCGGTTCGATGCCGTTCTCCCCGCACTGCTCGACTTCGCTGTCCTTTATCGGCCGACTCGCGTTGTTCAGCGCCCTATCACCGGTACAGAAGAAGTTCCCGAACCCGCCACCGGTCCCGGTCGAGGAGACCGAGATGTCGACCTCGGGATACTCCTTCTGAAACTCGACTCGCATCGTCCTGGTGAGCGGAAAGACGGTGCTACTGCCGGCGACAGCGATTTCCCCCGTCACTGGCCCCCCGGTCTCCCCATCCCCACCGTCGTACTCGGACCGACGCTGGATACAGCCCGAGAGGGCAGCCACCCCGGTCGTGCCGGCGCCGAGTAAAAAATTGCGTCGCGACACTCGTGGCGCTGTCTCGCGTCTCATCGTTTGTTGGAATCGCTGATTTGAATAAATACCCTACTATGTTGCCTCAGTATATCTATATAGTCGTGGGGTGACAAGTGCCCTCATAGAAAACACTATGAATTATGGACAATACGCGAATACCACCATAGAGCGCCCCAATCGAAGGTTTTCTGGAATTGTTTCGACCAGAGCTCTGGACGGAGGCCCGGCACCATCTGAGAAGCTGTCCCCCGTTATTAGCCCATTTCGCGTCCGTAAGCAGCGGTTATGGGTTCATGTACAGAAAATATATAGATAGAGGTGGATTTATACGGAGGAGGGGTTATACCAACATACATGGAAACTCGCAAGGTGCAGGTGACGGGCGGTTCGACGTACACCGTGTCGCTACCGAAAGACTGGGCAACATCAAACGACGTGAGCGCGGGCAGCGTCGTCGAGTTCCACGCGGAGGAGGACCTGCTGTTGCTCGCACCGAAACACGACGAGGACCGCGTCGAGGGGGCTCTCGACATCGACGGGCTCGAAAACCCGCACGAGCTCACGCGTGCGGTGATGACGATGTACGTCAGCGGCTTCGACGTCATCCAGCTGGAGGCGACCCGCATCACGGCCGAGCAGCGGCGTATCATCCGGGACGCCACCCAGGGGCTGGTCGGCCTCGAAGTCATCGAGGAGACCTCCGACCGCATCGTCCTCCAGGACCTGCTCGACTCCTCGGAGCTGTCGATTCACAACGCCATCACGCGCATGCGGCTGGTCTCCCTGACCATGCTCTCCGACGCCGTCGAGGCGCTCATCGAGGACGACGACGACCTCGCCGCGAACGTGATGCAGCGCGACGACGACGTCGACCGCCTCTGGTACATGGTCTCGCGGGTGTTCCGCACCGTCCTCCGCAATCCGACGGCGGCAAACGAGATCGGCTTCCCCCGGGAGACGGTCTTCGACTACCAGTCGAGCGCCCGCCAGCTCGAACGCATCGCCGACCACGCCACCAAGATAGCGAGCCTCTCGATGGAGATCGGCGAGATAAGCGGCGACACCGCCGACCTGCTCCGCCAGCTCGAATCGGAGGCGACCACCGTCCCCGAGATGGCGATGGACGCCCTGCTGACCGAGGACTCCGACGAAGCGGTCGAGCAGGCCAACGACGCCCAGAGCCGCATCCCGGCGGTCGACGAGACCGCCCGCGACATCGACAGCAAAGTCCGCAAGGCCGACCCCGAGAGCGCTCAGATTCTCGGCCGCATCGTCGACTCCCTGTCCCGGACCGCCGACTACGGCGGCAACATCGCCGAGAGCGCCCTCCAGAAAGCCGCGCCGCGACCTTAGTCGTAGTACCGTTCGAGCGCCTGTACCGCGCCGTCTCTCGTTTTCAGATATCGCCGCCCACCGTCCGGCGTCCGAACCGCGTAGTCGTAGGTCCGGCTGTCCGGCCGATACCAGCGGTTAGCGTGCCGTTCGAGCGTGTCGGTCGCGCCGCCGTCGGTCGCTTCCACTTCGTCCGGCGCGTTTTCCGAGGCGGAGGCGCCGTCGTCCGTGGCCGGCGCGTCGTCGGCCGCAGTCGAACTACCGGCCTGCTCGTCCGACACGTCACCACCCACCAGGATGTCGCTGTCGACCGGGTAGTCCGCCGGCAACCCGACGGTTACGTCCTCCTGGCGGCGGGCTTTCAGCGTCTCGCGCATCAGGATTTCCTGCGTGTTGACCACCGGCTCCCCGTCGCGGGGGTACTGCTGGCTGTAACTACCGTCGCTCTCCATCACCCACCGCTTGCGGTTGTCCGCGAGGACGAGGTCTAAGTTGAACTTCAGTTGCCGCCTGAGGGCCGGGTCCTCGACCGGCGTGACCGCCTCGACGCGGTAGTCGAGGTTTCGGGTCATCCAGTCGGCGCTGCCGATGTAGTAGTCGGGTTCGCCGCCCTGGGGCGGGTCGTCCATCTCCGACGACCGGGCCGCCCGCGCGCCGTTCTCGAAGTAGAAGATCCGGGAGTGTTCCAGGAAGCGGCCGACGACCGAGTGGACGGAGACGTTCTCGCTGATGCCCTCGATACCGGGCCGGAGCCGACAGATGTCCCTGACGATGAGGTCGATGTCGACGCCCGCCATCGAGGCCCGGTAGAGCTCTTCGACGATGTCGGGGTCCTCCAGCCCGTTGACCTTCGCGACGATGCGCGCGGGCCGGCCCGCCTGTGCGTGGCGGGCCTCCCGACGGATGGCCCGGGTGAGTTCCCGCCGCATCGTCACCGGCGAGACGAGCAGTTTGCGGAACTCCTCGTCCAGCGCCGGCCCGGTGAAGGAGTTGAACAGGGTGACGAGGTCCTGGCCGATGTCGCGGTCGGCCGTCAACAGCCCGAGGTCGACGTACCCTTTGGCCGTCTCGGAGTGGTAGTTGCCGGTGCCGACGTGGGAGTAGAGGTTGACCCCGTCGTCGTCGTCACGGACCACGAGCGCGGTCTTCGTGTGGGTCTTCAGCCCGATGGTCCCGTAGGCGACGTGGATGCCGTTCTCCTCCAGTCGCCGGACCCACTCCAGGTTGTTCTGCTCGTCGAAGCGGGCCTTCAGTTCGACCATCACCGCCACCTGCTTCCCGTTCTCGGCGGCCTCGATGAGCGACTGGATGACCTGTGAGTCACTCGCCGTCCGGTAGATGGCCGCTTTCACCGCGAGCACGTCCGGGTCGTTGGCCGCCTCGGAGAGGAACCGCTGGACGGTGTCGCCGAAGTCGTGGTAGGGGTGATGGAGGAGAACGTCGCCCTCGTCGATGTCGTCGAAGATGGTCCGAGCGCGCTCGGCGTCGGTCTGTGCGAGCGCGGTCGAGTCCGGGTCGCGGAGCCGCGGATGGGGCTGGGGCGTCCACGACTCCAGTTTGAGGTCGGGGCGGTCGAGGTCGGTCAGGGCCCCGAACGCGCGGTAGTCCAGGGGCCCCTCCAGGTCGTATATCTCGCGGTCTTCGAGGTCCAGTTGCTCCTGTAACGTATCGCGGATGCGGGGGTGGGCCTCGGCGTCTATCTCCATGCGGACGACGCTGGCAAAGCGGCGCTGTTCGAGGACCTCCTCTATCATGTCGATGAGGTCCTCCGCGACCTCCTCGTCGCGCCGTACCTCGGCGTTCCGGGTCAGCCGGAACAGCGCCGTGTCGACGATGTCGACGTTGGGCAACAACAGGTCCAGGTTCTCCCGGACGACTTCCTCCAGGGGGACGTAGCGGCTGTCGCCGTCCAGCTGCACCAGCCGCGGCCGGTTGGGCGGTATCTTCACTCTGGTGAACGTCGGGTCGCCCTGCTCGGGGCGGGTCAACACCGCGAGCGACAGCGACCGGTTCGAGATGAACGGGAACGGGTGGGCCGGGTCGAAGGAGAGCGGCGTCAGTGTGGGGAGGACGGATTCCTCGAAGTAGTCGCGCATCCGCCGGCGTTCGGCCGGAGAGAGGTCGTCGTAGTCCAGTATGTCGATGCCGGCCTCGGCCAGCACGGGCCGGAGCGTCTCGCGGTAACACTCCGCCTGCCGGCGTAACATGGGGGCAAGCGCGTCGTGGCACTCCTCCCACTGCTCGGCCGGCGTGCGGCCGTCGGCGGTGCGTTCGGTGACACCGGCCTGTATCTGCTGTTTCAGCCCGCCGATGCGCTTCATCACGAACTCGTCGAGGTTCCTGGTGACGATAGAGAGAAAGCGGACCCGTTCCAGCAGCGGGTTCCGCTCGTCCAGGGCCTCGTGGAGGACCCGCCGCTGGAAGGCCAGTTCGGAGAGCTCCCGGTTCAGGTAGAGGTCGGGGTCGGTCAGGTCCACTCCGTCCGGGTCGTACGCCGGGACGCCGACGTCGTCTGTCACTGTCCCTCCGCGGGCTCCGCGAGCCGTGGTTCGACGATGCTGTCCGCCGACCGCGAGACGTAGGTCTCGGGGGGCTCGACCGTCACCAGTTCGTCGTCGCGGTAGTCGTAGGCCGTCAGCTGCCCGCCGTAGACACAGCCGGTGTCGAGCCCGACGGCGTGGTCGGTGACGAACGGCTCTGCCAGCACGGTGTGGCCGAAGAAGACGCGGGGGGACTCCCGCCGCGTCTCGAACCAGTAAGGTCGGTCGTAGCTCCCGCCTGGGACGAGCGACCGGTTGTTCAGCAGTTCGGTCAGCGTGTGTTCGACGACGGGCTTGCGGTGGTTGATACCGCCGTGGACGACGAGGGCGTCGTCCCAGGAGATGGCTACCGGGAGCGACTCGACGTAGTCGTAGTCCTCGTCGGTCAGCGCGTCGATGGTCTTCCGGCCGTCGATGAGCTTCTGCTCGTTGTTCCCCCGCACGCTCAGCAGGTTCGGCCGCTCCCGGACGATATCCAGGACGCCCTTGCTGTCCGGGCCCTTCCGGACGAGGTCGCCGACGAAGACGACGAGGTCGTCGTCGGTCAGGTCGAGTTCGTCGAGCAGCCGTTCCAGGGAGCCACGGCAGCCGTGGATGTCGCCGACGACGTAGATGTCGTCCCACGCGCTGGAGTCGATACGCCGTGTCGGTGCGTCGAGCGTCGGAGCGAACGTCG
The DNA here is from genome assembly GCF_025457605.1 of Haloarcula laminariae. Classification (NCBI taxonomy): domain Archaea; kingdom Methanobacteriati; phylum Methanobacteriota; class Halobacteria; order Halobacteriales; family Haloarculaceae; genus Haloarcula; species Haloarcula laminariae. The sequence continues at coordinate 1,021,253 of NZ_JAMZFY010000002.1, read as the reverse complement.
GTTGAGTGGTCATGGCGGTTACGGGAGTCTTGACTGATTCGAGGCTACAGCCGGCTTAGATGCTTTATAATAGCGGTATATATCAGTACGTACTGCTCGTGAGTGTCCCGGAGTCGGTGCGGGCGCGGTCGCGACGGGTAGCGTCGCTACTGGACGGTGGAAAACGGAAAAGAGACGGGGGCGTTACTCGACGAGGACGGCGTTGACCTGGCCGTCCTGGCCGGGACGGGAGGTGACCCGCGCCTGGCCCTCGCTCGTCTCGACGATGGCGCCCTTCGTGATGATGTTACGACGGGCGTAGTTGGGGTTCGAGGGGTTCTCGGTGACCTGCTCGATGGTGGCCTCGACGGTCTCGCCGCCGTCGGCGACCGACGCGACGTTCGTCGTCACGGCGCGGACCTTGCTCGTGTTGCCCCGCGAGTGGACGACCTTGAGCTTCTGGTCGCCGACCTGGGTCTCGGTGGGCTGGCGTCCCAGCTCGTGTTTCTTCTTCTTGTGGTTCGGTCGCCGTCGGCCGCCTGTCCGCTTGCGTGGGGAGCGTCCCTGGTCTTGCATACCCGGTACGTGGCCGAGCGGCTACTTGAAGCGTTCGATGCTAGTTACCGGGGTCGGCCGGTGGACCGAAGGCGTCTGCGACGACTGCCTACGCACCTGCGTGACCGGGAGGAACAGCCAGAAAGTCCCGCCCTCTGGTCGTACCATTTCGTGATTCGGGGACGTACTCAACTCCAGCCGTAGCTGCTCGCAATCGCAACCGTTACCCCCGAACCCGCCGACCCGTTCACTAGATGAGTCTGAAGACGGCCGTGGCCGCGCCGTTTCGCCAGCGGGGGACCGACCGGATGGCCGAGAGCGAGTTCGTCGTGGCGCTGTCGCTGGACCGCAACTGGTTCTCACCGGACCAGGCCAAGACGCTGGTCGACGTGGCCACCAGCGAGGGGCTTCTCGAACGGGACGACGACGCGCTGGTCACGGGTTTCGACGCGTCGTCGACGGCGATTCCCGACGGGTTCCGGCCGGGCGAGGAGATACTCCAGTCCCGGTCGACGTTCGAACAGGTGTTGGACGCGGTCGTCGAGGCCGGCGTCGAGAAGCAGACGGCCGTCGCGGACATCAACAAGCGCCAGTCGGAACTGGGCGTGACCCTCGACGCGGCGGCAGTCGTCTACGCCCGCAGCGAGGGGGTCGACGTGAGCGGTATCGCCGCCGAGGTCAGGGAGGGGCTCTGATGGTCGAGGACCGTATCACCGACGGGAAACGCATCGGGCAGCTGTTCGCGTCGGAGCTGACGGGGTTAGAACGGGGGCCCCTGGGCGCGGTGTCGGTCGAGGACGCCGAGCCCGACGTCGAGCCGACGGCCGAGGGCGCGTTCGCGTTCCGCATCGCGGCCGACGGCGACGCCCTCGGGACCGTCAGCGTGACCGAGACGACGGCGCGGCTGGAGCTCTCCCGGTCGACGGCGTTCGAGAGCGAGCGCGGGGACGTGACTGTCGAAGAGGAGGGACGGGTCGTCGTGGCCCACAGTGGGGCCGCGGTCAAGGCACTGGTCGACGCGGTCGCGGCGTCGCTGCAGTAGGGGCGGCCCCTTACGCCGGGCCGGCCAGCGTCTCGCTGGTCCAGGCGATGAAGCCGGTCAGCACGAGCGACGCCCCGACGAAGGAAAGCGTCGCGGCCATCGCCAGCACCACGGTCGAGATGCCCAGCGGCGACCCGAGCGCCATGACCACGGGCGAGAGCGTGATACACAGCGAACCGGCGGCGACCGCCTGGCGCTGCTTGCGCGAGAGGTCAACACCGAAGTGAAAGCGGGAGCCTTCGGGCGGGTCCGGGGCGGCGAGGCCGACACAGAACAGCGGGACGCTCACGAAGACGAGCGTGGCGGCGACAGCGTTCGACCAGAAGGCCCACTGGCCGGTCGTCGGGGCCATCGACAGCAGTGCACCGACGGTCAACAGGGCGAAACCGACGACGACTCCGGCGGGCCTGAGCCGCGAGTCCGAGAGGGCCTCGCTCAGGTCGGGGAGCGTCTCGGCGACGTGCCCCACGTCCAGGGAACGGTCCATGGCGGGTGGTTTCTCAGCCAGTATAAAGTACTGCCGGTTCGAATTATCACAAACGATAGCCGGGGGAGAGGGAAACGCTTGTATCCGTGCCCATCGGCCCGGTAGGTATGAACTTCTTCGACCGGTTGGCCGACCGCATCGCGGTCGCCGACAGCGTGGTCTCGGTGGGGCTGGACCCCGACCCCGACCGCCTGCCCGACGCGGTGGCCGACGCCGACCTCCCCCGCTGGCAGTTCAACCGCCGTATCATCGACGCGACGCACGAACACGCCGCCTGCTACAAACCCAACGCAGCGTTCTACGAGGACGCCGACGGGTGGCGGGCGCTCCGGGAGACCATCGCGTACGCGCACGGGAAAGACGTGCCAGTCCTGCTCGACGCCAAGCGCGGCGACATCGGGAACACCGCCCGCCAGTACGCGGAGATTCTCTCCGACGACAGCGGCCCCGCGGCCGACGCCATCACCGTCAACCCCTTCCTGGGGCGGGATTCGCTCGAACCGTTCCTCCAGCGCGCCGAGAAGGGCGTGTTCGTCCTCGGGCGCACCTCCAACCCCGGCGGCGCCGACCTCCAGGACCTCGAACTGGCCTCCGGCGAGAAGCTGTACGAGCGGGTGGTCCACCTCGCGGACCTCTGGAACGACAACGGCAACGTCGGCCTCGTCGTCGGCGCGACCAACCCCGAGGAACTCGCCGACATCCGAGAGCTCGTCCCCGACATCCCCTTCCTCGTCCCCGGTGTCGGCGCCCAGGGCGGGGACGCCGAGGCGGCCGTCGAACACGGGCTGGCCGACGGCGTCGGGCTGGTCAACTCCTCCCGCGGTATCATCTTCGCGGGCGAAGAGGCGGCCGACCGCGGCGACCCAGAGAAGTTCTTCGAGGCCGCCGGCCGGTCGGCGAAGCAGCTGAAAGACCAGCTCAACCAGTACCGCTGAGCGTCAGAAACGGTAGGTGTCGACCCCGTCCGGGAGGTTCTCCGTCGAATCCTGTCCCCCGCGGCCGCCGACCTGACTGCTGCACTCGATACAGACCCCGAGCTGTCGGTCCCAGTGGCGCTCACAGACCAGTTGCCCGCAGCGGTCACAGCCGTGTTCGACGTCCGGCCGCTGGCAGATTTCACACAGACCTGAGACACTCATGCTAGTCAGTAGCGTACTAGGACGTTTCAACGCTTCGGGGGCGCCAGATGTGGACCCACGACAACGAACGCAGACAGCCAGAGAGCCCCACCCGTAGCCAGTTGGTCAAACAGCACTGGGCGGGGCTTTCCGGCTGTTTTGAGGAGCCGTGCTCTCTGAGCCAGCCACAGTTACTAGACGCTTTTGTCCGTCGGCCACGGATTCGGGGACGTGATTCCGGGCGCCGGCGAATACGACGTCGACCTGTCCATCGACGAGCGGGACATCGAGCGGCTGCTGTCGGTGATGCCCGAGGACGTCGAGGCGGCGCCCGAACTGAGCTACTGCCGGAACGTCTTCGTCCCTCTGACGACCGCCTGCCGGTACACCTGCACCTACTGCACGTACTACGACCCGCCGGGAGAGGCGACGCTCATGTCGCCCGAGGAGATACGCGAGACCTGCCGGGCCGGGGCCGCGGCGGGCTGTACGGAGGCCCTGTTCACGTTCGGCGACGACCCCGACGACCGCTACACGGAGCTGTACGACCAGCTCGACTCGCTGGGGCACGGGAGCGTCCACGAGTACCTGCGCGAGGCCTGCGAAATCGCGCTCTCCGAGGGACTGCTCCCCCACGCGAACCCGGGCGACCAGACGCGCGAGCAGATGGCCACCGTCGCGGACGTGAACGCCTCGATGGGCGTGATGCTGGAGACGACGGCCGACGTGCAGGCCCACGGCGGGCCGCGGGCGAAGTCGCCGGGCCAGCGCCTCGCGACGATTCGGACCGCCGGGGAGCTTGGCGTCCCCTTCACGACGGGTATCCTGGTGGGCATCGGCGAGGACTGGCGCGACCGGGCCGAGAGTATCCTCGCCATCGCGGCGATGCACGAGCGCTACGGGCATATCCAGGAGGTCATCGTCCAGCCGGTCGTCGAGAACGAGCGGTGGCGCGGCGGGTCGCCGGACCTGGCGACGATGCGGCGCGCGACGGCGATGGCCCGTGCCGGACTGCCGGCGGACGTGTCGGTCCAGGTCCCGCCCAACCTCGCGCCGGCCCGCGAGCTCGTCGACTGTGGCATCGACGACCTGGGCGGGGTGTCGCCGGTGACCGACGACCACATCAACCCCGACTACGCCTGGCCGGCGGTCAAGGAGCTGGAGGCCGTCGCCGACGCCGCGGGCGTCCCGCTGTGCGAGCGGCTGCCGGTCTACGAGCGGTTCGTCGAGGCGGGGTGGTGTCCGCCGGCCATCGAGCGGGCCATCGGCGCCGAGGGGGCGGCCGGCCGTCGGTTCCGGGCGGTGCTGGAGCGGGGCGAGAACCCGACGACGCCGGTCAGCTCCGACTGACCGGAAAGCGACGCGGGCCGCCGGTGTTTGCCGCCGGACGCAGAGACACGGTGTGGCGTGCCTATCCCGCGGGCACCTAGATAGCTAGGTGATACCTATAATACCGTCCGGGATTTACTCAAGAACGTACCCGGGTGTGCCTCTGACAGCCCTCCCGGGGGATTTTGTACCGACGAGCGACTGTACCCCTTTTCAGGAATCAGCGGAGCAGCGGCGTCCCGTCGGCGCGGGGGCCCAGCGTCGGTCCCAGTACGTCCGCCTCCGGGTCGACGACGCGGCGCTGCTCGTAGTCCGTCGACCGCTCGACCGGCGTGCGGCCGATAGCGGTTATCATGTCGGCGTACTCCCGCACGGAGCGGAACTCCCCGTAGTCGCCGCCGGCCCGCTTGGTTATCTCCTCGGAGAGGATGGTCCCCATGAAGTCGTCGGCGCCGCAGGTGAGCATCTTCAGCCCCCCGCTGTCCCCGTATTTCACCCACGAGGACTGAATGTGGTCGATGTTGTCAAGGAACAGTCTGGAGACGGCTATCATCAGTTCGTCCTCGTCGTCGCTGGCGCCCCCCTCGACCATCCCGCGGTCGTACAGCGGCGTCTCCTCGTGGACGAACGAGAGCGGGACGAACTCCGTGATGGCGCCGGTCCGGTCCTGTAGCGCCCGCACTTTCCGGAGGTGTTCGACCCGGTGGCGGGCGTTCTCGACGTGGCCGTACATGATAGTCGCCGTCGTTCCGAGGCCCACGTCGGCGGCGGCCTCCATCGCTTCGAGCCACTCGGCGCTGTCTATCTTCCCGGGACAGATGACCTCCCGCACCTCGTCGACGAGAATCTCGGCGGCCGTCCCCGGAACGCTGTCCAGCCCGGCGTCTTTGAGCCGCCGGAACACCTCCTCGTAGGACCAGTCAGTCCCTCGGCGGGCGTGGTAGGCCTCCTCCGGGGTCATCGAATGGACGTGGACGTCCCCGACATCCATCGCCCGAATCTGCTCACAGTAGGTGCCCGGGTCCGTGTCGTACTCGCTCGCCGGCCGGTAGTTCAGGTCCTCCCGGTCGCTGGCTTCGAGCATCTCGATGTGCTCGTCGTCCAGCGCGAGCGCGGGGTGTAACCCCGAGACGGAACACACCTCGTAGATACCCCGGTCCACCGCGTCGCCGACTATCTCGCGGGACTCGGCGGGGGTCTTCGTGAAGCCGCCGTGGTCCTGCTGGTAGTCGCTGCGGAACTGCTCGGAGCGGTCCTTGAAGTTACAGAACAGACAGCCCGTGTTGCACGCGGTGGTGACGTTGTTGTTGAGGTTCGCGACGAAGGTGACCTCGTCGCCGACCACCTCCGCGCGGCGGCGGTCGGCGGCCTCCAGGACCTGTTCCTTGCGACCGGTGTGGATACCCTCGACGTCGGTCCCGGTAGTGATGAGTTCGACGCCGTCGGCCACGGTCAGTCGCTTGCCGTCTCTGGCCTTCGCCAGCGCGTTCTCGAAGGACTGGTCGGTGACCGGCTGCTGGGCGAACCCGCCCGCCGGCAGCGTCGCGTCCGACATTACAGGAGAGACGGGGACGAGCGAGAAAAGCGTGTGGTTCCACCCTCACATGCCGGGCCCGGGACGAACGCGGACACGGGCGAACCGCACCCCCGTCACAGGCTCAATTAGGCAAGATGCCACCGACAAGGCCGGCCGTCTCGGCGACGACCCAGGCGACAAACAGGAGGTAGGCCGCCAGCAGCGCGTACGACTCCGGCGTCGAGAGCGCGAGGTCCGTCCGGAGCGCGGTAAAGAGAAGGACAGTCGCGCCGGTGAGGACGCCGAACATCGGCACCGCCATCGCGAAGTCGACGGTCCAGGCGCCGGCGATGAGGACCCCGGCCGGGATGGCGACCAGCAGGTCGAACGTGTTCGACCCGAGGACGTTCGCGAGCGAGGTGACGCCGTTGCCGTCGCGGGCGGCGCGCACGCTGACCAGCGTGTCCGGCAGACTCGTCGCCGCCGCGAGGACGGTCACGCCCAGGAGGAACTCGTCGAGGCCGAACGTCCGGCCGATGACCCCGACCGAGTGGACGAGGTTCTCGACCGCGACGAGGATGACGGCCAGCCCGGCCAGCAGGAAGGCCCACTGGCGGCGGGCGTCGATACCCGCGGCCGTGTCGGGGTCGCTCTCGTGGTCGGCGGTGTCCTGGTACTGGATGAAGACGTACAGGCCGTAGAGCGCAAGCGGGATAGCCGAGAGCGGGCGGGTGACGGTCCCCGAAAGCGACGCCGTGGCCGGGTAGTAGATGACCGCCAGCGCGAACGTGATGAGCAGGACGGAGACGGCGAGCATGTAGAACTGCGCCTCCTTGTAGACGAGCGTGCGGTTCGAGTCGACGTCGCCGTCGGTGGTGATACCGGCGACGGCCGGGATGACGAGGACGTTGAAGATAGCCGAACCGACGATGGCGCCGACGCCCAGCGGCATCGACCCGCCCAGGGCCGCGACGACCACCGTCGATAGCTCCGGGAACGACGAGCCGACGGCGACGATGATGGCGCCCTGGACCACGTCGGGGAGCCCATAGTAGGCCGCGAGCCGCTCGCTTGCCGCCTCCAGCCAGTCGCTGCCCTTCCAGATGGCGACCGTCGCGGCGAGGATGATACCAACGTCGACCAGCAAAGGCATTGTGCGGTCCGTACACGCCCCGAAACAAAGCGGTTCCCATCGACACCGGCCGGGTTGGCAGTGGCCGCTACCGGCGACTACGGCAGTGTTCCGGAGTGTTTCATGTGTTTAAGGAGTAGTCGTATATATCGCCATCCGAGTTATCTGAGCGAAGAAAAAACACGTTCGCACAATTATGAACGACAGACCACAGAAACACGCAACTCCCTTCGTTCAAGGCGGGGCGGACGCGACGGCGGTCGGCTCGACCGTTCGCGCGTTCCTTCGAGAACGCGTCGACGCGGCCGGCGCGAACGGCGTCGTCGTCGCGATGAGCGGCGGGCTCGACTCGACGGTGACGGCGACGCTGGCCGTCCAGGCGCTCGGTTCCGACCGCGTCCTCGGCCTGGGCCTGCCCTGTCACAAGACCGACGCCTCGGCGACCATGGAGGCGAGCGTCGTCGCCGACCACCTCGGCATCGAGTTCCAGCGGGCCCACCTCCAGCCGCTGCTCCAGGGGTTCGAACAGCAGCTCGCCCCGGACCTGGCGGGCGAGGAGCCCCGGGGGCCGACGCCGACGCCGGACCGCGCCCGCCACAACACCGTCGCCCGGCTACGGATGTGCTGTGCGTACTACGCCGCCAACCGGCGGAACCGCCTGGTCGTCGGCACGGCGAACCGCTCCGAGCTACTGCTTGGCTACGTGACGAAGTACGGCGACGGCGCCGCCGACCTGTTCCCGCTGGGGGACCTCTACAAGACGGAGGTCAGGGCGCTCGCCGACCACCTCGGGCTCCCCGACCCCATCGTCGAGAAGGTGCCCGCGACGGGCCGGTATCCGGGTCAGACCGACGCCGACGACCTCGGGGCGACCTACGACGTCATCGACTCGCTGCTGTACCGGGTCGTCGAGGAGGGGGAGTCGGTCACCGACGCCGCGGCGGCGCTGGATATCGACCGGTCGACGGCCCAGCGGCTGGTCTCGATGTGCAAGGAGACCGCACACAAGCGCGCCATGCCGCCGATAGCGGACGTCGACGACCGGGCCAGACGGCCGGCCGACGGCGACTGAGGCCGCGCCGCCGGTCGCGGTATGAGAAACGTCTTTGTCACCCGTCCCAAAGCGCCGGCAATGACGAGCGTCAAGGAGTTCCGCGTCGACGAGCCGGCGACCGCCACCGACCTCGGGCGCGGCTCGTTTGCCTTCACGGACGACTACTCGGTGTTCGACTGGGGGAAGATGCCAGACGAGATTCCGGACAAGGGAGCCTCGCTGTGTACGATGGGCGCGTACAACTTCGAGCTGCTGGAGGAACGCGACGTGGCGACCCACTACGAGGGGGTCCGGACCGAGCCCGACGGCGCGATACTCGACCTCGACGAGGCCCTCGCGGCGGGCACGCCGCCCGAGGAGATGGTCATCTCGCTGACCCAGGTCCCGGACCTGCCCGAGCGCGAGGGGACGTACGACTACGACGCCTACCACGACGAGGCCGGCGAGAACTACCTCATTCCGCTCGAAATCGTCTTCCGCAACCGCGTGGGCACCGGCTCGTCGCTGCGCCGGCGGACCGACCCCGCCGACCACGGGCTGGCGTTCGACTCGTGGCCCGACCGCGTCGTCGAACTGGACGAGCCAATCGTGGAGTTCTCCACGAAGTACGAGGAACAGGACCGCTATCTCGACCGGGCGGAGGCCGAGCGCATCGCCGGGAAGGCGAGCCTCGACCGGCTCGAGGAGCTGGCCCTGGCCGTCGACCGCCTCGTCACCGACACCGCCGCCGAGGCCGACCTCGTCCACGAGGACGGGAAAATAGAGTGCCTCTACCACGACGGGGAAGTCCGGGTGGCCGACGTGGTCGGCACCTTCGACGAGAACCGCTTTGCCTACGACGGGCAGCAGGTCTCGAAGGAGGTCGTCCGCCAGTACCACAAGCGGACCCAGCTGGCGTGGGTCGAGGCCGTAAGCGCCGCGAAGGAGCGGGCCACCGCCGAGGGAGTCGCCGACTGGAAGTCCCTCTGTGACGAGTCACCGGCGCCGCTTGACGAGGCCGTCATCGGGGCCGCGCGGGACCTCTACTGCGCCGGGACGAACGCCTACGTCGGCGGCGACGTCTTCGAGGCCCCGTCCCTCGATGCGGCCGTCGACGCCGTGCGGGACCTGTAACGAAACGCCGCCCGCCCGACGGGCCGCTACAGCAGGAACGAGACGACGGCGAGGACGACGAAGATGATGACCAGCCACTTTGCGATGTCCATACTCAGGCCGGCGACGCCGCGGGCGCCGAGCACGCCCGCGACCAGGGCGAGCACGAGGAAGACGACCGCGAGCCAGAGGAGGTTACCCCCGAACTGGAGCGGGGCGAACTGTCCGACTGTTCCTGCCGCGACGACTGATTGTAACGCCATCACAGCAGGGTTGTCCGGACGGCCATGTCACTCCCGTCGGTCGTTTAGACCGGTATAGAGAACTTACCGGAGCGTGTGCGGGCGTGGACACGCCCGGCAGTGGCGGTGGCCGTCGCGGGCTTTGTCGGTCACCCGCTTCGGGTTTTGGCGCCCTCTCCCGGTCGATACCGCGTATTAATCGTCTACTTCGGCTTCCAGTTCGTCCCCGTCGGCGACGAACTCGCCGAGGCCGTCGATGGGTCGGTCGGGGTTCTGGTCGTCGAGGTCCTCCGGCGCGCCGAGCTGTGCGTCGGTGTTCTCGGGGTCCCGGAGCTTCGTCCGGCCGCGGTGGACCGTCACCTCGTCGTTGAGGTGGAGCTTGATGCCCTCGATGAGCGCCTCGGCTTCGAGGGGCTGACCGAGCTTCTGGAGCTCCTCCTCGGTGGCGTCGTCGGGGACGTTGAACGCCCGCTGGGTGATGATGGGCCCCTGGTCCAGGTCGGTCGTCACGTAGTGGGCCGTGACGCCGGCGATACGGACCCCCTCCTCGATGGCCTGCATGTACGCCGAGGCGCCGGGGAAGGCTGGCAGCAGGCTCGGATGGACGTTGATGATGCGGCTCTCGTAGCGGAAGACGACGTCGGGCGAGAGGATGCGCATGTACCGAGCCAGGGCGATGAGGTCGGCGTCGTACTCGGCGAGCAGGTCGAGCAGTTGCTCCTCGTCGGGGGTGCCCTTCTCGTCGCCGATGTCGTGGAACGGGACGTCGTACTTCTGTGCGAGCGGTTCGAGGTCGTCGTGGTTGCCGATGACCACCTCGATGTCGGCGCCGAGGTCGCCGTTGGCCCACGCCTCGAACAGCGCCTCAAGGCAGTGTGACTCCTTGGTCACGAGGACGGCGATGGACTGGGTCTCGCGGTCGGCGGGGAACCGGACCTGCACGTCGACGCCCAGCTCCTCGCCCAGTTCGGTCAGGTCCTCGCGGAGCTTCTCCTCCGTCGTCACCATATCGGCGGTGTCGACGTGCATCGTCATCCGGAAGACGCCCTCCCGGACCGCCTGGTCCAGGTCCTCGATGTTGATGGAGCGCTCGAAGAGCAGGGAGGTGACTTCGGCGATGAGCCCCGTGTCGTCCTCACCGACGACAGTTATCTCCGTGAACGAGTGTCTCATAGCCGGCACCTCCGTGGTGTCTCGGTAGTCATTGGCAGTTCGTTCGGCGGGGGCGGTGCAAAAGGCTTCGTTTTACGCGGGCGATATAGCTTAGTTCCTCCAGTTGCATTGCGAGCACGTGAGAGCCGAGTTGCCGACCGTCGTCTGTGTCGACGGCGACGACGAGACACGGGCTGTGACGGTCGACGCACTGGATACCGCCGGATTCGAAGTTCGTGCGTGCGGGTCCATCGCGGCCGCCGAGGCCGCCATGGACGACAGCGTCGGCTGTGTCGTAACGACGGCGAGCCTGCCGGACGGGGACGGGTTCGACCTGGTCGAGATGGTCCGGGAGCGCTACCCGGACTGTCCCTGCCTCTTCTTTACGAGCGAACCGCCGTCCGACCTGCCCCGGGGCGGGCGCGACCAGATAGTCGAGTACGTCCCGCGGACGGTCCCGCAGTCCCACGACCGCCTCGTGGACGTCGTCAAGGCCGCGGCCGCCGAGGCGACCCAGGCGGCCTACCCCGTCCCGCAGAACGAGGCCGAGCGACTGGACGCCGTCGAAGCGTACGACGTCGACGAGCTGTCCGCACTGGAGACGTTCGAGCGGCTGACGTCGCTGATAACCTCCCACTTCGACATCGACGTGGCCTTCGTGGGGCTGGTCGACGCCCACGAGGAGCGGTTCATCGCCTGCGAGGGGGCGAACTGGCGGACGCTGTCCCGCGAGGACACCATCTGCACCCACACCATCCTCACGGACGAGGTGATGGTCGTCGAGAACGTCCAGGAGGACCCCCGGTTCACCGGGGTCGACCGGCTCGAGGAGCTCGAAATCCGCTCGTACGCCGGCGCCCGCATCACCGACGAGGACGGGAACGCCCTGGGCGCGGTCTGTTGTATCCACGGCGAGCCGCGGTCGTACACGCGAGCCGAGCGCGACGACCTCAGGCGCTTTGCCGACGAAGTCGAGGAGCAACTGTCGCTGCGACGACGGCTGGGAGCGGGGGTCGAGTGAGATGGCGGCCCAACACGGCAGCCGCTACGAGTTCCCCGGACTCCCGCTGGAGAGCGTCGCCTCCGGGACGAACCTGCTGTTGGCCGGGCCGACGCTCGAAGGCGCCCGCGAACTCCTGCTCCGGCTCCTGCTGGGCGAGGACGGCGTCCTCATCATCACCGCCGACACCAGCGCCCGCAAGGTGCTCAGAACCTTCGAGGATGTGGGCGGCCGGATAGACCGCGAGCGGGTCCGGGTCGTCAGCTGCACGCAGGAGCGGGACGGCGACCTCGGCGACTTCGTCGCCTCGGTCGGCTCGCCGGGCGACCTGACCGGTATCGGTATCGAGTACTCCGGCCAGTACGAGCAGGTGTACGCGCGCGGCTACGACACGGTTCGGACTGGCATCTACACGCTGACGCCGCTGCTGGTGTACAGCGAGGACGTCCGGCCGGTCTTTCGCTTCATCAACACGGTCACGTCCCGCATCCGGACCGCCGACGGGCTGGGCGTCTGTGCCATCGACCCGTCGGCCCACGAGGAGCAGGTCGTCACCAGCATCGCCCAGCCGTTCGACGGCCGCATCGACGTGCGCGAGCGCGACGGGACCGTCGAGCTCCGAGTGAAGGGCCTGCCCGACCAGCCCGGCGAGTGGACGGCCGTGCCGGCGCTCGAATAACACAAGCGTTTTCTCCGCCGCCCGCCCGGTGCTCAGTAATGACCGCCTTTACCGCGACCGTCACGGTCCGGCTGAAACGCGGGGTCCTCGACCCCGAGGCCGAGACCACACAGCGCTCGCTCGAACGCCTCGGGTTCGAACTGGACGACCTGCGCTCGGCCGACGTGTTCGAACTGGACATCGAGGCCGACGGCGCCGACGCGGCCGCAGACCGCGCCGAGGAGATGGCCGAGCGGCTGCTGGCGAACCCGACCATCCACGACTACACCGTGGAGGTCACGCAAGCGGAATGACGATTTCCGTCATCCGGTTCGGCGGCTCGAACTGCGACCGCGACTCCGTCCAGGCGCTCGACGCCATGGGCTTTGACGCCGAGCTCGTCTGGCACGAGGACGGGCTTCCGGCCGACACCACCGGCATCATGCTCCCGGGCGGGTTCTCCTACGGCGACTATCTCAGAGCCGGCGCGATGGCGGCCCGCTCGCCGATTATGGCCGAGGTCCGCGAGGCCGCCGACGAGGGGACGCCGGTACTGGGGGTCTGCAACGGCGCCCAGATAGGCTGTGAGTCGTCGCTGACCCCCGGCGCGTTCACCACCAACGAGAGCGCCCGCTTCCAGTGTGAGCACGTCCACCTGCGCGTCGAGAACGCCGAGACGCCCTGGACCAGCCAGTACGACGAGGGCGAGGTCATCGAACTCCCCATCGCCCACGGCGAGGGCCGTTACGAGATTCCCGACGACCGCCTCGACGAGCTGGAAGCCGAGGGGCGCGTACTGTTCAAATACTGCGACGCCGAGGGCGAGGTCACCCCCGAGGCCAACCCCAACGGCTCGAAACACGCCGTCGCCGGCGTCACCGGCGAGCGCGACCACGTCGCGGTCATGATGCCCCACCCCGAGCGGGCCTCGCTCGAGGACCTCGGCCGTACCGACGGCCAGCCGGTGCTCTCCGGGTTCGCCGACTGAGGGTACACGCCGTTTTCACGGAGCCGGGAACCGCCCAGCGGCCGCTACGCGGTTCGTCCAAAGGGATAGGATGGGGCCAGTGGAGCGTGTGACATGGTCCGCGGCCCCTACGAACCAATAGGACACCAGTTGGTAAAAACGCCAGCCTACCGGAGTGAAAGTGAAACTGGTCGTCTCACGGTGTGAGAACGTCCACCATACTCTTTTCGTTCGACGGCCTAGTGGACGGTATGGACAGTGACGAGACAGCGGCCGCCGGGGAGTCCGTCCGCGTGTGGCTCGTCGAACGGACCTACGGGGACGACGAACAGAACATGATTATCCTGACCTACGCCACCCCGGACGGCCGGCGGGAGTTCCGGAAGGAGCGGGCGCTGACCTCCTACACCGGTGACCACCGCGAGACGCCGGTATCGATGCCCGTCGACCCCGATAACCTGGGGACCGTCGACGACGCGGCGACCCGCGAGCGCTACGTGACGGAGGCCGAACGGATGCGGGAGAAGCACGCCCCCGACGAGACGCTGTGAGCGGCGGGGCCGTACACCACGCTGTCGCCGTCTGTTACGCCCCGCTGTCGCGCTCGGAGAGCCCGAGTCCGACGTACACCGCGGCCGTCGCGGCCAGGCCGACGCCGACGGCCACCTCGACGGTGAACAGGTCGCGGCCGACGTTCACGTAGGCGAGAAGCAGTACCAGGACCACGGCCGGGCCGAAGGCCGCGTACGCGAGCAGCGCCCGGCGCCGCACGGGGTGGAGGTCCCCGAAGTTGAACGCGACCCCGACGAGCGTGGCAAGCCCGGCCAGCAGCCCGAGCGGGAGCGCGACGAGCGCGGAGAACTCGGTCGCAAGGAGTTCGATGAGCGGGACGGCGACGAGCAGGGCCGTCGTGGCGGCCGCGCCGACTGCGGCGAGCCCCGCCGGCAAGCGCGCGTCGGTCGAATCAGTCGTATCGGTCAGGCCGGACATCGTGACTACCGTGCCAGTGGCGCCGCGTAGCTGTGTTCCCGCGCCAGGACGGCCTCGTAGGTCGCCTCGCACTCGCAGTCGACCTGCTCGAAGACGCTCGGGTCCTGGCGCAGGTCGAAGTCCTTGATAGCGCGCTGGACGCGGTCGTCGCACTCCCCGCAGTTGTGCGGGCCCCTGTCGGAGCCGTGCCCCACGGGGTCCGAGACGACGATGACGTCCTCGTCGGCCGTCTCTTCCAGCACCTCGGCGACCGACCAGAGCCACGGCGGGCGGTAGCCGCCGTCGTGGTAGAGCTCCTCGACCATCGTGTAGCGCTGGACGTTACAGGGGTTCATCGAGACGGTGTGACAGCCGTCGACGGCGGCGCAGCGTCGCACCGACGATTTCATGTCCTCGACGGCCTCCTGCTCCGTGAGGAACGGCGGTTTCATCAGCAGGTAGGCCTTGACGCCGGCCCCCGCATCCCTGGCCTCGGCGCAGGCGGCCTCGAAGTCCGCGAAGTCGAAGTACTTGTTCACGCAGTCGTGACGCACCCTGTCCGTGGCGGTCTCCAGCCCGACAGCCACGTCCGTCTCCAGGCCGGCGTCGACGAAATCGGAGACGCGCTCGTCCTCGACGAAGTCAGGCAGCGACTCGACGACGATGCGGTCGCGGTCGGCGAAGGTGTCGGCGATGGCCCGCCGCGTCTCCGCGGGCACCTCGCGCTCGTCCAGGAAGCTCCCGGAGGTGTATATCTTGATGAGCCCCGAGAGGTCCTCGGCGTTCTCCGCCTCGTGGTCGAGACAGTGCTGAATCTGGGCCATCAGGTCCTCGTGGGCCACGCTGCCGCCCTCGACGGACTCGGCGACGTACCCGCACATCGTGCAGCCGCCCGCGCGGGCCCACCGGCAGCCGCCGGTGTTCAGGATGATAGTCAGGCTCTGGTAGACGCCGTCGGGCGTGTTGTCCTCGTCGAGCCAGACGCGGGTCGGCTCGCGTGGGTCGTAGGTGGAGTCGTTGCGCGAGCGGACCTCGCGCATCACCGCGTTGTGGGCGTCCATCCCCTTACCCTGCTCGTAGACGTCGGGACTGGGCTTGCTCATTACGCCGCTTTGCCCACGGGCGCGTAAAGCCTCTACGCTCGGACGCGCTCGGTGAGCGCGTCGACTCGGGCGGCGAGCACCAGCCAGAGACCGCCGCCGCAGACCGCTCCGACGGCGTTGGCGCCCATATCGGCTAGGCTCGTCCCGCGGGAGGGAACCAGCCCCTGCAGGAGTTCGATTCCGCCGCCGTAACCCACGGCGACGACGGCCGCCAGCGCGACTGCCCGGACTGTCCGGCTGTCGCGGGCCCGCGAGAGGAGGGCTGTGAGGACAGCATAGCTACCGGCGTGGACCCACTTGTCCAGTGCGATACCGAACAGTCCGGGCGTCGGACCGCCGGTCTCGGACGCGGGCAGCAGCGAGACGGCGAGGAGGAGAAGCGCGAACGCCCCCGCGGGAACGTACCGGCGTGTCGGTCGGTCCATAGGCGGTTTCGGCTCGGTCCCTACAGCTCCTCAGTGTGGCGCATCTGGACGGCGATGCCACGCGTCGACGACTGCATCTCGGCGCCGTGCATCTGGGCGCGGCCGACGCCGAAGGCGGCGTCGCCCCGCACCACGACCTCGTCGCCGACGCGGATGTCGTCGCTGGCGTCGACGATGCCCGGGGCGAGCACGGAGCCGTGGGGGACGAACGGCTCTATCTCGACGGTCTTCGTGGGTACGTCGCTGTCGACCCAGCGGCGCGCGCCCGCCGTCGTCAGCGAGAGGACGCCGTACTGCTGGGCGAGGGCGGCGAGTTGCTCGCCGTCGGCGTCGTCGGCCCGCAGCTGCGGGTAGCGGCCCTGTGTGCCGATGTCGGGGAACAGCTCGTCGCCGGCGCCCTCTCCGAACTGGTAGTCCGCGATGGCTTTGATGGTCCGGTGTTCGCGGGCGGACTTCTGGTAGGTGTCCCACCCCTCCAGCTCCGCCGCGAGGTTGCCAAGCGAGTCCGCCGTCGTCGGGTGGTCCCGGACGGTGTAGGTAAACTCCCGGCCGAGCGAGTCGGCGACGCGCTCACAGATGTCCCGGTACCCCTCGCCGGGGACGTGAGCGATGATTTCGGGGTAGTCTGCGTCTTCGAGATAGCGCTCAAGCACCCGTGAGACGAACTCTATCTCGTTTGCCGACCAGTTGCCCGTCACCACGGAGTCGTAGTGCTGGGCGGGGTAGGTCAGCTCCAGTTCCTGTGGCACGACGCCGATGGGCGAGGTCATCGAGACGACGTGAGCGCGCCACTGGATGGCGTCGTGGTACTGCTTGTGGCTCTGGGAGTCGCTGTAGGGCTTGCGGGCCGAGCAGGGGACCAACACGAGCGGCCGGTCGTCGAATCGGGGCGTGTAACGCTCTGTCACCCGCTGGGCGAAGCGCTGAATCTCGACGCGGCGGATGGCGTCCTCCGTCGTGGCGGTCAGTTCCGCCCGGCGAATCAGCGGGGCCCGCTGCTCGACGTAGCCGTAGCGCTGGTCGAGGAGGCGGACGGTGGCGGTGAGCCAGTTGTCCTGTCGGGCCTGCCCCTCGACGTAGTCTCGCAGGCGCCCGTCACGGATTCGCCGGCGGACGCGGGACAGTTCGGCCGCCAGCGCGTGGACGTTGTGTTCGGCGCAGTCGCTCCGGTCGAAGGACTCGCGGGGCTGCTGGCAGGCGGGACAGGCACACGGGAGCTCGTCGAGGTCCTCCAGGAAGTACGCCTCGTCGGTGGTGAGATACCGGCCTTCGGTCCCGCGAATTACGGCCCGGTGCGGGTCCACGAGGTCGACGCCGGCGTAGACCAGCGTGGCGACGTTCCGGGGCGTGGCGACGCCGGGGAGGTACAGCGCGGTGTCGGCCGGGACGGCCTCCTTGACGGTCGTCACGGCGTCCACGAAGGCCGAGCCGTGGCCGGTGACACCCGGTGCGCCGGACAGGACCGTGACATCGGCGGGGTGGTCGCCGGCGGTTTTCGGCGAGACGACCGCGCCCGACGGGAAGTCGGCGTCCGGGTAGTCGTCACCGAAGGCCTCGGCCACTTCGTCAGGCGTCCCGGCGGGGAGCCCGCGGTGTGGGAGAATCGTCACCGCCGAGTCGTCGCCCTCCGGGGCGTCCGGCTCGGACGGCCAGCGGCCCCCGGCGTCGTCGAGGACGGTGTGGACCGCCCCCGGCGTGTCTGCGTCCACGTCGTCGACCAGGGCTGGCGTCGGCACGGACTCGGCGAGTCGCAACTCGCCGACCCGGGCGGCCCCGTCGCGCTCGTGGACCTCGAAGTAGTCGGTCATGCCCGCACGTCGGCCGCGGGCGACCAACTATCTTGCCTTTGACGGGCAGGCGGCCCCGGGCGGCAGCGCTACTTGTCCCGCCGGGCCGCCAGCTCGGCGTCTTCGCGGTCCATCGTCTCGCGCTGGTCGTGCTCGGACCGCACGAGCGCGTACAGCACCAGCGGGACACCGACCGCGAGCAGCAGGCCGACGACCGCAAAGAGGGGGCTGACTACCGCCATCAGCCGAGGAAGACGTCGACGATGTCGCTGCTCCCGGAGCTCTGATCGCGGTAGAGCTCCGAGTACCCGCAGCCGGTACAGGAGACCACTTTAAAGCTGTTCGTCTGGATGTCGAACATCTTCGAGAGGCCGCCGCCGGTCGTCGAGATTTCACCGACCTCCGTCTCCGTGTGTCCGCACTTGGGGCAGCCACGCGAATCGTCAGGATGGGGGACCATACTCGACGGTTCCGTTCACTGGCTGTTAAAGCTAATCGTAGTGTGAAAGGGAGTCTCACGCGGCATCGAGAGACGGGTGCCACATCGCGGTGTTTTTCGCCGTCGAGCGGCGACAGACGAGTATGGTCGGGTCACGCACCCTGACGGCAGCCGTCGGTCTGCTCGTGAGCCTGCTCCTCTCGGCGGCGCTGTGGGTGTACTTCGACACGCTGCTGGTCTTCCTGTTCCTGCCGTTCGTCCCCTTCCTCTTTCGCGGCTTCGGCGGCGACGGCCCGACTATCGTCCAGGAGTGTCCCCACTGTGGCTTTCAGGCCACCTCCGAGGCCTACGACTACTGTCCCCGAGACGGGAGCCGGCTGGAAGAGCCCGAGCAGTAGTCGGCTGCCCGGTCAGTCCAGGGGCTCGGCGACGAGGACGCCCACCTGCTCCGAGACCATCTCGACCGCCGTCAGCCCGTAGCCGGCGTCGGTGAAGGCATCGGCGAGGACGCCCACCGTCGCCGGGTCGTCAACCTCGGGGCTGTAGAACGGGTCCTCGGGGTTCGGCTCGCCGAAGAACATCACGTCACCGAGGACGATGCGGCGCGGACCGAGCGCGGCGAGCGTGTCGATGGCCTCGCGCTTCTCGGCGTCGCTGAGGTGATGCATCGCGAAGTTCGAGGTGACGATGTCGACGGCGACGCCCTCGGGGACCCCCGGTTCGCGGAACCGCCCCTCGCCGAACTCGACGCTAAGTCCCTGCTCGTCGGCCTTCTCGCGGGCCCGTTCGAGCATCCCCTCGCTGATGTCCCGGCCGATGACGCGCCCGGCGTCGTCGGCGACGCTGAGCGCGATAGCGCCCGTCCCGGTCCCGATATCGAGGACCACGTCGTCGGCGCCGGGAGCGGCGTGGCCGACGACGAGGTCGACGCAGGCGCGGTACTCCGGCGAGTCCTGGCTCTCGTCGTAGTCGGCGGCGTGCTCGGAGAACCGGTCGGCGTGTTCGTCGATGGATTTCTTCATGGGACGTGTTGACCGCCGAGGCTCAAGAGCGCCGCGGCTTACCGGGCGATGCCGGCGCCACTCCAGAGAGCCGCCGGCGAAACCGGGGTTCGCTCACTCCCGGGCGTGCAGGTCCCGCAGCCGAACCCCCTCGGGCACCCGGTCCAGCGCCGTCGCGGGCCAGTCGTCGTGGACCAGCGTGAACGAGGTGTCCGGATGTAACGCGACCAGCCGGGCGACGCCGTCGGCGGCGGCCTCGCAGGCCGCGCGGTCGGTCCGCTCGGGGACTTCCGCGGTCAGCGGATAGGTGTCGGCGAGTTCGCGGGGATACGGCCCGAAGGGGGGCAGAACCCCCCAGGTCTCGTCGTAGCGGGAGTTCGAGCCCCCCTCGGTCAGCAACACCTCGTCGGCGTCGAGGTCGAAGCGGTCCAGCCGCTCCTGGTGGCGCAGTACCTCGGGCCGGCGGGCGCTCTCGGCCGAGGTGTAGAAGAAGGCGTCCTTCGAGACCGGGTCGGTCCGCTCCAGTTGCTCGGCGTGGTCGAGCAGCGTGCGGTAGCCGTCGAGCATCGTCGGGTGCCCGCGGGCCCGCGAATCGACCAGTTCCAGCAGGTTCCCCGAGCGGATGGCCTGTCTGACGGTGCGAATCTCGCCGTAGGTGACGTGGAGGTTGTGACGGGCCAGGAGGTCCTGGCGGGCGTCGTCGTCCAGCCCGCGGACCTGGTCGGGCGTGTGGTCCGTACAGACCGGACAGTGACAGGGGAAGGTAGCGAGGTCGTCCAGCAGCTCGGTCCCCCGCACCGTGAGATAGCGGTCGTCGCGGGCGTACAGCGCGTACGCCGCCGAGTCGAACAGGTCACAGCCGAGCGCGGCGGCCATCGCGAACATCATCGGGTGGCCCGCGCCGAACAGATGGACCGGCCCCACCTCGCCGAGCCCGCGCTTGCAGGCCGCGACGACGTCGGCGAGGTCCGAGTAGCGGTACTCGTTCATCAGCGGGACGACGGCGCCAAGCGGGAACACGTCCAGCCCGGCGGTCTTGGCGTGGCTGGCCGCCCGCTCGCGCAGGTCGGGATACGTCGACCCCTGAACCGGCGCCGAGACGAGCATCTCGCCGGTGTCGGCGGCCGCGGCTCGCTCCAGCCGGTCCTGCGTGGTTTCGAGTTCCGACTCGGCCCGCTCGCGGTCGACGTCGGGCGGCGTCGGGATGTCGACGGGCGTCCCGATGTCGCTCCCGATGTCCTGCTGGAACTGGAGTATCTCCTCCGTGGTCACGTCGATGTCGCCGTATTCGGCGAGCTGGAACGAGCCCGAGTCAGTCATGATGGCGCCGTCGAAACCCAGCAGGTCGTGCAGGCCACGCTCCAAGGCCGGCTCGCGCAGTTCGTCGGAGCCGTGCAGGATGTAGCTGTTCGTGATGAGTATCTCGGCGCCGAACTCTGACGCCAGGTCGGCCGGGTCGACCGTCTGGACGTGGGGGTTGACCACGGGGAGGATGGTCGGCGTCTGGACGGTGACGCCGGCGCGGGGGACCTCCAGTTCGCCCAGGCGGCCCGCGGCGTCGTACTGGCGGACCTCGAAGTTCGTCATTGCACGGTGTCGGCGGGGGGAGCGCCTAAGGGTTGTGTTCCCGGGCTACTCGGCGGGACACATCGGGCAAGGACACAGGCCGTAGTTCTACAGCCATCGTTCCTGCGACCGGTATGTCTCAGACGGTCACCGCTCGAACAGCGCGTAGTACATGAGACCGACCGCCGAGCGACCGTCCCGCAGGTCGCCGGACCGAACCGATTCGAGCAGCTCGTCGAACGCCGCCGTCTCGACGCGGATGGACTCGTCGAAGTCGAGCTCCTGCTCGGCGGTCGGTTCACACCCCTCCGCGAGGAAGTAGTGGAACACGGAGTCGGCGTAGCCGTTGGCGGGCTCGGCGGTGTAGAGATGGCGCACGCGCTCCGCCTCGTAGCCGGTCTCCTCGCGGAGTTCGCGGTCGACGGCGTCGCGCGGTGCCGCGTCGTCGGCTTCCATGCTCCCGGCCGGCAGCGCGCGGTTGACCCGCTTGACGGCCTGGCGCCACTCCTCGATGACGACCACGTCCCCATCCGGCGTCAGGGGGAGGACGACGACGCTGTCGCCCTCCCGCAGGAAGTCGAAGTCGGTCTCGGTGCCGTCGGGCAACTCGACGTCCTCGTGGACGATGTCGAACCCCGGACAGCTGTAGGCGATGTCCGTCGTGAGCGTCTCCCAGGCGAGTTCGTCTGCCATATCGGCCCCTGTGGTCCCAGGAGTAAACTGGTTGCCGTCCGTGGCTCGTAGTGATTCTTGTAGCGATTGCCGGTACGCGCCGACCCCTGGCGTCGGCGCTATCCGGTGATAACCTACGAGAATTACTATCAGAGCTTCGACTGGTCGCGGGCCTGCTCGGTCCGCCGCGTCGCCTGGTCGAGGCGGTTCCGGGCGGCCGCCGACAGCGGGTCGGGCATGTCGTTGCTGGCCTCGGCTATCTTCGTACTGACCCGTTCGAGCCGGGCGGCGACGGTCTCGAGCTGCCGGTCCGCGTTTCCGCGGTCGCCGTCCTCGGCCCGCTGGGCGGCCCGCTCGGCCGCCTCGACGACGGCACCGAGCGCCTGGGTGAGGCCGCCGATAGCGTTCTCCCGCCCGTCGCTGTCGTCATCGTCGTCGTCGGAATCGCCGTCCCGGATTTCGGCCACCTGCGCCTGCGTCTCCGCCGCGATGTCCGCGACGAACGTCGCGAGCGACGCCTTCCCGGTGTTCGGGTCCGCGAGACGGACCGGGTCGTCGGAGTCCGGGTCGGGGTTGACGCGGGCGGCCCCGACCGCGTCGTCGGTGTCCCTGACCTCCGTGGTGTAGGCACCGCCCCGGTGGACGTAGGCCGCGTCGGGGCCGTCGAGCGGCGCGTCGTAGAGCCGGCCGCCGAAGTCGTCCTCGACGGCGAAGCGGCGGAGCTCGCTGTCGGCGTCAGCGGGGTCTATCTCTACTTTCCGGGCGTTCTCGCGGGCGACCAGCGGTATCTCGCCATCGACGCCGGCCGCCGTGGGGCGCCCGTCGTCGGCGACCGACACCGACTCGCTGTGGGGGGCCGCGCCGGCCCGGTTGACCGTCAGCCGGTGGTCGCCCGCGGGGACGTCCCTGACGGCGGCGACCCCGCCGAAGGTCGGGACCGCCTCGGGGTCGCTCTCCAGCAGGGCGACGGCCTCGAACTCGGAGGTCTGCGTGGTCACGCCCTCGTCTTCGGGCGCGTCGACGCTGGCGACGGCCTCCGAAACGCTGGCGACGACGGTGTTTACGGCCGCCGCGTCGCCGATTGCGTCGTAGCGGTCGGCGAGCGCCGAGCGGTGGTTGGGCTCGGAGATGTCCGCCGCCGGGTTCGCGTAGCGGGGCTGGCCCCACGGCGCGCCCGTCGTCGAGATGTGTCCCGAGACGGCGTCCTCGCCGAACTCGGGGACCGCGAACTCGAAGCTCAGCTGCGGGCCGGTGAAATCCGTGATGTGTTCGATTTCGGCCGTCGGGACCAGGTCGTACTCGATGTCCGCGTCGCTCTCGCGGTCGGCGTGGTCGAACACCAGGCCAGTCTCGCGGTTCGGGAGCCCCGACAGCGAGCCGGAGAGCGTTTCGAGCGAGCGGACCGTCAGCGCCTGCGGGATGAGGTCC
Source organism: Haloarcula laminariae (assembly GCF_025457605.1). Taxonomy (NCBI): domain Archaea; kingdom Methanobacteriati; phylum Methanobacteriota; class Halobacteria; order Halobacteriales; family Haloarculaceae; genus Haloarcula; species Haloarcula laminariae. The sequence continues at coordinate 998,540 of NZ_JAMZFY010000002.1, read as the reverse complement.
GACCGCTCGACGGACGGCAGGTCGGGGTGGTCGTACAGCGGCGCGCCCTCGTACTCGGGCACGAGATAGGGGAGCCTGGAGCCCTCGTCGCGGGGCAGCCCGTAGGCGAAGGGTATCGCCGCGATGTCCTCTATCGTCTCGATGGCGCTGTTGGTTATGTCGGCCAGCCCACCGCTCTCCGAGAGCCGCTCGAACTCGTCTTCGGCGTCGTTGAGCGACAGCGCACTCGAATGTGACCCCAGCTCCGAGAGGATTCGGGGCACCGTCTCCGGGTCCGGGTCCAGGAACTCGTTGTTGGGGACCTTCCGGGAGTGCGAGCTGGCGACGTAGAGCTGGGGCTCGTCGGTGTCCGTGTCGACGAAGACGTGCAACACTTCCCAGTCGTGCCAGTGGAAGTTCGTGGTGAACTGGTCGAACACGGAGTAGAACCAGAACTGGACGACCGCAAGCGGCGACTCCTGGTACTCCACGGCGTTGTAGAACACCGTCGGCTCCGGGGGCTGGTCGCCGGTGAACCGGTCGTGGTAGCCGTCGAACGCGTCGAACCCGGTGACGATGGTCTCGCCGTCCCGCTTACTGGTGTAGGGCCGCGGGTCCGTCGGGAACCACGGCTCGTTCCGGTCGAAGTACACCGTCGGCGCGAACTGCGTCGCGAGCCGGCGCGACCGCTCGGCGCCGACCGGCGTCGGCGTTCCGTCCTGCCCGGGCGCGAACAGCGGACAGCCGGCCAGCGACGCGGCGCCGGCGGCGGTGAGCGCGCCGAGCATCGCGCGCCGGTTCAGCGTCGGCTCGGCCACGCGTTACCGGCCCCCTCGGACGTGTCGCTCGCTGTGTCCGGCACGGCCATCGACAGGGCGATACAGCTGCATTATACCGCAGGGACGCCATCGCGGGACAAAGGTGTTCTGGCGGCCGGGGCATCGAGCGCCCGTCCGCGTTCAGTACCGCTGGAACCCGTCGGTGTCGAGGTAGTTGTGTGCGACCGTGATGGCGTGGTCGGCGTGGAGCGGCTCCGGGCCCAGCGAGAGCCGCCGGTCCGCGTGGGACTCGATGTGACCTGTCTCCTCGTCACCGAAGTCGTGGTGGTCCGAGAGGACGAAAACGGGGTCTGACGGGGGCTCGACCTCGGCGGCGGCGTCGCCGTCCTCGTGGAGCTGGACGACGGTCCCCTCGCGGGCCACGTCCTCCAGGGTCGGCGCGAACCCGCGCCGGGTCAGCGAGACCCCCGGCGAGCTCTCGACCGGGACGTGGCCGATGGCCTCCTCGCGCTCGTCGAGCGCGTTGCGAATCAGCGCGGCCGTCGAGCGCTCGTCGGGGTTGAGCCGGCGGAGCTCGCTCCCGTCGAAGGTGACGGTGTACTCGTCGGCCAGCACGAGGTGGACCCGGACGGCCTCGCGGATGGCGTGGGAGAGGAAGAAGGCGCTGGTGACACACCGACATAGCACGTCGAGGCGGCCGGCGGCCCCGGCGAGGTCGTCGAGCGAGAACTCCGGCGTAGTGGGCGCGTCGTGACCGATGACGACGAACTGGCGCATATCGCTCACTGTCGCCGGGCCGGGTTAGCCCTGTCGAAGCTCACTCGGGGTCGACGAACTGGCCGTCCTCGACGGCGATGAGGTCCCGGGAGACGGCGGCCTCGATGACGGCGTCGAACTCCGCCGGGTCGATGTCGTAGGCGCTCGTGGCCACCTCGCGTATCTCGGTCCTGTCGACCGGGAACGCCCTGTTCTTGAGCAGCCGCATCACCTTGTTGTACTCCAGTTTCGTCAGCGTCGGCTCGGAACCGTCGGTCGTCTCGGCGTCGCTCCCGTCGTCGTCCTCGGTCGCCCCGTCCGACGGGGTCCCCGTCGCGTCCGCGTCGGGGCCGGCAGTCGACGCCTCCTCGTCCGCGCCGTCGCGCGTCGGCGACTCCCACTCGTCGGCGTCGGTGGTCGGCTCGTCGTCGGTGCCGTCGTCGAGCGGCGACCCGCGGGGCGAGTCAGCCGACTCGGCGCCGTTCGCCAGCGCGGCGTCGGCCCGCTCGTTCCGCCCGTCAGCCGCCGCGTCGTCGGCCGCCGAGGCGCCCTCGGTCGCCGCGACCACCTCCTCGACGACGGCGCCGAGTTTGCGCCGGCAGTCCCCACAGAGCACGACCGTCGGGCCGTCCTCGGGCGGCCGGAGCTCCTTCGGGACGACCGGGTATTCGGAGAGCGAGGCGTCGAAGGCGTCCCCACAGAAGTAACACGAGGCCAGTCGGTCCATACTGGCGACTGGATGGGGCGTCGTATTAAATCCCGCTCTCAGCTACCGGGGCAGCCGGTCGAGAGGGCGTCCTCCCGGACACTGTCGGGAACCGAAACCCGAACCCGGTCGCCGTAGTCGCGATACCGGAACGTGAGCGTCGCGGTGGCCGTCTCGCCGTCGGCACTGACGACTACGCGGATGGCGCTCCGAACCGGCCGGTCCGTCGCGGTGTCGAGCCAGAGGTCGACGGTGACGCTATCGACGTTCGAGGAACCGAATACCGGTGCGTTCCGGGAGCCGACGCCGCGCTCTGACAGCACTTCATCGGACGGTTCACCCGAGATGTGGGTCACGTCCCGCCCGCCGACGGTCTCGGTCCCGTTGTAGTAGAGGTCGCCGGTCGAAAGCAGGTCGAGTTGCCGACCGACGGGCGTCAACGCGACCCACTCTGACTCGGTCGAGCGCTGCTGTCGGCCCCAGAGCCCGTCCCCCAAGGGCCCCCGGCACTCGGTGAAGCCGGTTCTGTTGTCGAGGTAGTTCACGCTCCGCTCGCCGTCGAAGCTCATGTTGGCGACCTGTCGCTGTGACGTGGCGTTGACCGCTCCGACTCCGTGGCCGGTGACGCGTTCGTCGCCGGCGGTCGTGGACGCGTCGATCGTTACGTTGTACCGGTAGGAGGAGACGGCGTCGACGCGCTCTCCGGCCGCGTCGAGCCGATCGACAGCGTCCGATTCCCGGACGGGCTCAGAGCCGAACATCGAACACCCGGCGAGTACGAGCAACACCGCAAGCGCTACTTGGAGGGAAGGGCGGCGCATAAATCCACGTTGCACAGTCGGCAAAAAGAACCTTTCTTATGCCACAGCGTGGGCGAAGACGAAGGCCCTGAGTAGCTTCGCGGCCAGCGTCGCGGCCTGGCCGTCGTCGCGGTCGTTGACCTCCACGGCGTCGAACCCGACGGCGTGGGGAGCGACGGCCCGAACCACGTCACGGAGTTCGCGGGGCGTCAATCCAAAGGGTTCCGGCGTGCCCGTGCCCGGCGCGAAGCCGGGGTCGGCGGCGTCGATATCCACCGAGAGGTAGGCCCGCTCGTCGCCTAGGTCGGGCGTCCAGTCGGCCACGTCCTCGGGGGGGACGACGGTCACGTCGCCCTCGCCCGCGCGCTCCCACTCGCGCTCGCTGCCGGTGCGGGCGCCCAGCACGACCGCGCGGTCGGCGACCGAGAGGGCGTGGCGGGTCACCGTGGCGTGTGAGAGGTCGTCGCCGGCGTAGGACGCCCGCAGGTCCAGATGGGCGTCGGCACAGACGAACACGTCCGGGTCGAGTGCGCGGACGGCGGCGACGCTGACGGTGTGTTCGCCGCCGACCAGCAGGGGGACGGCGCCGTCGCTCGCGAACTCGCCGATGGCGCTCTCCAGGAAAGTGAGGTATTCGGCGGTGTCGGCCGTGGGGCCGACGTCGCCGTGGTCGTACACACCGAGGTCGGTGAACCGTCGCCCGGTGTGGTGGTCGTAGTCGTCGAACTGTTCGCCGAACTCGCGAACGCGGCGCGGGCCGAAGCGGGCGCCCGGACGGAACGAGGTCGAGGCGTCCAGCGGCGCCCCCACGAGGGCGTAGGCCGCTCCCTCGCGGTCGGCGACCGCGCCGGGGAACGTCATTACGACCGTGTGATTTTGCGCTGGTCCTCGTATTCGAGGTACTCGATCTCGTCGTCGGGTTCGAGGTCCACGTCGTCGGGCATCAGCATCGTGAACGTGTCGTAGGTCTCCAGGTCCATCACCTGAGCGTCGCCGCCGTCGGTCGAGACGACCTGGCCCTGCTTCCGGTCGACGATGGGGACCCAGATCTTCGCGTCGACGGGCTGGGAGAGCGAGCGCTTCTTGCTGTCGAAGACGCCGCGGGCGTCGATACGCGCCTTCGCGCTCCCGTGCTTGCCCGGTTTGGCCGTGCTGTAGGAGTCGATCTTACACGGCGTATCCTCTATCATCACGTAGCTTCCTTCGTCGAGTTCTCGGACTTCCGTCTGCTGTCGAGCCATACGGCCGTTTAACCCGTGTTGTAGTATAAACGGTTTGGAATCGGGGGCGCCGACGGAATCTGCCGACGCAGTGGCAGGTACCGACGGAGTCGAACGCTTTATTACCGACAGGTAGTAGTCAGTGGTATGGCTCTCTCCGACGCGCAGTTCGAACAGTACCAGCGCGACGGCTACGTCGTCGTCGAGGATTGCCTCGACAGCGCCGTCGTCGAAGCAGTGAGCGAACGCATCGAGTCCTACGTCCGGAACGACCGCGAGGAGGCGGGGTTCGAGCGGATGCTCGAACCCGACGCCGCCGAGGACGCGCTCGGCGACGCCGACCCGGTCCGGAAGTTCGAGGGAATCGGAATGGTCCGCGAGGACGACGTCTTCGCCGACCTCGTGACCGACGAGAACGTCCTCGAAGTCGTCAGACAGCTCCAGGGGCCGAACCTCTCCCTGCTCCGGAGCGCCGCCATGCTCAAGCCGCCACGGGTCGGCAGCGAGAAGAAGTACCACCAGGACGCCGCCTACTACCCCATCCACCCGATGGACCACGTCACGGTGTGGATGGCGCTTGACCAGGCCACGACCGAGAACGGCTGTATGCAGGTCGTCCCCGGCGCCCACAGGGACGGGCTCCTGGGTCACGAAGCCATCGAGTACGACACCGACATCACCATCGCCGAGGGCGACTACGGGCCGGAAGACGCCGTTGCCCTGCCGATGGAGCCCGGCGACGTGCTCTTCCAGCACTGCCTGGCTCCCCACTACACCGCACCCAACGAGACCGACGACTGGCGCCGGGCCTACATCGCCGCCTACATGCGCAACCGCTCGCGCTTTACCGACCCGGACCCGCCCGAGTGGGTCGACAGCTACCACGTCAGCGGCGAGACGTTCCCGGGGTGTGTGTAGATGGCGGCGACGGACGCCAGCGGACTGGTCGGGAAGCTCTCGAACATGGGCCCGACGTGGCTCGCCGGGGCCATCGCCACCGGCCCGGCGACCATCGGCGCGCTCGTGACCGCGGGGGCGGGCTATGGCTACACCCTGCTGTGGGTGGTCGTCCTCTCGGCGGTGATGGGCGCGGCCGCGCAGTATCTCGCGATGCGGCTTGGCCTGCTGACCGAGGCCGGCATCGTCTCCGCCGTCGAGGACAACCTCGGCTCGTCGTGGGCGTGGCTGCTGGTGGTCGACGCCGTCATCGCGGCGGGGCTCGCACAGCTGGTCATCATGAAGACGCTGGCTGGAGTCTCCGCCGAGGTCACCGGCCAGAGCCCCGTCGTCTGGGCGGTCGCGTGGAGCGTCGTCCTCGCGGTCGGCCTGGCCGGCGGCGGCTACCGCTACGCCGAGCTCGGCGCCAAAGTGCTCGTCTCGCTGGCCGTCCTGCTGTTTGTCGCGTCGCTTTTCGTCGTTCCCATCGACGTCGGTGCGGCCGCGGCGGGACTGGTCCCGTCCATCCCGGCCGGTGTCGAGGGCGCGCTGCTGGCGGCCGGTATCCTCGGCGGCGCGGTCCACATCGCACTGGTGACGATGCAGTCCTACACGATGCGAGCGCGCGGCTGGACGACCGACGACAGCGCGCTCGCTCGCTTCGACATCGGCGCGTCGATGCTCGTCGCCTTCGGTATCGCCAGTCTGTCCATCTTCCTCGTCGCCGCCTCGGTGCTTTCGGACCCGAGCCTCGGCGTCGTCGGCGCCGCGAACGCGCTCGGCCCCCTCGCCGGGAGCAACGCCAAGTGGCTGTTCCTGCTGGGGCTGTGGGGCGCGGCCGTGACGACGCTGGGCGCCAACACCGTCGTCCCGCCGTATCTCGTCGCGGACAAGATGGGGTGGGACCAGGACACCTCCGACTCCCGATACCAGGCGACTGTGGCCGTCTTCGCCCTCCTCAGCGCCCTGGGCGTGTTCATCCCCGGCGCCGTCTTCGGGCTGCTCGTCCAGGCTCTGGCCGTCGGCTTCGTCGGCACGCCGTTCGTGCTGGCGCTGGTGCTCTACCTGCTGAACGACCCGACCGCCGTCCCGCAGACGAGCTCGGTCGTCGAGAACGTCGGCGGCCTCCTGCTGATCGGCGTCAGCACCGTGGTCGCGGGCCAGTGGCTCCAGCGCGTAGCGTCGGGCGGTGTCACCGACCCGGTCTCCCTGGCGATACTGACCTTCGCCGCCGTGCTTGGCGCGGCGATGGCCGGGCTGCTCGGGCTGGCGGCGCGGAACTGGCTGGCCGAGGACAGCGAGCCGGCAGTGGCAGCCGACTGAATGTCGCCGCCCGTACCGCTCGACGGGACCACGCTCGCCGTGGGGCCGTCGAACGCCGGAAAGACCCGGCTGACGGCGCAAGCGCTCGACCGCTGGCTCGACGCACACGGACCCGACGGCTGTGTCGTCCTCGATTTCGCGCCCGCCATCGAGCGTGACGGCGAGATACTGGGCGGGCCGCTGACACAGTTCACGACGGTACCCGACAGGGCCTACCACGGCGTCGTCGACGCACACGCGCCGCGGTCAGAGGGGGATACCGACGCCGAGGCGCTCGCGCTGGCGGCGGCCAACACCGCGGCGGCCGTCGACCGACTCGACGCCGCGCCGGTCGAGCCCCGAGCGGTGTTCGTCAACGACGCGACCATCGCGCTCCAGAGCGACCGGGCGCCGACCGAGCGGCTCACGGGCTACTGCGACCGGGCCGACTGTAGCGTCGTAAACGCCTTCGAGAGCGACGAACTCGGGGTCGACAACCCGGTATCGGAAAACGAGCGGCAGGCCCTGGAGAGGCTCCGAGCGTGGGCCGACCGCGTGGTCGAACTGCCGTAGTTCGTCCGTCACTCCGGTTCGAACACGTAGGAGTGGCGGATGTCGCTGTCGTACAGTAGCGTTCCGGGCGGCTTCCGGAGCAGATACGCCACGATGTAGAGGTCCCCGACGGCGCCGGCGGCGTTGACGAGCAGGACCAGGAAGACGAAGACGGCAAACAGCGGCACCGGGACGGCGAGCAGCGGGAGCCCGACGAGCGAGATGACCACCAGCGGCGCGAGCGCGACCGGGAAGGCATGTTCGCGGGTGACGAACTGGTGGAACGGGGTCGCGTAGAACGCGCCTATCTGCGGCATCGCGCCGTAGGAGACCCGGTAGCCGTACCGACCGAAGACCAGCCCGTGGACGAGTTCGTGGACGACGACGGTCACGCCGACCGCGAGCAGCGTCAGGCCGACGATGAGCGCGAGGTTGAACTCGAACGTGATACCGGTCCCCGTCTCGGTGACGACGGCGAGTGACTCGTAGACCGCCACGCCGTGGACGGCCCAGAGCACGCCCCCGAACAGCACCACTGCGGGGACGAAGAGGAGGGCGCTGCCTATCATGAGGAGCCAGGCCGGATACTCGAACGGTGCCGGGTCGTGATACCCCTCGGGCGTGGCCGGGACGAGCGCGTCGGAGGGCGCGTAGTCGCTGTCGGGGCGGTCGCCGGTCATAGCTCCGAACTCGGCCGGCCGGCATGTCAGGTTTTGGTAGCCGCGTCAGCCGTCCTCGCCCTCGTCGGGGAGCCCCATCGCCCCGACGTTGCCGCCGTCGCGGTCGCGCATGCTCTGGCGGGTGAACTGCGGCTTCGCGCGGACGCCCTTCTTCCGCCGGAACGACCACCACAGCGACAGCCCGAGGACCACGACCGCGAGGCCGGCGCCGCCGGCCACGAGGAGGCCGGCCTCCGCGTAGAGGAACGCCGTCGAGAACAGCGTGCTCGCGAGCATCATGCCTAGGATGAGCCGTTTGGTCATCGTCGCCAACAGCCTGTCCGAGTCCTCGATGTCGGCGCGGACGGTCAGTTCCTCGCGCTCGACGCGGTCGAGGACGGATTCGAGTTTGGGCGGGATGCGGACCGCGGACTGTGCGGCGTCCTGGACCTCGGTCGCGCGGTCCTGGACGTAGTTTTTCACGCCGGCGGTGAGATACCCCTCCTCGCGCAGGAACTCCGTCGCCACGGAGATGAAGTCGAACTCCGGGTCAAGCGTCACACAGACCCCCTCGACGACGGTCGCCACGCGGAGGACGAGCGCGAGGTTCGCCGGCAGGCGCAGGGGGAACTCGTAGATGGTGTCCTCGACCTGCTGGACGATCTGCTGGACGCGGTACTGCTCTATGTCCTCGCCGCGGGCGTCGGCGATGGCCAGCTCCATCACGTCGCCCATCACTTCCCGGTCCGCCTCCGGGCTCAGGGTGCCCATCTCGATGAGGGCGTCGAGGATGGCCTGGATGTTCTGGTCGGCGACGGCGGCGTAGAAGTCGATTATCTTCTCCTGGACGAACGGGTCCACCCGCCCGGACATCCCGAAGTCGTAGAAGACGAGCGTCCCGTCGTCCTGGACGGCCAGGTTCCCGGGGTGGGGGTCCGCGTGGAAGACGCCGTCGTCGATTATCATCTGGAGATAGGCCGTCTGCAGCGTCTCGGCCAGTTCGGTCCGGTCGACCCCCCGCGCGTCGAGGTCGTCGATGTCGTTTATCTTCGTGCCGGGGACGTACTCCATCGCGAGCACCCGCCGCGTGGAGTGGCTCCCGACGACATCGGGGATGCGGATGCGGTCGTTGTCGGCGAAGTTGGCCCGAATCTCGCGGAGCATCTCGGCCTCGCGCTCGTAGTCCATCTCCTGGCGGATGGTCTTGGCGAACTCGTCGGCCAGCGTCTCCAGGGAGAAAGAGCGGGCGTCGTCGATGAAGTACATCAGAATCGGCAGGGACCAGCGGATGACCCGCAGGTCGGCCTCGACGAGGTCCTCGATGTCGGGCCGGCGAATCTTCACCGCCACGTCACGGCCGTCGACCCGGGCCCGGTACACCTGGCCCAGCGACGCGCCGCTGATGGCGTCGGTGTCGAACTCGGCGAACCGCTCCTCGACCGGCCCCAGCTCCTCTTCGAGGACGACCTTCGCCCGGTCCCAGTCCGCGGGGGGTACCTGGTCCTGAAGGGACGCGAACTCGTCGATGTACTCCGGCGGGAGCACGTCCGGCCGCGTCGACAGCAGCTGTCCCAGCTTGATGAACGTCGGGCCAAGCGTCAGCAGCGAATCGAGCAGCGACTGGGCCCGCCTGCGGCGCTGTTCGCTCGTCACCTGTCGGCCGGAGCCAAACAGGAGAAACCGCTTCCGGTCGCGGGCGTACGCGAGCAACAGGGGGAGGAACTGCCGGGCGACGCGGAGGAACCGCCAGTACGCGCGGAGGTTCACCGGCTCGCCACCCCGCCGCGGCCGTTCGTTCCCACAGCGCGTCGTCCACGGGTCGGCCCACGCCGATACATCGCTACAGCACTCACTATCAGGCCTCGTCGATGGGGACGGTCGTACTCGGCGCGGCCGTCGCCTTCGGAATCGACAGTTCGAGGACCCCGCGGGAGACGGTCCCCTCGGCGCCCTGGCCGGTGGCGTCCGGCGGCAGCGGCAGCTCGACGTCCAGGAACACGGAGCGGTCCTCGCGGACGAACCGGAACTCCCGGGGCACGTCCTTGCTGCGCTGGCCCTCGATGACGAGACGACCCGCCTCGACCGTGACTTCGAGGGTGTCGGCGGTCACGCCCGGCAGGTCCAACACGAGCAGGTACCCCTCCTCGGATTCGAGCACGTCCGCGAACACGGCGTCGGGGAGCGACCCCAGCGCCTCACGCAGGGCTGACATGGGCCGGTCTAGGGTTGGCGGCATGGTAAACCCGGCGGTTCCGACAGTCTCGGGGGCGTGGCGGCGCCGCGTCCGCGCCTACAGCAGGGCCCCGGCGGCGACGGCCGCGACGGCGGCGACGAGGACCAGCCCCAGGCCGGCCCGCCAGAGTCCGCCGCGGGCGATTCGCCACGCCGTCCCGCGCTCGTCCGTGTCGGAGATGACGAACATCGGCGTCGCCGCCCCGTCGCCGACGAGCGCGTCGACGAGGTTGCTCCCCCACTCGACGCTCGGCCCGCGGGTGGCCTGTCCGTAGACGTACACTGCCTCGCCCACGTCGAGGCGGCGCTCGGTGAACCGCTGCTCGTTGCCGACGTTGAGCTGCGTCACCTTGAGGTCGATGACCCTGTCCTGCGGGTCGACGCCGTCGGTGGCCGCGACGTACCTCGCGAGGCGTTCCGGCAGTTCGGTCCCCGGCGGAACGGTCACCGACTGTGGTTCGAGGTGGATGTCCGCGCCCTCGGGGTCGACGACCACCCGCCCGGTGCCGTCGTCCACAACGAAGTCAACGCCGGCCATCCCGGTGTCGAGCGTCTCCCAAGACTCGCTTTTGCCCGACGAGCGCAGCTCCTCGACCTCGTAAGTGTAGGCCAGACAGCGCGAGCCGGTGAACGGGGCCTCGACGGTCCCGTCGTCACCTTCGACGGCCCGCCCCTCGATTTCGACGGGCCCGCGGTGGCCGTGGAGCTCCCGCACCGGGAGCGGGTCCGAGCGGAGGATGTGAAAGACCGTCGTCAGGCGGCGGCCGCCGGCATAGAGGAGGTACCCACCGACGGCGAGGAACGCGAGCGCGACCAGCTGCGGAAGGACCATACGGTCCGTCGCGTCTGGCCGGAGCAAAAACGTTGCCGATGTGTGTGACCGGACTCCGGGCGCTTTTGCCCCAGCAGCGCCAACGGCGGGTATGGCCGGGGCCCCGCCGAGCGACCTGGAGGAGTGTACGCTGGAGACCGCCCGCCGACAGCTGGGCAGTTACGCGGTGCCGGTCGACCGGACCGACCGCATCCCGCTGTCGGTTGCCGTCGGGCGCGTCCTGGCGACAGACGTGACGGCCGCCGACCCGATTCCCGGCGCCGACATCGCCCCCGACGACACCGTCTTCGAGCGGGGCCACCGGCTCCGCCCCGCGGACGTGGGCCTGCTGAAGGCCGCCGGCGTGAACGAGCTGCTGGTGCGCCAGCGCCCGCAGGTCGGCATCGTCCCGACCGGCGACGGCCTGGTGGAACGGGACCCCGGGCCCGACGAACGCATCGAGACGGCCGGCTTCACCCTCTCCCAGTACGTCGACCGGTGGGGCGGGAAGGTCACCTATCGCAACGCCGTCGCCGACGACGCGCCCGCCCTTCGGATGGCGGTCCAGCGCGACCTGACGCGGGACGTCGTCGTCCTGACCGGCACCGAGCCGGGCGACACGCTCCGGGAGGTCGTCCGGGAGCTGGGCGATATCGTCGCCGACCGCGTCGCCGTCGCCCCCGGACGCGAGACGGGTCTGGCCGTGGTTCAGGACCGGCCGGTGCTGTTGATGCCGGAGTCGCCCGTCGCCGCCCGCGTGGGCGCGGTCGAGTTGCTCCGCCCGCTGCTGAAGGGGTTCGGCGACGCCCCGCTGTCGCCCCACCCGAGCCGACAGGCGACCCTGGAAGAGCCACTGGACACCGACGACGCCGTGCGGTCGTTCGTCCCGGTCGCACTGGACGGCGGGCGGGCGACGCCGCTGTCGGGGACGGACCTCGCGACGGCGACGCGGGCCGACGGCTGGGTGACGGTGCCGGCGGACACACTGGACCCGGCGGCCGGCGATACCGTCGCTGTCGAGGACTGGGACTATCTACCGTAGGACGGTACCACCGGGCCGCTCGGGGACCACGGTTTGCAGTGGGTCGTCGGTCAGTACAGAAGAGACACCTCCACTTCGTCACTGCTCTGTTTCCCCCGAGACGGCCGTGAAGGAGCAATCCGTACTTAGTCTTCGTTCCGCGAGGATACGTTCGCCTATATAATTGACATAGCAGACCTCTTGTCCGGACCCGAGAGAGTGTGAAGTATGGCAACAATCGACAATATTCGGCTCGACTTCGTCTGTGTTCACAACGCGGGACGGAGCCAGATGGCAGCCGCATTCGCCGAGCGCGAGCGCGCCGAGCGCGGCTTGGGAGACATCGTCGAGATCCACTCAGGAGGAACGGACCCCGCCGACGCGGTCCACGAAGAGGTGGTAGAAGCCATGGCAGAGGTCGGGGTTGACATCGCGGACAAGACTCCCAAGTACGTCGCCGACCTCAATGACCTCAAGGACACTGACTATCTGGTCACGATGGGGTGCTCCATCACGGAATTCAATCCCGAACAGTATGGCGTCGAGTCGCACGAGTGGGATCTCGTGAACCCGGACGGACAAGACATGGAGACCGTCCGTGAAGTCCGGGACGAAATTGAACGTCAAGTAGAGACCTTGTTCGACGAACTCGAACGGCTCGCCGACGAGAAGCGAGCCGGCGCGGGCTCCTCGGGCGGAATCATCACGAAGATTCGGGATTCGCTATCCCTCTGACTCCCGCTTAGCTGGTCAGACTCACGTCGATTACTTCGCAGACGTACCAGTCAGCTACATCGCCGAAAACGACGCAGTTCCCCGGCCTACAGTTCACGCAGCGATTCGACGCGGTGGTCGCCCCAGACACAGCGGTCCTCGCTTATCGGCGAGCCGCGTTCGACGTGGATGCCGTCCAGCCCCGCGTTCCGTGCCGCGCCGATGTCGCCGGGGTTGTCACCGGCCAGCACGCCGGCGTGGCCGTTGTGGCCCACGCCGAGGTCAGCCATCGCTCGGCGGACCGGCGCGGGGTCGGGCTTCCAGCCGATGTCGTCGTCACAGCAGACGACAGTGTCGAACCAGTCGCCGATGTCCAGCCGGTCGAGTATCGGCTCCGTGAGATACGGCTGGCAGTGGGTGACCAGCCCGACGGGCTCGGGTCGCTCGCTGAGGAACGCTTCGACGTCGTCGTACAGATAGGTCGCCTCGGCCCGAGTGAGCGGGTCCTCCTCCTCGTGGAAGATGTCCCAAAACAGCGCCGGGTCGACGCCGCGCTCGGCGAGCAGGTCGCGCCTGGCCTCGCCCTGGCCGTACCACAGCAGCGCCGCCTCGCGCTCGCTGAACCCCTGCCCGAGCCGGTCGCCGACCCGCTCCATCACCGCGACCGGATACGCCGGGTCCACGTCGACGAGGGTCCCGTCGAGGTCGAACAGCCAGAAATCGTAGTCACGAGCCACTGGGGCGGAGATAGGGTCGTGGCCAATAAATCCCTTCCGCCCGGACGGGTCACCGGACGTGGATAGAACTGCCCAGATACTTCTTCAGCACTTCGCTGACGCTGTCGGCGTTGAACGCGTCGAGGTCCGCGGCGATAGCGGCCTTCAGCGCGTCGAGATACGCCTCGCTCGTCCGGAGCTCGCTGAACGAGACGGACTCGACCGGCACGCCCAGGGCGTCCGCGGCCAGCCGGCGCCCGTGGGCGGCGTCGCCAAGCTCCCCCCGCCAGAGCGTGTCCCGGAAGAACAGCCACCCCGCCTCGCCCGGCGGGTCGGCCGCCCGCGAGAGGACGGTCTCGAACGTGTCGGGCTCCGCCCGATACCCCGGGTCGGGGTCGAGCCGGACGGTCACGCGGAAGAGGTAGCTCGCCTCGGGGTCGTCGCTCCCGGTCACGCTACTCGTAGAGGTCGTTCAGCCGCTCGGCCATGTCGATGTCCTTGTCGGTGATGCCGCCGGCGTCGTGGGTCGTCAGCCGCACCCTACACTCGCCCCACCGCACCGTCATCTCGGGGTGGTGCCAGGCGGCCTCGGCGACGCCGGCCGCGGCGCCGAGAAAGCCCGACGCGCCCAGATAGTCGTCGAAGTCGTAGACGCGGACGATTTCGTCGCCCTCGCGGTCCCAGCCGTCGGGGAGCCGGTCGCGAATCTCGTCGTCGGAAAGCAGGTCTGCCATATCGGAGAGTCGCTTGCCAGCCTGAAAGTGGTTTGGCCGCTAGGAAAGGTAGTGTTTAGTTTAGCAGTGCCTGGTATCGAGAGCCAGAAAGCCCCCGCGTTCTCAGCTTTGACTCGCGGCTTTGCCGCTCGTCAAGACGTGGGACCTTCGGTCCCACGCGACCCGCGGCTCGCTGCGCTCCCGCAGGTGCTTGCGTCGCCGGGGTTCGCTGAGAACGCGGCCCCTTTCATTCCACCCAAAGCCGGTTGACCAGCCAGCATGGGTGGGGCTGAAAGGGGCGGCCAGCTAAACGAAGGCGGCCGCCGTAAGGACCGCAACGCAGTGAGGACCGCAGCAAGGCCCCCGAGTTTAGCTGGTCGGGGCTTTCTGGCTGTTTGCCGTCCCCACCGCTTGACTAAACACTGCCCTAGCAGGGTCGCTTGTGAGTGAAAAAGCGTTACCAGAAGCGAATCAAACGGGGACTAGTCGTCGGCGAGCTGTTCGAGCACCGCCGGGGGGATGTCGTCGCGCATCCCGTCGGGGATGTCCTCGATGGTCATGTCCTCGGTTATCTCGGGGGCGTCGGGGCCGAACTCGGGGTCGAACAGTTCGAGCGCGGTGTGGATGGTCCCCCAGTCGTCCTCCTCGGCGGCGTCGCGCAGGCTCTTGGTCGGAGCGGCGAGCAGCTGGGAGACGATGGCGTCCGCCATCGCCTCCAGCACCTCGCGCTGGTCCTCGTCGAAGTCGGCCCGGGCCGTCGCGGTGCTGAGTTCGGCCGTTTTCACCCGCTCGGCGCTCTCGTACATGGCCGAGATGACGCGGTCGGCCCGCTTGCGCTTGTACTGGGTCAGCAGGTGGTCGAACTCCTCGTCGACCAGCTGCTCGACGGCCTCGGCGGCCCGCTGTCGCTGCTGTCTGGTCTCCTCGGTCACCGACTCCAGAGCGTCCAGGTCGTACACCGACACGGCGGGGAGCCGGTCGGCCCCCGCGGGCACGTCTCGGGGCTGGGCGATGTCGACGACGGCCGTCTCGCCCGCGTCGGCGAAGGTGCCGACGTCGAACACCTGGTCGTTGCTCCCGGTCGCCGAGACGACGACGCGGGACTCGCCGACGGCGGCTTCTATCGCGTCGAGCGCCACCGCGCTCGCCTCGACGTCGACGGTCTCGGCGACGTGTTCGGCGTGGGGAACGGTCCTGTTGGCGACGATGAGCCGGTCGACGTGTTCGGCGAGCGCCTTCGCGGCCAGCTGTCCCATCTCGCCGGCGCCCACGACGAGCGCGGTCTCGCCCTCCAGGGAGGCCTCGCGGTCGACGAGGCGGACCGCGGCCGAGGCCAGCGAGACAACGCCCTCGTTGATGGCCGTCTCCGACCGAGCGCGCTCGCCGACGTGGATGGCCTTCGTGATTCCGTCTTCGAGCAACTGTCCGATGCCGCCGACGCCCCGGGCGTCCTCGTAGGCGTCGCGGAGCTGGCCGAGGATCTGGTCCTCGCCGAGCACGATCGATTCGAGGCCGGCCGCCACGCGCATGATGTGGCGCAGGCTCGCCTCGTGGCCCATCTCGACGACGACCTCGTCGGTGACCGCTCTGGTAAAGAGGTCGAGCGCGTCAAGCCCCGTCTCGTGGTCCGGCGCGACGACGTACCCCTCGGTCCGGTTGCAGGTCTGGAGGGCGAAAGCCTCCGAGACGCCGGGCTCGGTGAGTAACGACTCGACGGCGTGGCGCGGGCTGTCCGCGGCGGCCGTCTCCAGCTGGTCCACGCTGGCCCGTTCGTGGGTCACTCGCACACCGACGATGACGCCTGTCTGCTCTCTCACGACGTATCACCCATTTGGTATCCAATCACGTCTGCTGCTACTTGTCTGGCATTGGACCTGCCACTATCTAAAGCCTTCCAAACTTCTCGGGTTCTGACAACGGTCCTGACCGCGTCACGGCGTTCGGCCGCCGTCATGTCAGCGGATTTCAGCTCCTCGCGGAGGTCGCCGGTCAGTTCGGCCATCGCCCCCGCGCCGGCGAACTGCTCCTCGAACGCCTCCCGGAGGTACTTCGACAGGGCCGGCGAGCGGCCGCCCGTGGCGACGGCCATCACGACGGGGTCGTCCCGGACCGTCGCGGGGACGACGACGTTGCCGGCGTCCTGCTCGCCGTGGTCGTCGGCGCGGTTGACCAGCGCGCCGGCCTCGCGGGCGGCGGCCTCGGCGGCCGCGTTCAGCTCGGCGTCGTCGGTCGCGGCGACCACCAGCGCCGGGTCGATCCGGTCGACCCACTCCCGGACGCCGTCGGCGTCGGGCGCTTCCCGGACCCGCTCGGCCCCGCCGAACGCCCGGTCGACGAAGTCGGGGCTGACGACGATAGCGTCGGCCTCGGCTGCAAAGCGGCGGGCCTTGCGGGCGCCCACGGGGCCGCCCCCGAATATCAGGACCGTCTCGCCCGTGAAATCGTGGAGAAGGGGAATCATCAGTCCCCGGCGGGCTCCGCGTTCGCCTGTGCGCGTTCGTCCAGTCTGATACCCGTCTTCTTCAGGATGCGCGTCGAGAACAGCGTGTCCCAGTCCCCGTCCTCGACGTCCCAGTACTCGGTCATCCGGTCGTGGACCTGTTGGATGCGCCGCTCGCTCTCTTCCTCGCTGCGGCCGTGTGTCATCGCGAAGAAGTTGTACGGCCAGACCCCCTCGTGGCGGGGCCGCTCGTAGCAGTGCGTGACGAAGTCGAACTCGGCGACGGCCTGCCCGACCTCGTCGATGACCTCGTCGGGCACGTCCCAGACGGTCATCCCGTTCTCGGAGTAGCCCAGGGCGTAGTGGTTCGGGATGGCGCCGACGCGGCGGACCTTCCCCTCCTGGTTGAACCGTTTTATCGTCTCGACGACCCACTCGGTGTCCGCGTCGATGGCGTCGGCCACGTCGGCGTAGGGCGTCTCGGTGATGGGCAGCCCGCCCTGGATTTCCAGCACGAGGTCCAGCTCGTCGGCGGTCAGGGAGCGTCGGTCGGTCGGCTCGACCTCGGGGCCGGCGTCGCTGCAGTCGACGGCCTGGGTCTGTGGCCCCTCGACGGGGAACTTCGCGCCGACGTGGAACTCCTGCTGTTTGGGCAGGTTGTAGGTCGGCTCGCCCGTCTCGGCCTCGATATCGGCCAGGACCTCCTCGACGCGCGATTCGTCGACCACGCTGAGGACGAACCACATGTTGAGGTAGGGGTGCTCGCGCTCGTAGTTGTGGGCGACCTCGGGATGGGCGTTGACGAGGTCGGCGTGTTCCTCGTAGCTGTCCTCGGGGGCGTGGGTCGCGACAAGCGTCGCCGTCCCGCCGATTTCCTGAGCGTTGATGAGCGCGCCGAAGCGGCTGAGCACGCCGCGTTCGTCGAGGTGCTGGACGCGGTTGAGCAATTCGGCGCCGGTCACGTCGATACCGTGGTCGGAAAGCGCCGCGGCGGCCGGCTCGAAGGGCCGGGAGACGACGGGGAACCCACCCTGGAACGCGTTACAGATCGCGCTGTCCACCCGCCCGAGCTCGTTGGTCATGAGCGACAGTCGGGACTCGGCGGATAAAAACGGCGCGGACGCAGTGTCGCTCTCGCGGTTCGGCCTACGGCGTCGGCCGAACACGCCGCTGGAGTCAATGTGGGAACGGCCGCGACGGGCCTGATATCGTTACTCCCCGCGGACGCCGGTGACGGCGAAGCCCTCGTCCTCGATAGCGTCGAGAATCGCCTCGTGGTCGGCGCTCGCTTCGTAGTAGAAGACGAGGTCGAAGGCGCCGTCACGCAGCAGTTGCTGGCACTCCCAGACGAACTCCTCGCCGTCGAGCGTGAGCCCCTGGTGCTGGTTCGAGGCGAACTCCGGGTCGTCGCTACCCGAGTAGACGAACGTGTCGGTCGGGTCCATCCCGTACCCCTCGGCGATTCGCTCGCCGACGTCGATGGTCGCCTGCATCATCTCTATCTCGTCGCTGCCGTCGTACTCCGTGTGGACCACGGCGCCGTTGAGCTGTATCTCGCCGGGCTCTAGCAGCTGCTTTGTCCGTCGGTAGAGGTCGTCGTCGAGTGCCTCGCCGTCGCTCATACCCGTGGCTGGGCGGGGCACGTCCTAAGGCGCTTCGGATTGCGTGGCCGGCGGAAAGTCCGCTCTCTGCGCGTTACAGCCGTGTCACGTTCTCCGCCCGCGGACCCTTGTCGGCCTGGACGATGTCGAACTCGACCTCCTGACCTTCCTCCAGGTCCGGACCTCCCACGTCCTCCATGTGGAAGAAGACGTCCTCGTCCGCGTCCTCGGTATCGATGAAGCCGTACCCGCCCGTATCGTTGAAGAAGTCTACCGTACCGGTCGCCATTGCGCTCGACAGTTCTCGCTCGCCCCTATTAAATCTATGCGGCCCCTTGCCACGCCGGCCGCCGAGCCACAAACCCCTTATCGGCTCGTTGATATGCTACAGATGATGCGAGAGCGGATCGTGCAGTTGGGTTACGGGGCATACGAGCGGGTACTACAGCGGGAACTGTCGGGAACGCCCAGCCACGTCGCGGTCATTCAGGACGGGAACCGACGCTACGCCCGCAAACAGGGCGTCGAGACGACACAGGGCCACAGCGAGGGCGCCGAGACCACCGAGGCGCTGTTACACTGGTGTGACGACCTCGGCATCGACGAGGTGACGCTGTACACCTTCTCGACCGAGAACTTCGACCGGCCCCCGGAGCAACGCGAGTACATCTTCGACCTGGTCGAGGAGAAGCTCCGCAGCTTCGCCGACGCCGACCGCGTCCACGAGGCCGAGGTCTGCATCCGCGCCATCGGCGAGATAGACATGCTCCCCGAGCGGGTCCGGGACGCCATCGACTACGCCGAGGCCCGGACCGGGAGCTACGACCGCCTCAACCTCAACATCGCGCTGGCCTACGGCGGCCGCGCGGAACTGCTCGGTGCGGCCCGCGACGTCACCGAGCGCGTCGACGCGGGCGAGCTCGCCCCCGCCGACATCGACGCCGACACCATCGAACGCTGCCTCTACGAGGGGCCCACCCGCGACGTGGACCTCATCGTCCGGACCGGCGGGGACGAGCGCACCTCGAACTTCCTCCCGTGGCACGCCAACGGCAACGAGGCCGCGACGTTCTTCTGTGCCCCCTACTGGCCGGAGTTCCGGAAAATCGACTTCCTGCGGGCCATCCGTACCTACCAGAACCGCGAGGCCTCCTGGCGGACTACCCGCGCCCGACGCGCGATGTCGCTCGTCCAGGCCGTCGAGGACGCCGACCTCCCACAGGCCCGGCGGGCGCTGGGTCGGTTCCGCGACGCCCTGCCGAGCAAGGAGCGCGAGGAGCTAAACGGCGAGTTGGAGACGGCGGATTGAGGGCCCCGAGCGGACTGGTGACCGCGAACCGCGTCGAGCCCGCCGCCGAACGGCCAGCTGACCGGCGGGGAGTGCTGTCGTCGTCCGGCGTTCACATCGGTCGTCGATGTCTGGGTCGTTTCGCTCAGCGTCCGAACCGACGCTGCCGTTCCTGGTAGTCCCGTAACGCCCGGAGGTAGTCGCGCTTGCGCACGTTCTGCCAGTTCACGTCGGTGAAGTACAGCTCCGAGTACACCGACTGCCATATCATGAAGTCAGAGAGGCGCTCGGCGCCGGTCTTGATGACCAGGTCCGGCGCGGTCGGGAAGACGAGATGCTCCTCGACGGCCGCCTCGTCGATGCTCGCGGGGGCGAGCTCGCCCGAATCGACGCGCTCGGCGAGTTTGCGGACCGCCGTCGCGAACTCCGACTGACCGCCCAGCCCGATGGAAATCTGAATGGGGGCGTCGGCCGCTCGCTGGTCGCCCGGTCCGCGGACGGCAACGGCCGCCGGCGCGCGGAGGGCCGACAGCTCCCGCCGGAGCGTCGGCACCACCTCCTCGTCCAGGACGGAGACGTAAACGACGATGGTCTCGGCGCCGTACTGGACCGCCCACTCGAAGAACCGCTCCAGAGTGGTGTAGGCGCCGTCTGTCAACAGGTCCCGCTCGGTGATGACCAGCGCGACCGTCTCGGGGAGGGCGGCGTCGCTCCGCCGGATTCGGAGGGCGAGATACCGGTCGTACAGTCCCACGGCGTCGTGTACACCGACGCCGCGCCTAAAACCCACGGTCCGGGGAAGTATCGGAGCGACCGAGAGACGGGGTGTACACCAGCGGTCAGTGCGGAACCGACGACCGTTCCCGGCCCGGACAGTTCGGAAAGAGTAAGTGGCTCTCGGGGATACCGGCGGGACGTGACATCGACAGTCCGACGGGCGGGCGCGTTCGCCGCGGTCGGCACGCTGGCCTTCGCCGTCCCGGTCGCCGCCGGCCTCGCCTCGCCCGCCGCTGCGACTGTCGCCGCGACCGCGCCCTTCCTCGCGGTCGCCTTCTTCGCAATGTTCGCCATCGGCCCCGACACGCCGGTGTTCGACGTTTTCGCGCGGCCGGGCGACTACGAGGACGGCCGCCTCTACGGGCTCGCCGCCTTCGCGCTGGCCGCGGCCAGCCTGGCGTTCCTGGCGATACGGTTCGACCTGCCCGTCTGGGTGTTCGTCGGCACCGTCGTCATCGTCGCCTACGGTAACTTCGGCCAGCGCGTCGCCGACCGGCTTCACAGCGACGAGGTGGTGGCGACCGCCGGCTTCGTCGTCACCGGCTTCGCCTGTGGCACCGTCGCCGCCGTTGTCGCCGCCCGCATGGGCGCCGGGAGCGTCGCCCCCGCGACCGCCCTCTTCCTGGCGGGCACCGGGGCGCTCGTCGCCGCGCTGTTTCGCTCCGTCCTCTTCGAGCGCGACGACCCGCTCGTCCTGCTGTCGGTGGGTCTCCTGCTGTGGCTGTTCTTCGTGCTCGCGGCCGACCGCGGCGTGGGGACGACTCGCGTCCTCGTCGCGCTGGCTATCTCGGCGGTACTCGGGTACGTCGCCTACGCGCTCGATACGGCCTCGCTCCCGGGGATGCTGACCGGCGTCTTGCTGTCCCTGCTCACCATCGTCCTCGGAGGGTATGGCTGGTTCGCCATGCTCATCACCTTCTTCGGGCTCGGCGGGCTCTCGACGAAGTACCAGTACGAGGCCAAACAGGACCGCGGCATCGCCGAGGAGAACGAGGGCGCCCGGGGAAGCGGGAACGTGCTCGCGAACTCCATCGTCGCCCTCGTCGCGGTCCTCCTGTGGGCCGCCAGCCCCTCCCACATCGGCGTCGACCCAACGCTCTTTCTGTACGCCTTCGCGGGCGCCGTCGCCGCGGCCATGACCGACACTTTCTCCAGCGAGTTCGGCGGCCTCTACGACAACCCGCGGCTCATCACCACGTTCGAGCGCGTCGAACCGGGAACCGACGGCGGCGTCACCTGGCAGGGCATCGTCGCCGGGCTCGTCGGCGCCGCCATCATCGCCGGCATCGCCGCCGCCACCCTGGAGGCCGTGGGACCGACCGGCGCGGCGCTCATCGTCGGCTGTGGCTTCGTCGGCATGACCGTCGACAGCGTGCTGGGCGCGACGGTCGAGGGGACCGTCGTCGGCAACCAGGGAGTCAACGCGTTGGCGACGCTGGCGGCGGCCCTGACCGGCGTCGGCGCCGCGCTCGCGGCCAGCCTGGTATGATTCGCCCCGCCCGTCCGGCCGACGAGTCGCGTCTGCGGGCCATCCAGTCCGCGGCGCTCTCCGACCCCTGGCCGGAGCTACTGAACGTCGCCATCGACGGCCCGCCCCACGTGTTCGTCTGCGACGAGGGCGAGGGCCCCATCGGGTACGCGCTGACGGTCCCCGACCGACCGGTCGCTTACGTCGCCGAACTCGCCGTTGCGCCGGGGATGCAGGGGCAGGGGTACGGGAGCGAACTGCTCGACGCGCTGCTCGGAGAGCTCCGTGAGAGGGGCTTCGAGACTGTGCGGCTCACCGCCCGCACGGACGACGCACGCGTCCGGTCGTTCTACGACGGCTTCGGATTCAGGGCCGCGGACGAGCTTCCCGACCACTACGACGACGGTGGCGACGGCGTGTTGCTGGTCCGTGACCTCTAGGCCGTCCGGACCTGCACGCTCGTGGGCTGTTTGACGTACTCGCCGTCGCCGGTCGCGACGACTACCTCGACGCCGCGCTGGGCGGCGACGTCCAGGACCTTCTGCGAGCAGGTGTCGTCGAGGACGGCCGTTCGGGGCGCGGGGTCACAGTCCTCGATGAGCGAGACCGCATCGGCGGCGTCGCCATCCGAGAGGACATTCAACTCGGCGTCGAGGAGGCGAACGGTACCGCTACCGGCGCCGATGACGGCGTCGATGTGGTCGGAGAGGGCGGTCGGGCCGTCCCCGGCCGCGTCGGTCACCGCCGACTCGTTCTCGGGTTCCTCCGGCGACGCTGTATCCGGGCGGCTCCCGGCCGCCTCCGCCGTCGCCTCGTTTTCGACGCCGGCGACGGCGGCGGTGGCGTCGCTCTCGCCGGCGCCGGGCCGGAGGGCTATCGACTCACCGCCGTCGGCGTCGAGCGCGGCCTCGGGGCTCCCGGCCTCGGCGACCGTCTCGTAGGGGATTTTGTCCCGGAGCGCCGACATCACGGCTTCCCGCGGGAGGTCCTCGACCGAGCGGCCGCGCGGCGCGACCGCGACGTAGTCCACGTCGCCGACCTGGGAGAGCTCCTCGAGGATGAGGTCGCCGCCGCGGTCGCCGTCGAGGAAGGCGGTGACGGTCCGGTCCCGGGTCAGCGCCGCGACGGCCTCGGGCACGTCGGTCCCCTCGACAGCGACGGCGTTCTTGACGCCGTGTTTCAGGAGCTGGAGCACGTCCGCGCGGCCCTCGACGACGACGATGGCGTCCGAATCGGCCACCCGCGGTCCGGCCGGCAGCCCCTCGTAGGTCGTGATATCGTCGACGCGAGCGCGCTGTCGGACCGTCTCGACGATGTCCTCGGTCCGGACCGCGTCGGCGTCGAAGTCGGCGAGCAGCTCCGTCGCCCGCTCGACGACGGCGCGGCGCTTGGCGCTTCGGATGTCCTCGATGTCGGTGACGGCGATTTCGGCGCTGCAGGGGCCGACCTGTTCGATAGTCTCCAGTGCCGCCGCCAGGATGGCCGTCTCGACCTTGTCCAGTCCGCTCCCGACCGTCATCTCCCCGTGGGAGGTCCCCCCTTCGGAGTGAATCTCGACGTCGATTCGGCCGACCTTCTTCGAGTCCTGCAGGTCCCGGAGGTCGAGCTCGTCGCCGAGCAGCCCCTCCGTCTGACCGAACACCGCCCCCACGACGTCGCTGCGCTCTACGACCCCGGCGGCGGTTATCTCTGCGTGTATCAGATACTTTGCTGTCTCGTCCATTGGTTGCTTCCCGACCCGTCGAGAACGGCCCGACGGGCCACTGCCACTACGTTACGTACGCGGCGACGGCCCAAATAACCTGTCACCTGTCCGCTCGGCGGTCGCCGTCGTCGTGC
Organism: Haloarcula laminariae; assembly: GCF_025457605.1. Taxonomy (NCBI): domain Archaea; kingdom Methanobacteriati; phylum Methanobacteriota; class Halobacteria; order Halobacteriales; family Haloarculaceae; genus Haloarcula; species Haloarcula laminariae. Next base: position 975,231 of record NZ_JAMZFY010000002.1, on the reverse strand, counting down.
CCACGAGCGAATCGACGGGCCGGGCTGTCGGCGTTCCCGGCTGGGACATCTACCCCGGGCGCACAGTCCCGAGCGGTTATCAGGCTCAAGCGCCGAGAGGAAACATGTCACTCGAAAATGAGGAGGCCCCGGAGTTCACGCTCGAAAGCACCGCCGGCGGCGAGGTCACGCTGTCGAATCGCCTCGAGGACGGTCCCGCAGTCGTCCTCATCAACCGCGGCCACTGGTGTAGCTTCTGTGCCGAACAGCTCGGGACGTTCAGCGAGGTATCCTACGACCTCTGGTTCAACGACGACGTGGACATTCTCCCCGTAGTCACCGACCCGGTCGCCGACCTCGTCGAGATGCGCGACCGGTTCGGCTACGATTTCCAATTGCTCGCCGACCCCGACGGCGAGGTGGCTGACCAGTACAGCGGCACCGAGGAGACCAGCCACGGGCTCACCGGCATCGCCGCGACGTACGTCGTCGACACGGATGGGGTCGTCCGCTACGAGCAAGTGGCCGACCACCCCGCCGACCGGACCTACGGGAACTGGGTGCGATACTTCGTCCGCGACGACTTCGAGGACCCCTTCGGGGCATAGGGAGGTCAAGCTACAAGGGCGTCCGGACCGAAAATCGAGTATGGACGAATCCAAGAACGTCGGCGGCCGAGACCGCCTCGGTCGTTTCCTGGTTGCTGCCGTGCTGAGTATCGCCGCGGTCCGATGGCTACGTGGCGGAAAGCGGCTCCGCGGGCTGCTGGCCGGCGTCGGGGCGCTGGGCTTTGGGTTCAACGCCACCACCGGCTACTGCGGCGTCAACGACGCGCTGGACATCGACACGACCGCCGACAGCGAGGAAGTCAGCATCGACTTCGACGAGTCGGACGGTGGGAAGTCGGAGACGACCGCCGATGCGGGTGCGACGCAGGTCCGGGAACACTACCTCACCTGTGCAGCCTGTGGCGAGCCCATCGTCGCGGGCCAGTCCCGCGGGCCGAACGAGGACGACGACATCGTCCACGACGACTGCCCCTGACACCGTCGGCCGGTGCAGTCGTTGCCCGGGCCGGCAGATACTTGTGACATGGTCACATGGACCAAAACGGATCGACATGCAACCGTGCCACAACTGTCAGGCGGTCATCGACGAGTACATCCTGGATAAACAACTCGAACCCCTGCGGGAGCTGACAGTCGACGACTTCAACCTCTGTGTCGACTGTACCACCATCGTCGAGGATGCGTGCGTGGAGTGTGACGGCGCGGTCTACGTGCCACGCGGCGAGACCGAGACGCCGGACTACTGCCCGGCGTGTCGGGCGGACCTGCTCAAACGGACCGGTCGGGACCCGGGCTGGGTCGCCGACGCGGCGTCGAGCTGAGACGGCAGCGACCCCCCCCCCCCCTTTTCCCGGCCGCTCGGAGCCCGAACGCTGACGAGTACACGTGAGGCGCCCGCAACGCGAGTCGTACGCACGCGGCTGTCGAATGATACGTCTATGTAGCATATATGCGCCCACCGTGACCACAGTATATCTCATATAAGCTCTGATACCGACCGTCGGTGAGTGTCGGACTGTCATGTCCGAAGACACGGAAACGAATCGCAGGGAGTTTCTGGGGTTGCTCGGCGGCACAGCTGCCGTCACCGCTGCCGGAACTGTCTCCGGAGCGGAGCTATTCTCCGGCCGAGCTGCGTCGGCGAGCCAGACGGGAAGCGGCGTCTCGCTGTCCCATCTCGGCCGCTACAGCACCGGCATGTACGACGAAGGGGCCGCGGAAATCCCCACGTACGACCCGGACACGCAGCGTCTGTTCGTCGTCAACGGGAGCGTCGCCGGCATCGACGTACTTGACGTGAGCGACCCGGCGAACCCCACGAAAGAGGACACCATCAGCGTCGGCATGGGCGGCGCGAACAACGTCTCCGTCCACGATGGGACTCTCGCCGCGGCCGTCGAGGCCGAGACCACACAGGACAACGGGTCGGTCGCGTTCTACGACGCGTCGGACCTGACCGAGCTTGGGAGCGTCGAAGTCGGCCCGCTGCCGGACATGGTCACGTTCGCCGACGGGGGCGACTACGTGCTGACGGCCAACGAGGGGGAACCGAACGACGACTACAGCAGGGACCCCGCCGGCTCGGTGAGCGTCGTCGACGTCTCCGGCGGCGTCGACGCCGCCACCGCCCAAACGGCGTCGTTCACGCCGTTCGACGGGCAGGAGGAGTCGCTCCGCGACCGCGGCATCCGCATCTACGGCCCCGACGCCAGCGCTTCGGAGGACCTCGAACCGGAGTACATCGCCACCGACGGCACGACGGCCTACGTCACGCTCCAGGAGAACAACGCGTTGGCCATCGTCGACATCGCGGCCGCCGAAGTCTCGGAGCTCAAGGCGCTTGGCTACAAGGACTTCTCGGCCCCGGAGAACGCGCTCGACGCCATCGAGGACGACAGTATCGACATCGCGACCCAGCCGCTGTACGGGATGTACCAGCCCGACGCCATCGAGGCGTATTCGACCGGCGGCGAGACGTATCTCGTCGCGGCCAACGAGGGCGACGCCCGCGAGTACGCCGCGATGTTCGAGACCGGCGTCCTGAAACAGGTCGACGGTCAGTGGGGCCTCGACGCAACGGAAGACGACGGCGACAACATCGACGTCGAGGTCGACGCCAGCGGGTTCGCCGACGGCGTCCTCGAATCCCTGGCCGGGCTAGAGGTGACGACCGAGTACGGTGATACCGACGGCGACGGCGTGCTCGAAGAGCTCCACCTCTTCGGGGCGCGGTCGTTCTCGGTCCACGACACAGACGGGAACCGCGTCTACGAGAGCGGCGACACGCTGGAGCAACTGGTCGCGACCGAACAGCCCGAGCAGTTCAACAGCGACGACGACGAGAACGGCCGGGACGCCGAGAGCGTCGCCAGCGGCCCCGAACCCGAAGGGATAACCGTCGGCTCCGTCGGCGGGACGCCCCACGCGTTCGTCGGCCTCGAAGAGGTCAGTGCCGTCACGACCTTCGACGTGAGCGACCCGCAGGCGCCGGAGAACGTCGACTACACCAACACCAGGAACTTCGACGTCGGCCCGGAAGACGACATCGAGGAGGGGTCGATGGCCGCCGACGCGGCCGGGGACCTCTCGCCGGAGGGACTCGCGTTCGTCCCCGCGGCCGACAGCCCCATCGACGACGCGATGCTGGCCGTCAGCTACGAGGTCAGCGGAACGACGTCGCTGTATCGCGTGAGTGCAGGACAGGGGAGTGAGGGCGACAGCGAGACGGGCCAGTCGACGCCGGCCTCGACCGACGAGGACGCGATGGCCCAGGCCGAGGACACTCCCGCGGGCACGCCGACGGGGACCGGGACCTCCGGCGGGTCCGGCCCCGGCTTCGGCACCATCGCGACGCTGGGCGGGTTGAGCGTGGGCGGCTGGCTGGCCGACCGGCGGCGCGACGACACGGAGTGAGGCCGCGCTCGACCGGGTGAGTCGGCGGCGAGACGGACTACGACCCTTTTTCAGTCGGCGGGTCGACCGACAACTATGCAGACCCACATCGTCCCGGTCGGCTTCGACTACGACCGGCTCATCGCGCCGCTGGTGCGCGAGCAACTCGACGTGGACCGCGTCATCCTGCTGGAGGGGGCGGTCGGGTCCGAGGCCAACGTGGAGTACTCGCGCAACCTCGCGGAGAAGCTGGAGAAGGACTACGAGAACCTGCTCGGGGCCGAGACCGAGCGGGTCGTGGTCGCCGACGTCTACGACTACGACGAGGCCTTCGAGCAGGCCTTCGCACTCATCAACGCCGAACTCGACTCGGGCAGCGAGGTGTGGGTCAACGTCTCGGCGATGCCCCGGACGGTCTCGTTTGCCTTCGCTACGGCGGCCCACTCCATCATGGTCGAGCGGGAGGGCGACCGCGAGCGAATCCACACCTACTACACGGTCCCCGAGAAGTACCTGGAGACCGAACTCGCCGAGGAGCTTCGCCGGCAGGTCGACCTGCTGGAGGAGCTCCGGGAGGGCGGGGCCGTCGACGACCGAATCGACGACCGGCTCTCGACGGCGCTGGACCTGCTGGACGAGTTCGACGAGCGCGGGACGACCATCGGGGCCAAGGAGATAGACGGCTCCCACATCGTCGAACTGCCCGTGGCCTCCTTCTCGAACGTCAAACCCTTCGAGGAGGTCATCCTCTTCACCCTGGGCGAGCACGGGGAGTTCGAGTCCGTCTCCGAACTCGCGCAGGCGCTGGCCCGCGACATGGGCGAGGAGTACACAGACTCCTTCCGCTCGAAGGTCATCTACAACGTCGACCGGCTGGGCCCCGGCGGCAAGGGGTACATCGAACAGGAGGACCACGGGAAGTCCTACCGGACCAAGCTATCGCGAATCGGGGAGCTGTGGGTCCGGGCCCACTCCGCGGAGGACCGCGACGCTGACCTGCCGTAACCGCCCGTGTCTGGCTCTCCGCGGGGCCACGACAATCTGAAGAGAATAGTTCTTCACGAACTGGCTGTGAACAAACATTACGCATTAGTAGCGGCAGTGGCTAGCCGAGACCAGAATGAGTACCGTTCGAACCGTCGGGTGGGCTGTCGTCGCGCTGGTGCTGATGGCGTTGGCCGTGCCGTGGTTCCTCTGGGGCGAGGCGGGAACCGCCGCCGGGCTCCCGGTGTGGCTGTGGTGGCACATCGGCTGGATGGCCCTCACAAGCGTCGTCTTCGCCGTCTTCGCGCGCACTGACTGGGGCCTCGGCATCGAGGAGGTGGGCCCGCGTGGCTGAGACGGCGCTCCAGTTGGGCATCGTCGGCGCGTACATGGTCGTCGCGCTCGCGGTCGGCGTCGTCGCCTACCGCCTGACCGACCGGACCGCCGAGGACTACTACCTCGCGAGCCGGACGCTGGGGACCGTCGTCCTCCTGTTTACGACCTTCGCGACGCTGCTGTCGGCGTTTACCTTCTTCGGCGGCCCGAACCTCGCCTACAGCGCGGGTCCCGAGTGGATTCTCGTCATGGGGCTGATGGACGGCGTCATCTTCGCCGTCCTCTGGTACGTGCTGGGGTACAAGCAGTGGCTGGTAGGCAAGCGCCACGGCTACGTGACGCTGGGCGAGATGCTCGGCGACCGGTTCGGTTCGACGCGGCTCCGGATCGTCGTCGCCGGCGTCAGCCTGGTCTGGCTGTTCCCGTACGTGATGCTCCAGCAGAAGGGCGCGGGCCAGGCCATCGTCGGGCTCACCGGCGGCGCGGTCCCGTTCTGGGTCGGCGCGGGTGGTATCACCCTGTTCATGGTGCTGTACGTCGCCCTCTCGGGGATGCGCGGCGTCGCCTGGACCGACACGCTCCAGGGGCTCTTTATGCTCTCGCTCGTCTGGGTCGCGGTCGCCTGGGTCCTCTCGGCCGTCGGGGGCGCCGGCGAGGCCACAGCCCTGCTCGCGGCCGAACAGCCGGACTTCCTCGGCCTGGGCGGCGGGCTCTACACCCCCCAGTACATCGTTTCGTCGGCGGTGAGCATCGGCTTCGGCGTGACGATGTTCCCCCAGATAAACCAGCGCTTCTTCGCCGCCGGCTCGAAGAAGGTCCTCAAGCGCACGTTCGCGCTGTGGCCGATACTGGTCGTGTTGCTGTTCGTCCCGGCCTTCATGCTCGGGGCGTGGGCGGCCGGGCTGGGCGTGGCTGTCCCGGAGGGCGGCAACGTCATCCCGGCGATACTGAGCGAGTACACGCCGACGTGGTTCGCCGCCCTGGTCATCGCCGGCGCGATGGCCGCGATGATGTCCTCCAGCGACTCCATGCTGCTGTCGGGGTCGTCGTATCTGACACGGGACCTCTACCGGCCCCTGACCGGCCGCGACGACGACAGCGACGAGCGGACCGACCGCCGCGAGGCGCTCGTCGCCCGCGTTGGCGTGGTCGCCTTCGCCACGTGCTCCTTCGTCGCGAGCCTATACACGCCGGGGACGCTGGTCCAGATCGGCGACACCGCCTTCAGCGGCTTCGCACAGCTCACCGTCCCGGTCGCGCTGGCGCTGTACTGGCAGGGGACCACCCGGAGCGGGATGTTCGCCGGCGTCCTCGGCAGCCAGCTGTTCTACGTCCTGCACGTCTTTCCCGTCCTCTCGACGCTTTCGGGGCTGGCCGGCGTCGGCGTCGCCCTCCCGGCGACGTATCTCGGCTGGACGCCCGGCGTCGTCGGCATCCTCGTCGGCGCCCTGCTGACGGTCGGCGTCTCGCTGGTGACGGCGCCCGGCGCGACCGAAGACCGGAGCGCCTACGCCGTCTCCGGCGTTGAGGGCGACTGAACGGCGGCCAAATTCCGGCCAGACGCGGCCGGTGACCGGTGCGTGGTTTGACAGTAGCAGGGTGGAGAGCCGGAGCGGCCCGGCCAGCCACACTCCGGGTCCGTTCCGGCCGTTCACGGTCTCCGTTTCTCTCCCGCTATCGGCCACAGCAAACCGAAGTCGTTTAGCCTCCGCTTGGCACATACACACCTAATGGCGCGTCGAGTCCGGCGTCCGTCCGTTGTCGTACCCGTAGTAGGGGTCCCCACGCCCCACTAACACCACCCCTCGACGCCCGCACCGTTTTCGACTACCCGCGGACCGCAGAACCCACATGAGTGACACACAGGACCCACCGACCGAGGAACCGACCGACGACCAGCTCACCGGGGAGTACGACCCCGACGACATCGAATCCAAGTGGCAGGACCACTGGGTCACCGAGGACACCTACGCCTACGACGGGGACGCCGACACCCGCTTCTCTATCGACACGCCGCCGCCGACGGTGTCGGGCAACCTCCACATGGGCCACCTCTACCAGTTCACCCTGCAGGACTTCGTGGCCCGCTACCGGCGGATGGCCGAGGACACCGTCTACTTCCCCTTCGGCTACGACGACAACGGCATCGCCTCGGAGCGCCTGACCGAGCGGGAACTGGACATCCGACACCAGGACTTCGAGCGCCGGGAGTTCCAGAAGAAGTGCCGGGACGTCTGTGACACCTACGAGGCGGAGTTCACAGAGGACGTCCAGTCGCTCGCTATCTCGGTCGACTGGGACAACACCTACAAGACCATCGCGCCGGACGTCCAGCGGGCCTCCCAGCTGTCCTTCCTCGACCTCTACGAGAAGGGGCGGGAGTACCGCCAGCGCGCGCCGACCATCTGGTGTCCCGACTGCGAGACCGCGATTTCGCAGGTCGAACAGGAGGACGAGGACAAGGCCACGAAGTTCAACGACATCGAGTTCGAACTGGTGGCCGACAGCGAGGGCCCCATCACGTGGGACGAGACGTTCACCATCTCCACGACGCGCCCGGAGCTGCTGCCCGCCTGCGTCTCCGTCTTCGTCCACCCCGACGACGACGAGAACCAGCACCTCGTCGGCGGCACCGCGCGGGTCCCGCTGTTCGGCCAGGAGGTCCCCATCATCGCCGACGAGCGCGTCGACATGGAGACCGGTTCCGGCCTCGTGATGTGCTGTACCTTCGGCGACCAGAACGACATCGAGTGGTACCAGGCCCACGACCTGGACCTGCGGCTGGCCATCGACGAGTCCGCGACGATGACCGAGGTCGCCGGCGAGTACGAGGGCATGCACACGACCGAGGCCCGCGAGGCCATCATCGAGGACCTCGACGACGAGGGCTACCTGCTCGAATCCCGGGACCACGACCACACCGTCCAGGTCCACGAGCGCTGTGGCGTCGAGGTCGAGTACCTCGTCACCGAGCAGTGGTACATCGAGATGCTCGACAAGAAAGACGAGTACCTGGAGGCGGGCCGGGAGATGGACTGGTTCCCGGAGAAGATGTTCAGCCGCTACCAGCACTGGATAGAGGGCCTGGAGTGGGACTGGTGTATCTCCCGCCAGCGCGACTCGGGCATCCCCATCCCCGTCTGGTACTGCGCGGACTGTGGCGAACCGGTCATGGCCCGGAAGGCCGACCTCCCGGTCGACCCGCTGTCGGACGACCCGCCGGTCGACGCCTGCCCCGAGTGTGGCCACGACGACCTGACCCCCGAGGAGGACGTCTTCGACACGTGGGCGACCTCCTCGCTGACGCCGCTTGTCAACGCCGGCTGGGACTGGGACGAGGGGAGCGAGGACTTCACCTGGGACAATCCCGAGCTCTACCCGTTCGACCTCCGCCCGCAGGGCCACGACATCATCTCCTTCTGGCTGTTCCACACCGTCGTCAAGTGCTACGAGCACACCGGCGAGGTCCCGTTCGAGTCGGTCATGATAAACGGGATGGTCCTCGACGAGAACCGCGAGGCGATGTCCAAGTCGAAGGGCAACGTCATCCCGCCCAGCGAAGTGCTGGAGAACTTCCCGGTCGACGCCGCCCGCTACTGGGCCGCCGGCACCTCCATCGGCGACGACTTCCCGTACAAGGAGGGCGACCTCGAAGCCGGCGAGCGCCTGCTCCAGAAGCTCTGGAACGCCTCCCGGCTGGTCGACCAGCTCACGCCGGCCCAGCGCCCCGCCGAGCCCGACGAGCTCTCGGCGGTCGACCGCTGGCTGCTCGCGGAGCTTGACGACACCGTCGAGTCGGTCACCGAGAAGTTCGAGGACTACGCCTTCTCGAAGGCCCGCAACGAACTGCGCTCGTTCTTCTGGAACACCTTCTGTGACGACTACCTCGAGATCGCGAAACAGCGCCTCTCCGACGGCGGCGACGCGTCCACCGAGTACACGCTGCTGACGGCCCACCGGACGTTCCTCAAGCTGTTCGCGCCGTTCCTCCCGCACATCACGGAGGAGCTGTGGGAGCGCCTCTACGGCGATGGCGACTCCGTCCACACCACCGACTGGCCGGTCGCGGGCGGCTACGAGGCCGATCTGGAAGCCGGCGAGACGGCCATGGAAGTCGTCTCCGCGCTACGCCGGTACAAGACCGAGAACGGGCTGCCGCTGAACGCCGACCTCGACCACGTCGAGGTGTACGGCCACGTCGCAGGGTTCGAGGACGCCATCGCCGAAGCGATGCACGTCGAGCGACTGGACGTTTTCGAGGACGACCCCGACATCACGACCGAGATAAGCGGTATCGACCTCGACTACTCCGTCGTCGGCCCCGAGTTCGGTAGCGACGTGGGCGCCATCGATTCGGGTATCGAGTCGGGCGACTACGAGATAGACGGCGACACGCTGGTCGTCGCCGACGAGTTCGAACTCGGCGCCGACCTCTTCGAGGTCGAGGAGTCACGCACCTACTCCGGCGAGGGCGAGATGACCGAGACCGAGAGCGCGGTCGTCGTGGTGCGGTAAGGCAGAGCGGCAGTTGCTTCGCTGTAGCAGAGCCTGGCATTTTATTTCCGTTCGTGTTTCGGCTGTGAATATGGTGAGCCGGACACTATTCGTACTGGGTTGTGCCATCTTCGTCGGGTCGATGGCGGGTGTCGTCGCGGTACTGGCGGGGTTCGCGAATGAATCAGCGGCGGTAACGACGGTCGGCGGCCTGGCAGCAGGAGCGGTGGGCGGGCGCGCGCTCCTGCCTCTCAACGGACTCGCCGACCGGATGTCACGGCGTGTGAGCGTCGCCGCGACGATACTCCCGCTGTTCGGGCTCATCGGCTGGGCGTCGTGGGTCGGCTGGCAGAACGGATTGAACGGCCGGTACGCCGTCGCGATGGGCGGCATCCTACTTGCGTTAATCGGCTGGGTCACCGTCGTGCAGGCCGGGCAGAACGCGGCGAGCGCCACGGCCATCCGACGGGGAGAGACACTCGCCGAACTCCCGCGGACGAGTCTGGTGTTCGGCACGGACCTCCCGTGGCCCTGGTCGCTCCTGGGTCCGGTCACCGGACTGCTCGGAGTCGTCGCCGGCGCTTGGGGATATCTCAACTCCGGCAGCGTGTTCTTCCTCTTTTTCGTGCTAGCCGGGCTTGCGTATCTTGCGCCCTCCCCCGAACACACGACCCGTGTGACCGAGGAAGGGCTCGTCTCGGAGAACTACCTCGGCCCGCTGCCAATCGGTACGAAGTTCACGTCGTGGGACGAGATCACGGGGTGTGAAGTCGACGGCGGGACGCTCACCATCGCCACAAAGCTGGGACTGAACTTCACCTACGATACCGCTGCAATCGACGACTTAGACCGTGTCCAAAGCGTTCTCGACGAATACGCCACTGGTTCGTGACCACACACCGCACGAAACCGAGGTCCCGACCGCACGGCTTTATTTTCCGTCGAAGTGTGCCACCGGCTATGCAGGGGAAACCGCCGGCCGCGCTGGGGGGTGGCGCCTACGTCGCCGGCGTCGCCGCCGCCGTGCTGTTGCTGGGCGAGTCCCCCGACGCCACGGTCGCCGCCGTCGCCGTCGGGGGGTCGTGTCTGGGTATCGCCGCGGGGGGCCTGCTGGTCACCCGCACCCGGCTGCTGGGCCACAGAATCGCGGCGCGGTTCACCGGCGGCGCGCTGGCGGGGCTGGGCGTCTGGGTGACCTGGACCGGGGTGCAAAGCGGCGCCGGCGGCCGCTATCAGTTCGCCATCGGCAGTGTCTTCGTGGCCGTCGTCGGCTGGGCCGTGATGGTCGGAGGGGAACGGACGGGCGGGCCGGCGGGCGACATGGAGACGCTCGCCGTGCTCCCGCGGACGACCGACGGCACGTCCGCCGGCGACGGCCGACGGCGACAGTTCACGCTGCTGGCCGACGTGGGCGTGCTCGTCGTCGTCGCCTACTTCTGGTACCGGGCGGCCGTCCGCGGCGACGCCTCCAGTTGGCTCTTCGGCGGCCTCTTCATGGTCGTGTTCCTCCCCGGGACGCGCTCGCAGGTCCGGCTGACCGACTCGGGGCTGGTCACCACGCGCTACGTCTGCTGGGTGGTCCCGTTCGACCAGTCCCGGACCCCGTGGGCGCGGGTGTACGGCTACGAGGCGACCGACGAGTGGCTCACGATAGGGACGGAGTTCGGGGCCGACATCGTCTACGACCGCGAGCGCCTCGACGACGCCGAGCGCGTCCTCGGGGTGCTGGACGACCATGTGCCCCGGCTCTGAGTCCGGGGCTCAGGACCGCCTGACTTTCTCGACCCGCGTCGCGAGCGCCAGGAAGGTGGCGAGAAGCGTCAACACGACCGCCCAGCCCGCCGCGAGGTCGTGGGCGGGGACGGTGTGGTCGAAGGTCAGCGGACCGACGAGCGGTTCGGCGCGCAGCCAGGTGTGATGCGGGCCGCCCAGGACCGGGACGAAGTAGTCCACGACGTCGTTGAAGCCGTACCAGAAGGCGGCCGCTGCGACTGCCGGGACCGAAAACGACGCGTAGCGGTGGATGAGAAACGCCTCGACGGCCATCGCCAGATGGGAGAGAATCAGGAACCAGTAGAGCCAGACCGGGATATCCCCCGGGCCGTTGATGACCAGCTGGACGTAGGGGGTCCAGAGGCCGAGCTTGATACAGCCGAAGAAGGCCAGCGCGTGGAGCCACTGGAGGTCCCAGTCGAGCTTCCACGCCGCAAAGGAGAGGCCGATGAACAGCGTCGCGACCGGCGAGTCCGGAATCAGCGGATACGCGAGCGGCGTGGCGGCGCCCAGCTGCCCGCCCAGCAGCGGCGGCGAGAGGTTCAGCGGCCGGCCGGCGTAGTACCAGAAGCCAAACAGCGTCCCGACGAGGTTGACGATTGCGATGGGCCAGGCCAGTCGCAGGCCGATGTTTTCGAGCCACTCGGGCAGCGGCGCGACGTAGGCCGGGAGCCCCTCCGATTCGGGCAGCGGTGCGTCGAAGTACCGGGCGACGAGCGACTCGATTCGCTCACCGGTCCGGCCCAGAACCGACATATCTCCCTGTGTGAGTTCCCGCGGTAAACCGATAGCGGTCCAGCGGTCGCCGCGTCGACTGCACTCGCATCGGATGCGCGCACGTCGGACCCCGTATGGGTATCCGTTGTCGCCAAGGACACGGGTTAAGTTAATCCAGTCCTAAGCTCGGCGTAATGCCTGAAGCTACCGATCTGGAGGACCTCCGCCGCGGCACTGACCTGGTCAAGCGCGGCTTCGCGAAGATGCAGAAGGGCGGCGTCATCATGGACGTCGTCACGCCCGAGCAGGCCCGCATCGCCGAGGACGTCGGCGCGGTGGCCGTGATGAACCTCGAAGCGGTGCCGGCGGACATCCGGAAGCGGGGCGGCGTCGCGCGGATGGCCGACCCGGCCTCGCTGGAGGCGGTCATCGACGAGGTCTCCATCCCGGTGATGGGCAAGGCCCGCATCGGCCACCGGAAGGAGGCCGAGATTCTCGAAGCGGCGGGCGCGGACATGCTCGACGAGAGCGAGGTCCTGACGCCGGCCGACGACCGCTACCACATCGACAAGCGCGAGTTCACCGCGCCGTTCGTCTGTGGCGCGCGCAACCTCCAGGAGGCGCTGCGCCGCATCGACGAGGGCGCGGCGATGATTCGGACCAAGGGCGAGGCCGGCACCGGCGACGTGAACCAGGCCGTCCACCACCAGCGCAACATCAAGGGGTCGATTCGCAAGCTCGAAGGGATGAGCCACGAGGAGCGCGAGAAGTGGGCCCGCGAGCATGAGGCGCCCGCGGACCTCGTCCACGAGACCGCCGACATGGGCCGCCTGCCGGTCGTGAACTTCGCCGCCGGCGGCATCGCGACGCCGGCCGACGCCGCCCTGATGATGCACCACGGCTGTGACGGCATCTTCGTCGGCTCGGGCATCTTCGGCGCCGAGGACCCCGAGGCGATGGGCACCGCCATCGTCGAGGCCGTCAACAACTGGGACGACGCCGAGAAACTGACCGAGATATCCAAGAACGTCGGCAAGGGGATGAAAGGCGACGCGAACGCAGACCTCCCCGAGGAAGAGAAGCTTCAGGGCCGCGGCGTCTGAGACCGGTCTCCCCGCCTAGCCAAAGACGAAGAACCAAGTCAGTCGACGAGTGACTGGGAGTGTGCAGCAGACGGAAACCGCCGCGACCGACGCGAACAAGGGACTTTTGGACCTCGTACGGACGTTCCAGGAGATACTGGAGGGGCTTGCCGCGTCACAGGGCCGGGTCGTCGCGACGGCCCTGCTGGTGGCCGTTCTGGTTCTCACCGTCGTCGTCATCCCGGCAGTTCTCTCGCGGCTCCGCGCCGCCGCGACCGACCGGATGGGGGACGGCAACTGGCTCCAGGCGGTCGCGGCGTACACGCCGACGACGTTTCGCGGGCTGTTGCTGCGGACGGCCCAGCTTACCGTACTGTCGGTCGTCGTCGTCTCGTTTCTCGTCGTCTGGGGAGTCGCGGACGTAGCGGCGACGCTCCGGCCGTTCCTGGAGAACCGCGACCCGACGCTCGTCCCGACGATACAGACTATCGTTCTCATCATGCTGGCGTTCGTCGCGTCGGACCAGCTCCAGCGGTGGATAGAGCGCTTTAGCACCGCCCTCTCGGATTTCACCGACCATCAGGAGGAGATACTCCTCCGGGTGGGACAGGTCACCATCTTCGTCACCATCGGTGCGACCATCTTCGCGGTGTGGCAGATAAACGTCGGCGGCCTGCTCGTCGGGGCCGGCTTCCTGGGTATCGTCGTCGGCCTCGCGGCCCGCCAGACGCTGGGGTCGCTCATCGCCGGCTTCGTGTTGATGTTCTCCCGACCCTTCACCATCGGTGACTGGGTCGTCATCGGCGACCAGGAGGGCATCGTCACGGACATCACCATCTTCAACACGCGTCTGGAGAACTTCGACGGGGAGTTCGTCGTGCTGCCGAACGACAGGGTGAGCGACAGCGCCATCACCAACCGGAGCCGGAAGGGGCTCCTGCGACTGACCCTCGACGTCGGCGTCGACTACGACACCGACGTCGATACCGCGAAAGAACTGGCCCGCGAGGCGATGGTCGGCGTCGGCGACGTGGTCGACTCCCCGCCGCCACAGGTCATTCCCAAGTCCTTCGGCGACTCCGCCGTGGTGCTTGAGCTTCGGTTCTGGATCGACCACCCGACGCCGCCCCGGAAGTGGCGGGCCGTCTCGGCAGTGGTGCGGTCGGTCAAGGCGGCGTTCGACGAGGAGGGCATCGACATCCCCTTCCCACAGCGCACGCTCACGATGCGCGACGAGCAGGCCAGCAGCGAGGCCGCGGGCGGCATCCGGACCGAAGACTAGTACCGAACCGGGCGAGAGGAGCCCGCTACCGCCCGTCTCCGTGAGCGGAACGCCACACCGGTCCCGGCCGAGATATCGGTCGTGACGCCCGGGAGCCTGAACCGGCAAGCCCCGTTCCCGTATCGCGGTTACGACCCTGACTACGGGCGCAAGTGGCTGTCGAAGCTATTATCCCCAGGCGCACGTACGGGGAGATATGAGCACGCCGCCGGGGGAGTACTACACAGACGAACGCTGGCAGAACTGGCTCGACCGCATCGAAAACGAGGGGATCGACCCCGAAGACGAGGACTCGGCGCGCCTCCTGTTGAACCTGCAGGACGACGCCGCCATCGCGGTCGCGAAGATACTCACCGACTACGACGACGGCGAACTGGACGAGGAGGCGGCGCTGTCGGAGCTGTCGGGGGTCCGCGAGATAGTCCTCGACGAGATAGAGATGGACGACGAGGAGACGCTGATGCTCATCGACGGCGTCCAGACCTCGCTGGTCTGTGTCTTCTACGCCGCCGAGGAGTACACCGCCGAGGGGGTCGCCGACGAGGCGACCGTCACCGACTACGTCGGGGCGGCCGCCGACGCCGAGGCCGAGGAGGACCTCGACGCGGCGCTCGGCTACTGCGTCCAGGCCGGGACGCGCGTCATCGACGGCGACGAACTGCCCATGGAGGTCGTCGAGGACCTCGAATACGGGCTCGTCTCGGAGTGGGTCAACGGGCTGGACAGCCTCCAGACGGCCCTGTCGGACCCGGAAGTCGTCGAAGAGGACGACGAGTAACCCGGCGGGTAGGTTTTTACGTACCAGTACGTAAGTAGTCGGCATGGAATTGGTCGGGGACCGGCGAGGGCAATCTATCCAGATCGGCGCCGTACTGCTGTTTGGCGTCCTCATCATCGCCTTCTCCAGCTACCAGGCCTTCGTCGTCCCCGACCAGAACCGCGAGGTGGAGTTCAATCACAACCAGGAGGTCCAGTCCGATATGCAGGACCTCCGCAACGCCATCGTCTCCGTCCCCGGCTCGACCAGTTCGCGGGCGGTTTCCGTGAGCCTCGCGACCCGGTACCCGAGCCGATTGGTCGCGAGAAACCCCGGGCCCCCGTCGGGGTCGGTGCGGACCAACGGGACGACCGACATGCGGTACAACATCACGGTCCGGAACGCGGCCGCGGCGGGGGAGACCGGGGACGTCTGGAACGGAACGGCGAGGCCCTACAACACCGGCACTATCGCCTACAGCCCGAACTACAACGTCTACAGCAACCCGCCGACGACCTACTACGGCCACTCGGTCGCGTACAACCAGTTCCCGACCGCCAACCTCACGCTCTCCGAACAGACGATGGTCAACGGGAGAGATATCACCCTCGTCGCTCTCAACGGGTCGTTGCGCCGTAGCTCGGGCGGCTCCACCACCGTCGACGTCCGGCCGGTGAGCCGGTCGAACGACCCCATCATCGTGAGCAACGACGCGTCGACCAGCAACGTCTCGGTCTCGGTGCCAACGCGGCTCCCCGAGTCGAAGTGGAAGGAGCTGCTCGCAGACGAAATCGACAGTAATCCGGGCGACCTCAGCAACGACAGATACGTCGCCGACGTCACCGCGACCGACGGCCCCGGTCCGTACTACAACCTCACGATAACGTTCGAGCGGGGCGCGGACTACCGCCTCCGGATGGCCAAGGCCGGCGTCGGGGACGGCGTCTCCAGCGAGGAGGCGGCGTATCTGACTGACGTGGGCGGCGACGGGTCGGTCGCGAAAGGGGACAGCGCCGACCTGGTCCTCGAAGTCCGCGACGAGTACAACAACCCCGTCCAGGGCGTGACCGTCCATGGCGGCGTCGACCCCGGCAGCGACGGGTCACTGACGGACTCCGAGAAGGTCTCGGGGAGCGACGGCCGGGTGACCTTCGAGTACACGACCACACAGAGCGCGAGTACGGGCATCCAGAATATCAATTTCAGCTACCGCGGGCTGGGCGACGGCTTCAGCGCGTCGGAGCCCGAGAACGTCACGATGGACGTGCGAGTGACGGCGAACGGCGGCGGCGGTGGCAGCGTGAACGGGTTTTCCTCGACGAGCGTCAGCAACCTCGAAGCGGACAGCAGCGGGCTCAACCAGACCGTCTCGTTCTCACCGGCGGACCAGTCTATCGGCGCCGGTGAAACGGTCTACATCAATTTCGACGACGCCCAGCAGTCGACGGTGAACTACGAGAACTACGAGATAGCGGACCTCCCGGCGGGCGTCAGTGTCGAGGACAGCAACGTCGACACTGGTACTGGCACGTTTACCGTGACGCTCTCGGCTGACAATCCGATTGCGACAGCGGACACTGTCTCGTTTACCGTCGTCGGTGTCGATACCGGGAGCCAGGCCGGCCCGCTGGACGTCGATTTCGTCAGAGAGGACACCGGTGACAGTGAGACGGCGTCGTTCAACGTGGGCGGCGGCGGTGGCGGGAAAGCCGGTGACAGCGTGGTCTCGACGGGGAGCAAGACGTACGACGGGGACAAGGGCTTCCAGTTCACGATAGAGAACCGGAACAGCCGGTCGGTAACGATTACCAACATCAGCGTCTCGGTGGGCGATAGTTCGGTCGCCTCCCTGTTCGAGCAGAACGGCGGGGAGTACGACCCGTATCAACACGAGGTGTGGATCGATTCGAGCTCGGGCTCCGATGGCGTCGTCGAGATGTCCGGTGAACCGTATTACGACGAGGACAGTACTGAGATGCCACTAGACACGGTCCAGGAACTGAACGAAAACGCGGTCGTGAACTCGGGGAATCTCGCCACGGTGTACATGTACCAGTTCTACAAGAACAACAAAGCGAAGAGCGTCGCTGGCAAGGACGTGACCGTCGAACTCGGGTTCCAGGACGGCTCGACGGGGACGTACGAGTTCACCAGCGTCGACAGTACGTAATCTATGCAGTCGTGGTCCACAGCCACGACAGCTCAAGCGGCGCTGTCCACCGAGTCGACGGGACCTCGGTCTCCCGCTGCTCGAACGGCCGCCGAGCGACGCCGGCGACGAGCAGGTGCCGCCCGGTCTGTCGCATCACCGCGCTCCAGGGCTGTCCCTGGTGGGGGAAGCGGAGCGGCGTCCACGCGTCCGGGTCCGCGGCGCCCAGTGTCACGTCGGCGGCCGCCTCGGAGATGTCCGTCCGGTCCAGGAGCCGCTCGTACACGTCGCTGGCGGCCGCCGCGGACTCGTAGCGCTGGACGAAGATGGGCTGTGAGGTCAGTTCCGCGCTGTAGTAGCCGCTGTCGGGCCGGTCCCACTCGTTGACGAGGACGTAACAGCGGTCGACCCGGCCGGCGGACACGCTGAGTTCGCTGACGGCGTCCTGTAGCCGTATGCCGCCGGCGTCGCCGGTCGACCCGTCGATGGTAGCCAGCGGTTCGCCGTCGTACAGCTCGTCGCGGCGGGCCCCGCCGACGCTGTCGCCGTAGACGAACGCTCGGTGGGTGTCACCGGACCGTCCCCAGTACTCCACCTCGAACAGCGCCGGCGTGTTCGTCGGAGCCGGTGCGCTGAGATAGCCGGCGAGTCGATTGCGGACCGGGTCGTCCGAGAGCGAGTCGTCGACGTACGCCGCGCTCGACAGCGCCTCGTAGTGTTCGTACAGCCTGACCAGCCCCGCGACGACCATCGCGATGTCGCCACGGCGGTTGAACTCCGCGATGGTGTCCACCGTCGCCGTCGCGAACGACTCCTCCGCCGCGAGGCCGGTGAAATGCGGGTCCAGCTCCGCCGAGAAGGTGTCGACGAACGCGTCGGTCCGGGCCCGGATATCGGCGACGGCGCTCGCCGAAAGCGGCGTCTCGTCGGTCACCTCGTCGGTGGGGTCTTGCCACGCGACGTCGACGTAGCGCCAGCGCCGCTGGCCCTCGTCCCACCAGATGTCGTACGGCCAGCCGCGGTCGAGCCGCGGTCGGTCGGTCTCCCCGTCGAGCCGTTCGACGACGGTGTCGGACAGCTGGATGGTCGCGCCGTGGTCACTGACGGCCGCGAGTACGTCGTCGGCCGAGTCCCGGAGGGCGGCGATAGCGTCGTCGTACTCGCCCGCGAACCACGACAGTTCGTCCATCACGTCCTCGGTGCGCCGCGACAGCGCGGAGGGCGTCCCGTCGCCGGCGGTACCGGATTCGCCGTCGTTCGTCTGTCGGGCGGCCTCCGACGTCGTCGGCTGCTGCTCGGAGACCTCGGACTGTGCGAGCGTCGAGTGTCGCGCCGCGCCGACGGCGCCGAGTCCGACGCTGGCGCCGAGCAATCCGAGCACGGTTCGGCGGCTGTATCCCATCTATCGGTCACCTCCCTCGCCGCTTAAGTGGTCGCTAGGTCCGGGCGCAGTCATAAACATGTTCCTGTGGTTTCCGGTCGCAGCACGCATCACAACCATCGAATCACCAGTAGTGCGGCACCGGTCAGAGTCACGGCCGCGCCGACGCCGCCGAGGAGCCACGGGAAGCCCCCGCCACCGGCGTCAGCGGGCGGTGGGGTCGACTGTGGGCCGTCCACGGCCGTCGCTGAGGTCGAGGTCGGCGTCTGCGTCGGCGTCGGTGTGGCCGGCGCCGTCGGGTCCTCGTACTCGACCGTGCTCTGCTGGCTGGTGTCCTGGGACTCGAAACGAACGTCGATGGCGGTCTGTTCCATCCGCACCGAGTGGTTGACTCGCCGCGACTCGCCGGTGTCGAGGTCGAAAATACCTCTGACGGGGTTCGTCCCGGTGGCGGTGATGGTCACGTCCGCTGTCCCGGCTTCCTCGCCGGTGTTGGTGACCGTCCCGGTGATTCTCACGGTCTCGTTTCGCTGTGCCGACGGGGGCACGTCGAGGTCCGTCTCGAAGTACGGGCCCTGCACGGCGTCGACGTTCGCGAACTCAGCGTCCGAAGACCCGACGGTCGTTTGCCCCCGTTCGACCCGAACCGTGGCGGCCTCGCCGACGGTGCGGTCACTGAGGTCGAACGTCGCGTTGAACGTCCCGTCGGCGTTGACCGTTATCTCCCGCTGGGCGAGGAAGCTGGGGTCCTCGTCGGGGAGCGCGTCCGACGGCGGGGCCAGTCGAACGCCGAGGGTCACCGATGTCCCGGGGGCCAGGTTCGTGTCCCCGGAGACCCGCGCGTTCCGGGTCGGTTCGAGGGCCACCGTCCCGTCGTCGACTGCATCGAACGTCAGGGTGGTCGACTCGAAGGAGACGGTCCGCCGTTCGGTCACGTTCTCGGTGATTACGCTGTCGTAGTACGGGAACGTGGGGTCGGTCGCGTCGCCGCCCTTGCCCCCCTGTGGGCCCTGTCCGCTGAACTTGAATCGGCCGCCCGCGATGTAACTCAACGCGGCGTCGTACTGCTCGTCGTCGGTGATCGAGCCGTCGTAGGCCGTCGACCCGGTGTCGACGACCGCGTACAGGGTCCCCGGGTCGCCCTCAGCCGTCTGTTGGTCCAGGAGGAAGTAGGCGTCCTGATTCTCCCCGTCTTCGAGTGCCAACCGGTCGCGTGGCCCGTTGAGCGGGTTCTCGCCGAGCAGCGTGAAATTGACGCCCTCGCCCTCCCAGTCGGTCCCCTCGGAGTCGATTGCGAGTTCGGCGAACACGTCGACGCCGTACCCTTCGGACAGCCCGGTGTCGATGCTGTGTCTGTTCTGTGCGTAGTCGATAGCGGCGAGCGCGCCCGCGATGCCGGTCGTGTTGAATCGGAAAACGAGACGGTCGCCGATAGCGGCAGCGTCTCTGGATGTGAGGTTGGCTTCCAGTTCGTCTATCGACCGCTGACTGTCGGCCTCCTTCTCGGGCGCGACGTACGTGTTAGACTCCCGAACCGTCGGTTGGACGAGGTCCAGTTCGGTCTCGCCGAGCGGCCGGTCGACGGCCGCTTCGCCGTCGTCGACCGTGAACCGCCCCCGTCGGTCAGCAACGAGTTCGTACGTCGTCGTCGCAAGCGGACTGGATAGCTGGTTGGTCGGCGTGGCGCCGTTGACCGCCTGCGTGTACTGGCTGAACGTCACTTCGTTGGAACTGTTGGCCGTCTCGGCGTCGTAGAACTTGGCGTCGCCGACTTTGGTCCCGCTGACCGACGGAATCGTCTCGTGGTGGATGTAGCTCTGGACCGTGTCGTTGGAGTGATAGACCACCTCGGCGTCGCCCTCGCTGATGCCGCTCAGCTCCGAGTGGTCAGTTCCCATGAGGCGGGTGTTCGCGTAGAAGGTGACCCGCCCGTCCCCGTCGTCGTCTTCCACGTAGAGTACGTCCACGAACTCGGAGTTTCTGTCCCGTAGCTGCACCCAGGTCTGGTCCGTCGAACCGAGGTCGACGGTAAAGGCGGCGACGTCCCCGGCGGCCCGCGTGTACAGCGGCTTTTCGAAGTCGGCCTCGGCGCCGCCGATGGTAATCGCGGCCGTGTCCTCGGTCGTCGCGTCGGTGACCGCGATGTCGAACTGGTACTCGCCGTCGCTCGGGAGCGTCTCGTTGGCCTCCAGGTTCGAGAAGTTCGCGATTATCTCCCCGTCCTGCCGGAAGTTCGTCGACGTGCTCAAGTTCAGCGTGATGTACCCAGCCGAGCGCATGTCGTCCAGCCCGTCGCCGTCGTCGGGGTCGAAGCCAAGCTTCTCCAGCGGGAGATGACTCCGGTCGGTCACCTCGGTGAGGTCCGTCCCGGAATGCACAAACAGGGCCCGGAGCTGCTCGTAGTCGAACCCGTCCGCGCGTATCGTCACGTTGTACTCGCCGGCGCCGCGGTTGCTCTCGACGGTTTCGAGCGCGACCGACTCGCTGTCGGTCGCAATCGAGTCCCGCTCCCACTCAAGGTCGAGGGTCTGGGGTTCCAGCGTGAAGTTGACCGCGCCGCTGTTGAGTTCGTTGTCGTCGTTGAGCGCGTAGGCTTGCCGGCCGTCGGTTTCGAGCTCCTCCGTCTCCAGGTTGATGTAGCCGCTGCTGTTGACTGTCAGGACCCGCGCGGTGCGGTTGACGCTGTCCGTCCCCTCGTCGACCTCCAGCAGATACACCGTGTCACCGCTCTGTGCGGTGAACTCGCCGCCCGAGCCCTGTGTGACGTCGACAGTGAACTCCTGGCCGTACCAGTTCGGTCCGGCCGTCAGCACGGACGTGTTCCCCGCGGTCTGTATCGCGCTTGCGCTTCCGGCCAGCGGCCCCGCCATCGCGACGAGCGAACACACGAGCAGCATCGTCAGGAAGACACTTCGACACTTCCGGGACCGAGCTGTCATCGGTATCGCCCCTGGCCGGGCGTGTCCCCGCCTGGCCCGGCGTGCGTTCTATCCACTGGGTTGCTCACGTGCATCCTTGCTAGTTCCACCACAGTTCCGGGGTCGTCCCGTCCCACAACCGGCTGTTGCGTGGTGCGTTGATGGCTATAACCTTAGCGTGAGTCGATATGAAAGCACCGGCTATGTTCAGCGATTGTAAGCGCTGTGTCAGGCCGTCCGTCGCCTGCCGCGTTCGGTCGCACGCCAGTTCGACGTTCATCGAACTAGTGGTCGACAGCCATATATACGTGCGAACTGACCCTCCGGCAATGACTGCAGTCGGCATCGACGCGATGGAAATCTGGACTGGAAAGCTCAAACTGGACCTCGCCGAGACGTTCGCGCCGGCTCAGGGCGACGACCCCGGCAAGTACACGAAGGGGCTGGGACTGCACGCCTCCTCGTTCCCGGACGTCCACGAGGACATCGTGACCATGGCGGCCAACGCCGCCCACCGGCTGATGGACCGCAAGGGCCTCGAACCCGAGGACATCGGCCGCATCGACGTGGCCACGGAGTCCTCTTTCGACAACTCAAAGCCCGTCTCGACCTACGTCGCTGGCTGTCTGGAGAAGGTCTACGACGGCGACTTCCACCACGCCAACAAGGGCGAGCGGAAGTTCGCCTGTATCTCCGGCACCCAGAGCTTAGACGACGCGTACAACTGGATTCGGGCCGGTCGCAACCGGGACCGGGCGGCCATCGTCATCGCGACGGACACGGCGCTGTACGCGCGTGACGACCCCGGCGAGGCCACCCAGGGCGCCGGCGCGGTGGCGATGCTCGTCGACGAGGACCCCGACCTCGTCGAACTCTCGACCGAACAGGGCTTCGGGAGCGCCGACGAGACGGACTTCCTCAAGCCGAACCAGCAGTTCCCCTCCGTCGACGGGAAACGGTCGGTGAACGTCTACCTCGCGCGGATGCGCGAGGCGCTGGACGACTTCGCGTCGGTTTCGGGCGACATCCACCCCGACGACTACCCGCTCATCCCGTTCCACACCCCGTTCCCGGGGATGGTCCGGAAGGCCGCGGCGCTTGGCTACCGCCACATCACCCGCGATACGGAGATAGAGGACGAACTCGCCGAGGAAATCGGCTACCAGCCCGTTCCCGACGCCTACGACTCCGACGAGGCCTTCTACGAGGCCATCCGGGAGTACACCGGCGCGCTGACCGAGACCGAGCGCTACCAGGAGTGGTACGCCGAGACCATCGACCCGACGCTGGAAATCTCACGCCACGTCGGCAACTGGTACACGGGTTCGGTCCACATCGCCCGCGCCGCCGGGCTGAAACACGCCCGCGAGAACGGTCGCGACCTCGACGGGAAGCAGCTGCTGGTGGCCTCCTACGGCTCGGGCGCCCAGGCCGAGGTCCACGCCGAGACCGTCGTCGAGGGCTGGGAAGACGAAATCGCCCAGCTCAATGTCGACGAGCAGATTCGCCAGCGCTACGAGATGTCCTTCGAGGAGTACGAGCAGATTCACGACGTCCACAACCACGACGCCGAGGCCGACGCCGAGGCCTTCACCGAGCCGAGCGAGGAGTTCGTCTTCGACGGCTGGGGCCGGATGGGCGAGCGGACGTACACGTACGTCTCGTAGGCGATACCGAGCGAGCGGCGACGGCGCGAATACGCCGAACTCGACCACAGAGAGTCGACCGTCCGGCGTCGATGCCGGAGAGACGCGGCCTACGGGAGCCCGCGCAGCCCGTCCAGCACGGTTTCGAGGTCCGCGTCGGTCACCGCCAGTGAGACGTCGTCGATGCGAGCCAACTCCGGGGCGTACTCCCAGATGTCGTCGCCGTCGAGCCCGTGCAAAACGACGGCGCTGGGGGTCGGCGAGAGCACCCGCATCGCCACCAGGGGCGACTCGCCGCGGGTGACGCCGGTGAAGACGAGCGCCCTGTTGGTCGACTGCCCGTAGAGCTGGTGGAACTGGTCGGAGGAGAGCCGGGTGATGGCCGCAAGCGAGTTGATGACGGTGTGGCCGGCGACGGTGTCGGCGCCGCCGCGGTGGAGCTCCTCGGCGTCGATGGCGTCGTACACCCGCTCGACGCCGACGGTCGCCGGGTACTCCCGGAGGTCGTGTACCACCTCGCTGTCGAAGCCCGACGAGAGGACGCGGGCGTACTGCCGGATGCGGTCGCCGCCGCGGTCCTCGTCGATGTCCAGCAAGGCGTCGACCAGCCGGCGGACGACGCCGATGCCGGGGTTGTCACGGCGGCCGCTCTCGTAGTCCGAGACGACCGACGGCGAGACGTCCAGCCGCTCGGCCAGCGCCGTCTGTGCGACGTCGAAGTCCGTCCGCCACTTCCGGAGGGTCGCTCCCGGGTCGTCGCTGAGCGCGACCTCGCCGGCTATCTTTTCGGCGAGTTCGTCGCGGACACCGCGTGCCATTACCTGACGGGAAAGGTGGTCGCGGACAAAAGGGTACCGGAGCGGCGTGGCGGTGTCAGGCCGTAATCCGCTGGTCGACGACGACGGCGTCAGTGGGCGTGTGGACGACGCGGACGACGAGCCGGTCGCCGCTGTCGACGCGACAGACCCGCGTCGCGAGCCGGAACTGAGCGGTCTCGCCGGCGGACCACTCGCCGTCGTCGTCCACGTCGCCGGTGCCGATGGGCCCTTCCACCGAGTCCGCCGAGTTGTCGAAGATGTCGTCGCCGCGGACGTATCTGCTGGTGGGCCGCGGGTCGTCCCCCTCGGCCGGCAGGTTCACCAGCCGACCGGTCTGCCCGCAGGCGTCGCTCGCGTCGACGACGAGTTCGATATCGGCGACGGTCAGGGTGTCCCCGCCCTCGTGGGTGAGCCGGACGACCTGCTCGGTGTAGCGCCCGCCGCCGGCGGCGTAGCGGTCGTAGGTCCCGCTGGACTGGGCGACGGTCGGCGCGGGGGTGGCGAGCCCGTCAGCGAACCCCAGCGCCGTGGCCGATGCGGTGGCGGCCAGCAGGAGCGCGAGGCCGACGAGCACGACGCTCCCGACGACGGGCGAGACCGCTCGGTCGTCCGGTGGGTCCACTCGTTGCACGACCGGCGCTGGCCTCGCCTTCGGATAAAAACGGTCGGACGGCCGGCAGTGTCAGTCGTCGGCCAGCACCGCCCCGGCGACGGCCCCGACCGCCCCGAAGACGACCGGGTAGACGACGCCCGCGAGCACGACGGCGGTCAGCAGGGTCGGCGACCCGCCGCTGCTCTCACCGAGGCTGATGGCAAACACCAGCGCGCCGACGACCGAAAGCGGGAGATAGCCCAGCGCGACCGCGGGCCCGACCTTGAGCGCGTCCGCCGTCTCAGTCACGCCGTTCAGGCGCGCCGTCGCGAGCCCGGCGGCGGTCAGGAGCGCCGGCGGGAGCAGGTACAGAACCGGGGACAGCGAGTCGCTCTCAGTGATGAAGTTCACCGCGTCGGTCCCGCCGAACAGCGGGATATCGACGGTGAGCGTCGTCGTGACGAACTGGGCGTTGAAGAAGAGCCAGCCGACGATTTTCCAGTCGGCGCCCTCGTCACCGAAGGCCTCGGCGACCCCGGTCAGCAGGGAGTCACGGACCGTCGAGATGGTCAATGCGTATATCAGTACGTAGGAGAGCGCGAACGCGGCGACGCCCGCGATTGCGGCGGTACCGTAGCGACGACTGTTCAGGGTCATAGCGGATTGGACCCGGAGCGGCACCGGGATAGGTCTTCGGGCCGGCGGCTCCGGCCGCCTACCCGTGAGTGTTGCTCCGCAACCCCTAAACGACGGTCGCGCCAACCACGGACCAATGGACTGGACCGAGAAGTACCGCCCGAGCACGCTCTCGGAGGTACGGGGGAACAACAAGGCCCGCGACAGCCTGAAGGAGTGGGCCGACACGTGGGACGACCACCGCGAGGCCGTCATCCTCCACGGCACGCCGGGGGTGGGCAAGACCTCCGCGGCCCACGCGCTCGCCAGCGACATGGACTGGCCGACCATCGAGCTGAACGCCAGCGACACCCGGACGAAAGACATCATCGAGCAGGTGGCCGGCGAGGCCGCCAAATCGGGGACGCTCACCGCCGGCGGGGCGGGCCGTCGACTCGTCATCATGGACGAGGCCGACAACATCCACGGGAACTCCGACCGCGGCGGGGCCCGCGCCATCGGTTCGCTGGTCAAGGAGGCTGGCCAGCCGATGATACTCATCGCCAACGAGTACTACGAGATGTCGAACAGCCTCCGGAACAACTGCCAGGACATCGAGTTCTCCGCGGTCCAGAAGCGCTCTATCGTGCCGGTACTGCGGGACATCTGCCGGAAGGAGGGCATCGAGTACACCGACGCCGCAATCGAGGACATCGCCGAGCAGAACAGCGGCGACCTGCGGGGCGCTATCAAGGACCTCCAGACGACGGCGGAGGGCCGGGACCGCATCGAGGCCGACGACTACGTCTCGGGCGAGCGGGACACGTCGTCGGGCATCTTCGAGTACCTCGACGTCGTCCTCAAGGAGGGCACCGCCGAGGAGGCCCTGAAGGGGAGCTACGACGTCGACGAGACCCCCGACGACCTCATCAACTGGATAGAGGACAACATGCCCAAGGACTACGAGGGCGCCGAACTCGCGCGGGCCTACCGGTCGCTCTCGGACGCCGACCGCTGGCTCGGGCGCGTGCGTGCGAGTCAGAACTACTCCTTCTGGCGCTACGCCGGCGACGCGATGACCGCCGGGGTGGCGGCCGCCCGCGACGGCGAGAAGGGCGGCTGGACCCGCTACGGGCCGCCGAGTTACTGGTCGAAGCTGGGCCGGTCGAAGGGGGCGCGCAACACGCGGGACTACGTCGCCCGGAAGATAGCGGCCATCGACGGCGTCTCGATGCGCACGGCCCGCCGGGAGATAATGCCCTTCCTCGCGACGATGACTCACCACTGTACCAACCGCGAGCTGACGGTGGCGATGGCCGCGACCTACGAACTGGAGGCCGACCACGTCTCCTTTATCACCGGCTCGGGCGAGTCGACGAACAAAGTCCAGTCCATCGTCGAGGACGCCGAGCGCCTGCGGGAGGAAGCGGCCGTCGAACACTCGGGCGGGGCCTTCGAGGGCGCAGTGGCGGACGGGGCCGACGATGGCGAGGCGGACACCGACGCGTCGGACGACGACCCGCAGGCGACGCTCGATGGGGACGACACGGCGGGCGACGACCCGGCGGAGACGCCCGACAGCGACAGCGCCGACGAGGACGACCAGCAGTCGGGCCTCTCGGATTTCATGTAGCTCGGGACTACCGAGTCCCGCCCAGTCCCGGAATCGCCGTCCGCTCCTCGACGACCCCCATCAACACTGAGGCCGAGACGACAAGCGCCAGGTAAAACAGCGCCGCGAGCACGTACAGCTCCGTGTACCGGAACGTGTCGTTGGCGATGGACTCGGCCTGGAAGAACAGCTCCCGGACGGTGATGAACGCCGCCAGCGAGGAGTACTTGATGAGGTAGACGAACTCGTTCGACCACGAGGGGATAGCGTACCGAAGCCCCTGCGGGAGGACGACGAACCGGATGCCCTCGAGCTTCGTGAGGCCGAGCGAGCGGGCCGCGGTGAGCTGTCCGGCGTCGACCGATTCGAGCGCCGAGCGGATGTACTCGGCCTGGTAGGCCGCGCTGTTGAGCGTGAACCCGAGGATGGCGACCAGGGCGGCCGTCCCGGGGACAAAGCCCGTCCCGACGCCGGGGAGCTCGCGGAGGATACCGGTCAGCGGGAGCCCGAAGTACAGCACGAACAGCTGGGCCAGCAGCGGCGTCCCCCGGACGAGCTCGGTGTAGGAGAGCGACAGCCACCTGAGGAGGCGGCCGCCGTACACCCGGGCGACCGAGAGCGGCACCGCCAGCAGGAAGCCGAGCGTGATGCCGGCGACGGTGAGAATCACGGTGAGCCACGCCCCCCGGGCCAGGGCGGGGAGCGAGGGGATGGCGCCGGCCACGAACGAGAGGAGGCCGGCGGCCACGTCAAGCGGCGCGCCGACGACGCCGGCAGACGCGGCCACACTCGAAAGCGAGTCGGCCGCCGACTCGAACGGGGAGACGGGGAAAAACGAGCGGTCCTGGGGGACGGCGACGCCGGCCGGAAGCAGGTAGTCGTTCGCCAGCCGGACCGCGAGCCAGCCCCAGAACAGCGCGAGTCCCGCGAGGGCGACCGGCCGGTCGACGTCGACCGTCGTCCGCATCTGGTCGCCGAGCGTCTGGTCTTCGGTACTCATCGCTCTGGGTTCGACTCGAGGCCGCTGAGGAACGACGCGGTTCGGTCGTGTTCCGGGCGGTCGAACAGCTGGTCCGGGGGGCCGGACTCGACGATTCGGCCGCTGTCGAGGAAGTGGATGTCGTCGGCGGCCGAGCGAGCGAACCCCGTCTCGTGGCTGACGACGAGCATGGTCATCCCCTGCTCCGCGAGGTCGCGCATCACGCTGACGACCTCCCCGACGAGTTCGGGGTCGAGCGCGCTGGTCGGCTCGTCGAACAGCATCAGGTCGGGCTCCATCGCGAGCGCGCGGGCGATGCCGACGCGCTGTTTCTGGCCCCCGGAGAGCTCGGCGGGGTAGGAGCCGCCCTGGTCAGCCAGCCCGACCTGTTCGAGCCGGTGTGTGGCCGCCTCGACGGCGTCGTCCTCGGCCATCCCGCGGACGCGCTTGAGCCCGAGCGTGACGTTCTCCAGGGCCGTGAGATGGGCAAAGAGGTTGAAATCCTGGAACACCATGCCGACCCGCTGTCGGAGGTCGTTGACATCCGTCCCCGCGTCGGTGACGTGCGTGTCGCCGAGCCAGATGTCGCCGCTGTCGATTTCGGCCAGTCTGTTGATACAGCGCAACATCGTGGACTTCCCGCTTCCGCTCGGCCCCATCAACACGTCGACGTCGCCGCGGTCCATCTCGAAGCTGACGCCGCGCAGTACCTCCTCGTCGCCGTAGGACTTGTGTACGTCCTCTACTCGTAGCAGTGTCATCTGTCCTCTCCGGTCGGAATCGCGTAGTAGTCGGCCAGCCGGTCCAGCCCGCGGTTGGTCGCGAACGTCAACACGAAGTAGATAGCGCTGATGACGAGTATCACTTCGAGGACGGCGGTCGACCCGCCCGACTGCGTGAACAGGTCGTACCCCCGCGTCAGCAGCTCCGCGAGCCCGATCGCGAACGCGATGCTGGTGTCTTTCAGGACGATGGTGAACTCGTTCTGGAACCCGGGCATGCTGCGCCGGAGCGCCTGTGGGACGGCCACGTGACGGATGGCCTCGAAGCGGCTCATCCCGACCGCGCGGGCCGCCTCTACCTGCCCGTCGTCGACGCTCTGGAGTGCCCCCCGGAACAGCTGGGACTGGTACGCCGCGCTCCGGAGCCCCAGGCCGACAGTGGCGGTGACGAACGCCGACTCCGAGATGGAGACGACGAAGTAGAGCACCAGCATGATGACGACAATCGGTGTCCCCCTGAGCACGACGCCGGCGGTCTGTACCGCCCAGCGCGACACCCCGCCGCCGTACACTTCGAGGGCGCCCGCGGGGAAGCCGAGCAGGAACCCAAGCGAGAGGGCCGCCACTGTCAGTCCGACCGTGACCACCACGCCGGACAGCAGGTAGTTCAGATTGCCGAGGACGAACGCCCAGTCGCCAGCCTGCATCATCGGTCTACTCGCCGAACCAGGTCTGGGTCAGTTCCTCGTACGTGCCCGACTCCCGGACCGTCGAGAGCCCGTCGTTGAGCGCCGTCTGTCTCGCCTCGTCGCCGTCGCGGACGCCGAAGCCGAACTTCTCGCCGGTCTCGTGGACGAACGCCGACTCGACAGGTCGGTCGGCGGTGAGCGTCTCGGCGACCGGGACGTCGATGACGACGGCGTCGACGTTGCCGTTCTGGAGGTCCTGGATGGCCAGGACGTAGTTGTCGTAGGCGTTGTACTGGTCCTGGGTAATCTCGTCGCCGACGAGTTCGTCCTGCACGACGCCCTCGCCCGTGGTCCCCTTCTGGGCCCCGACGGGTCGGTCGGACAGGTCCGAGAGGCTACCCGGCGAGAAGTCCCCGTCGGTGCGGACGACGATGGCCTGGTTCGAGGAGTAGTACGGGTCGCTGAAGTCGATGGTCTCGTCGCGGTCATCGTTGATGGTCATCCCGGCCGCGATGACGTCGATGTTCTCGTTGACGAGCGCGGGCGTGAGCGAGTCGAACTCGTACTCCTCCCAGCCGTCGAACTCGTAGTCGGTCTGCTCAACTACGGCCTCCAGCAGGTCGACGTCGAAGCCCACGATTTCGCCGTCCTGTTTCATCTCGAAGGGCGGGAAGCTGGGCGCGGTTCCGGCGGTGATGGTCTGTGCGCTGTCGCCGTCGTCGCCGGAACAGCCGGCCACCGAAAGCGTGACCGCGGTTCCGCCGACGGTCGTCAGATACTGTCGACGCGAGAGCTCACTCTCAAACATACCCGTCAATCGGGGTATGCCGAAATGAGTGTTACGAACCAGCTAACGCGTGTAGTAAGTTGGCCAACTCGACGGGGTCAGTCCGAACCCGGCGTCGCGTCGGTGTCGGTCCCCGCCGCGGCATCGGCGGC
This sequence comes from Haloarcula laminariae, assembly GCF_025457605.1. Classification (NCBI taxonomy): domain Archaea; kingdom Methanobacteriati; phylum Methanobacteriota; class Halobacteria; order Halobacteriales; family Haloarculaceae; genus Haloarcula; species Haloarcula laminariae. The sequence continues at coordinate 945,306 of NZ_JAMZFY010000002.1, read as the reverse complement.
GGCCGTCGCGGGGGCGGCAAACGACCACGCGGTCGCGGCGACCATCGCGGTCAGGATAGTCAGCGCGGCGGCGTGGTGAAGCACCTGCGCGAGAGCGCCGAAGTTGATGATCGTGTTCGCGCCCAGCAGTATCTGGACCGGCAGCACCACCGTCGCGACGGCGGTGGCGTACTTGATTCGCGACGAGTACTCGCCCCGCCAGGCGGCGACAGCCGAGCCGATGATGGCGAAACCGGTTATCATCGCGACGAGGCGGTGGAACCACTCGACGAAGCTCGCCCAGTTGGCCGGGAACAGCCCCATCCAGCCGTCGCACAGCGGCCAGCGCGCGCCACAGGTCAGACCGGCACCGATGGCCCCGGTGTACACACCGAGCAGGATGAGCAGGAAGGTCAGCGCCGTCGTCCCCGTGAGCAGCTGGCGGAAACGGGTGGTCATAGCTAGCGATGCGAACTGGATGTACTTATGCCCCGCTCTTTGCGGTCGCTGCGACCGGCGTCGTGGCTCCGCGCCGTGAGATGAACGCTCGAACTGTCCGCGGTTTCGCCGCCCGACCCCCGGTACAGCCGCGAGAGGACAGGAACTCACACCCGAGTCAGGGTACCTTTATACGCACGCCTGACAGCTATTCGCTATGGGACTCGACGAGGACGCGCTTGAGTATCACAGCCAGGACCCCCCCGGCAAGATTGAGATAGCCACGACGAAACCGACAAACACCCAGCGGGACCTCTCGCTCGCGTACTCGCCCGGCGTGGCCGCGCCGTGTGAGGAGATCGCCGCGGACATCGAGGAGACCTTCCGCTACACCGCGAAGGGGAACCTCGTCGGCGTCGTCTCCGACGGGTCGGCGGTCCTGGGGCTGGGCGACATCGGCCCCGAGGCCTCGAAACCCGTAATGGAGGGCAAAGGCGTCCTGTTCAAGCGGTTCGCCGACATCGACGTCTTCGACATCGAACTCGACACCGACGAGGACGTGGACGTGATGGTCAACGCCATCCGGGCGATGGAACCGACCTTCGGCGGAATCAACCTCGAAGACATCGCGGCCCCGGAGTGTTTCGAGGTGGAGCGCCGGCTCCGCGAGACCATGGACATCCCCGTCTTCCACGACGACCAGCACGGCACCGCCATCATCTCCGGGGCGGCACTGGTCAACGCCGCCGACATCGCCGACAAGGAGCTCGCCGACCTCGACATCGTCTTCTCGGGCGCGGGGGCCAGCGCCATCGCGACCGCGGAGTTCTACGTCTCGCTCGGCGCACAGCGGGAGAACATCACGATGTGTGACTCCTCGGGCATCATCACCGAGGACCGAGCGAACCACGAGGACCTCAACGAGTTCAAGGCGGCCTTCGCCCGCGACGGACCCGAGGGCGACCTGTCCGACGCGATGGCCGGCGCGGACGTCTTCGTCGGGCTCTCGGTGGGCGGCATCGTCGACGAGACGATGGTCCAGTCGATGGCCGAGGACCCCATCATCTTCGCGATGGCCAACCCCGACCCCGAAATCGACTACGAGACCGCCAAGCACGCCCGCGACGACGCGGTCATCATGGCCACCGGCCGTTCGGACTACCCCAACCAGGTCAACAACGTCCTCGGCTTCCCGTTCATCTTCCGTGGTGCCCTCGACGTGCGCGCCACCGAAATCAACGAGGCGATGAAGGTGGCGGCGGCGGAGGCGCTGGCGGAGCTGGCACGCAAGGACGTCCCCGACGCCGTCGTCAAGGCCTACGGCGACCAGCCCCTGCAGTTCGGTCCCGAGTACATCATCCCGAAACCGCTGGACCCGCGGGTCCTCTTCGAGGTGACGCCCGCCGTCGCACAGGCCGCGATGGAGAGTGGTGCGGCCCGTACCCAGCTCGACACCGACAGCTACGTCGAGGAGCTGGAGGCCCGGCTGGGCAAGTCCCGTGAGATGATGCGGGTCGTCCTGAACAAGGCAAAGAGCGACCCCAAGCGCGTGGTGCTGAGCGAGGGCGACGACGAGAAGATGATTCGGGCGGCCTACCAGCTCGTCGAGCAGGGCATCGCCGAGCCGGTCCTGCTCGGTGACGCCGAGAAGATTGAGGCCACGCGCCGCCGCTTCGGCCTGGAGTTCGACCCGGTCGTCGTCGACCCCGAGACGGCCGACATCGACGCCTACGCCGACCGGCTCTACGAGCTTCGCAAGCGCAAGGGCGTCACCCGCCGCGAGGCCGAGGAGTTGTGCCGGGACGGCAACTACCTGGGCAGCGTGATGGTCGAGATGGGGGACGCCGACGCGATGCTCACCGGTCTGACCAACCACTACCCGCGGGCGCTGCGCCCGCCGCTGCAGGTCATCGGCACCACCGAGGACGCCGACTACGCCGCCGGCGTCTACATGCTGACGTTCAAGAACCAGGTCATCTTCTGCGCGGACACGACGGTCAATCAGGACCCGGACGCCGACGTGCTCGCGGAGGTGACCCGCCACACCGCCGAGCTCGCTCGCCGGTTCAACGTCGAGCCGCGGGCGGCGATGCTCTCGTACTCGAACTTCGGCAGCGTCGACAACGCCGGGACCCGCAAGCCGCGCGACGCCGTCTCCCAGCTGCAGGCCGACGACCGCGTCGACTTCCCCGTCGACGGGGAGATGCAGGCCGACACCGCCGTCGTCGAGGACATCCTCACCGGGACCTACGAGTTCTCGGAACTCGAAGACCCCGCGAACGTCCTCGTCTTCCCGAACCTCGAATCCGGCAACATCGGCTACAAGCTCCTCCAGCGGCTCGGCGGCGCGGAGGCCATCGGGCCGATGCTCGTCGGGATGGACAAACCCGTCCACGTCCTCCAGCGCGGCGACGAGGTCAAGGACATCGTCAACCTGGCCGGCGTCGCCGTGGTCGACGCACAGCAGGAGTAGCGTCGGCGCCGCCGAAGGGACTCAGTTTCTTCGTCCGCCCCCGGTGGGCGGGTTCAGAAAGAGGGCGTCGGTGACGACGGCCGCACCCAGCAGCGCCCCGACGGCGAGGGCAGTCCGCATCGTCACGCCGAGAAGCCCGCTCGCGACGGCCGTAAGCAGGAACGCCACCGGGATGACGGCCAGCACGAGGTCGTACCGGGAGACCGACCCCGGCCGGAGGAGACGGTTCCAGGACTGTCCGTCTGGGCCGTGCGTTTGGCGTCCAGTGTTCATGTCACTGTCACCTCTCGTTCGAGTGTATGTATCCCCCCCCCCCCCCACTTAAAATTTGCCTGAGTGACGTTGGGGGAACGTTGAACGAACGTTATCAGAACCGCGAGAGAATCGCGTTGTAACTATGCCATAACTTATGAGTGGCTACTACGGCCGGAGTTATCGATACCGACACTGCCCGGTCGAGTGAGAGACGGTGAGGGAAAACGGGGCGCGGGGGAGCGTCAGTCTATCGCCTCGCCGCGGTCGGCACGCGACGGCGGGGGGACCCGCTCGTCGCTACTCGCGGACTCCGTCCGGAGACAGCGGTCCGCCTCGGTGTTGACGTGGTCGTACTGGTCGGGCGCGTTGGCGAGCGGGTGGGCGGGGTTCCGGTCGCCGGAGATGCGTGCGGCCCTGACCTCGTCGAAGCCGTTGATGCGGGCCTGGATGCCCCGCCAGTGCAGCCCCGTCGCCGGCGGCACGCTGACGCCGTGTGGCGGGTCGTAGGCCGAGCCGTGTGTCGCGAGCGACTCGGCGTTTACGTTCTCCGCCAACTGGTCGTGGTCGATAAGCAGCCCCACGCGCGCGTCGTCGGGCGCTCGCGTGGCGAGGACGTCCAGCCCCAGGTGGAGCGCGCGATACTCCGCGACGTTGTTGTCGGGGGCGCTGTCCGGAACCGAGAGCCGGACCACGCGCTCGCCGTCGAGCGTCTCGATGACGACGCCCAGCCCGCCGGACTCGGTCGGTGTCCGGTCGCCGTTTACCGGCCCGCCGCTGTGGGGTCGGAACGAGCCGTCGGTAGCGATGTAGAAGTCCCGATGGTGGCTACGAGGCGGGTGAGCGATATGCGGAGTGGGTGACTCATCGAACAGGTCTCGTAACGTCGGCCGGCCATAAGCGGCCATGGGACAGGTAGGACAAGCGGGATATTAAATATGTGGTCCGAAATTCCGGGAAAACCGACACACCGCCGGCTCGCTACCGCTCCCGGCGACGGTCCCCGACTAGTCTCTGGCGTAGGAGTGGCCGACGAGCAGGGACACGGCGTTGGCGAGCAACAGCGCCCCGAACGCTGTCCGGACGGCCGAGGACTGCAGCCCGGTCGCGAGCAGCGGCAGGTAGAGGAACGGGAGGGCGACTGCCGTCCAGAACGCGACCCCGCGGATGGGGGTCACGATCGACCGCCCGACACTGGGGACCGCGTCGTCGACGGTGGCGAACAGTTCGTTGACTGACGAACTTGGCATTGTGTTACTTGTCACTACGTACAGAGGTCATCATCTTATAACCGCGAGAGGTTTCGGTATGTTTCACCCCGTTTCACGGCCCTAGAAGACGCCTTGCGAACGTTTTACAACCGCTTCAGAGGCGCCGAGAGCTTTTATCCGTCTTCCTGGCCCCGTCACGCGTGTACGGGCAAAACTACGTAGCACTGGGGTCGTCTCCGGAGACTATGGACCCAGCAGCGAGACGTCTATCTCGCCGTCGACATCGGGGAGGGTGACCGACTCGGCGACGTGGTCGAGCAGCGCCGACCGCCAGTCGTCGACCCGCTCCTCGTGGTACTCGCGGTGGCGGTCGACCGAGTAGTCGAGGTCCGCCCGCGAGCGGAGTTCGTCGGCCGTCTCGTCCGGTGTCGGGTAGGGCGGCGCGTCGTCGTCGAGAAACGCCCGCGGCGGGACGTTGATTGTCCCCTCGTCGTCTGCCGTCCGGACGACGTGCAGGCGGGCACGCATCCGGCCGCTGAACGGCGGGGTAACGCGAAGCACGGTCCGGGGACCCCCGCGAGCGTCGGCCTCCATCGCCGCGAGCAGGTCCTCCGCGCTGACAGCGAGCGAGCGAAGCACCGACGGGTCGGTAGTCATCACCGAAACCCAGGGACGCACGATACAAAGACGGAACGACTGTCGGTCGAAACGCGGTGACCTGAGCAATCAGCGCTGATAATCTCGTGCGTGGGTTTATCATGGTGGCTGGGAAACACTCCGAAACGTGTCCGCGGTGACCGAGAGGAGGTAAACGGTGCAAACAACAGCAACAGAGGAAACGACCGTTCTCGTCGTCGACGACGAGCGGGACGTCGCCGAGCTGTACGCGACCTGGCTCGGGACGGACCACGACGTGCGGAGTGCCAACGGCGGGCAGGAGGCACTGGACCGCGTCGACGGCGTCGATGTCGTGTTTCTGGACCGTCAGATGCCGGCGATGTCCGGCGACGAAGTACTCGACGAAATCGAGGCGCGGGGAGTCGACTGCCGCGTGGTTATGGTCACAGCGGTCGACCCGGGCTTCGACATCGTCGAGATGCCCTTCGACGACTACCTGACGAAACCGGTAGACCGGAACGATTTGCTAGAGACGGTCGAGGCGATGCGGACCCGGGACACCTACGACGAACACCTCCAGGAGTACTTCGCGATGGCCTCGAAGAAAGCCACGCTCGAATCCGAGAAGAACCCGGTCGAACTCGACGCACACGAGGAGTACCGCGAGGTGAGCGAGCGGGTCGAGGCCCTCCGGGAGCGGGCCGACTCCGCCGTCGACGAACTCGACGATTTCGAGTCGGCGTTCAGGGACTTCCCGGGCGGATAACACCGGTCGCGAAGCGTCTCGGCGTCCGCGTCGCTCTGTCTGCCGCACCGGCGACGACAGCCAGTCTCGGAGAGGGTTTCTCGTGAGGAAGCGGTATCTGCCCGTCCGGCCGTGTCACCGAGCTCAGAGCGTCACGAGGACTTTGATCGCTTCCCGTTCGTCCATCGCCTGGTACCCCTCCGGAACGCCGTCGAGGTCGACGGTCTTGGTGAATATCGGTGACGGGTCCAGCGTCCCTTGCAACACGTCGGCGAGCAGTTCCTCCGCGTAGGCCCGAACCGGTGCGACGCCGCCCCGGAGCGTGCGGTTCTGCCGGAAGAGTCCGAAGACGTCGATACCCGACTCGTCGACCCCGTGGGGGACGCCGACGTAGCCGACGGTGCCGCCGGGACGACAGACGTCGATGGCGGTGTCCATCGCCGACGCGGCGCCCACGCACTCTATGACGTGGTTCGCCCCGCCGTGGGTGAGTTCCGTCGCGCGCTCGACCGCTTCCTCGCCGCGGGCGGCGACGGTCTCGGTCGCGCCGAACTGCTCGGCTATTTCCAGTCGGTCCTCGTGGTGGCCCATCGCGATGATGCGCTCGGCGCCCAGCCGCCGGGCCGCGAGCACGCCACACAGCCCGACCGCGCCGTCACCGACGACGATACAGGTGTCGCCCTCGCCGACGCCCGCACTGACAGCGGCGTGGTGGCCCGTCCCCAGCACGTCGGTCAGGGGCAGAATCGACCTGAGCGTCTCCTCGTCGTCGGCGTGCCGGTCGGGCACTCTGACGAGCGTCCCGTCGGCCTGTGTCGCCCGGATGTACTCGCCCTGGCAGCCGCCGTTCTCGCCGCCCCAGGAGTCGCCGTTGACACAGGAGGTGTGCAGCCCCTTCCGGCAGAACTCGCAGTGGCCACAGCTGATGACGAAGGGGGCGAAGACGCGGTCGCCGGGCTCGACCGAGGTGACGTCCTCGCCGACCGCCTCGACGATGCCCATCGGTTCGTGGCCGACGCGGGACCCCTCCTCGCGGTCGCTCTCGCCGCGGTAGAACCACAGGTCCGAGCCACAGATGGCCGTGTGTGTGACCCGGACGATGGCGTCGGTGGGGGAGTCGAGAGTCGGCTTCGGGACCTCCTCGATTGCGATGTCGCCGGGGCCGTTGTAGATTGCAGCGCGCATACGCCCTGATTGGACCGGGGCCCTGAAATCCGTTCGCCCCACGGCGAGGGGGACGGGAGTGCCGGACGGCCGGCAGTATAAGTTCCTCCGGGCGAATCTCCCGGTATGGACGCGCGAGCCACCATCCACGAGTACTACGACTCGCTGCGCCACGGGGCACCGCTCGATACCTTCTTCGCCGACGACCGTCCCGGGGACGACGCCATCGTGAAGGTCGGCATCAGCGAGCGGCTGGTCGGCTCCGACCGCGTCCGGGCGGGACTGCGCGACCAGACCGCCTCGACGAGCGACTGGTCCGTCGACAGCCGCGACCTGCGCGTCACCCAGCGTGACTCGGTCGCGTGGTTCAGCGACGACGTGGCGATGGCCTGGACCGACGGGGGCGAGCGCCACGAGTTCGACAGCCGCTGGAGCGGCGTCCTGGAACGCCGCGACGGGGACTGGGCCTTCGTCGGGATGCACGTCAGCGCCGCGACCGAACTGTAGCGACACCGGCCGGGAAAAGAGGGGACCCGGAGCCGAGCGGACCGGCCTGGTCCCCCGGCGGCGGGGTCTGGTCGTAGGGAGTTGGGCCACAACTGCCCCGGAGCCGACGGTAGGGCGTATCTACCTGTGGTGTATCACTGACTACTCCCGTCGAACTGGTATGTACATTGTCCGTAACTAATCGATGCCGGGTCGTAGCGAGGCCAGACAGATGACAGAAGAGACCGGAGAGAGACTGATGAACCGGCGTGGCGTTCTTCGCAGCGGCGCGGTCGTCGGTGGGGGACTGGTGGCAGCCGCGATGTCCGGCGGGGGCGTCAGCGCGCGAACCGACGGCGACAGCGAGGAAGTGGACGGCTACATCAGCCACTCGTCGTACCGCAAACTGACGGGGTCCGACGACGTGGCCTGCGTCCCGAACGTCGAGGGGTGGGGTGACACCTTCTACGTGGCGCGGGTTGCCGAAGATAGCGACGGTGAGGCCGGCGTCGCCGTCGAGGTCCCGGGCCCGTCGGCGACCGCGGGCGAGACCGAGCGCTTCGGGGCCTACACTGTCACGGCTTCGGAAGACGTCGACCTCGCCGGCGGGCCCAGCGGCCACGGTCCCTGGGGGCAGCCCTGTGGTAGCTGGCTGTTCGTCGGGTCCGACACGACGCTGGCGACCGGCGGCGTCTATCGGGTTACCGGGAGTGAGAGTACCGAGTCGCTGGGCGCCGACTTCGAGGACGTCACGGCGGTCGACAGCGACGGCGCGGCGCTCGGCTCGCCGATGGACCTCGTGCGCGTCTCACTGGAGCGGCTGTCACCCGGAGAACAGTGGATGCAGGTGGAAAAACTGGTCAGGGGCGGGCTAGACGCCGGCTTCGGTGTGTCCACCGCAATCGACGGCGACACGGCGGTTATCGGCGCCGACGGCGAGGCGGCCGCGTACGTCCTCACGCTCACCGACTACGGTTGGGTCACGGAGGCGAAACTCGGTGACGAAACGGAGATAACCGGAAACGACGTGGCCGTCAGCGGGGAGACGATACTCGTCGACGCGCCCGGCACGACCGAACAGAACGACGCCGTCAGTGTCTTTACGCGTTCGGACGGGCGCTGGGAGAGACAGGCGACGCTCGCGCCCGACGACCTCGCCCCCGACGACGGGTTCGCCAGCGCGTTCGACATCGACGGCGACACCATCGCCGTGGGCGCGCCCGAAGACGACGGTACCGGCGGGGACAGCGAAGGGACGGTCCACGTCTTCACGCGGTCCGACGGGACGTGGACCCGGGAGACGACGCTCGAAGAGACCCGCACCGACGTGAACGACGAGGCCGAGGGGCTGGGCTACGACGTGGCGGTCGACGGGGACACCATCGTCGCCGGCGCCCCCTACACCATCTACTACGACTTCGGCTACGCCTCGGTCGGCGGCGCGCTCGTCTTCAGCCGCTCCGGCGGTGGGTGGACCCAGCAGGCGTTCCTCCGGAGCGAGGACGTCATCGACGAGGACCGACAGGGCCAGTCGGTGGCGATAGACGGCGACACGGCGGTCGTGGCGAGCCACGACGCACACAAGGAGGACGTCGCCGGAGCCGACGCCGGGGCCGCCTGGGTCTACACCCGGGACGGGGCAGACTGGACGCAGCAGGCGAAGCTCACCCCCGACGACTGGGACACCCGGGACTGGTTCGGCTATTCGGTCTCGCTCGACGGCGACCGCCTCATCGTCGGCGCCGATATCTTCGACGGGGTGGGCAACGACGCCCGCGGCGCGGCGTACATCTTCACCCGCGACGGTCAGGAGTGGGACCAGCTGGTGAAGCTTACCGCCGACGACGGCGACCCTTACGACAAGTTCGGGTACGACGTCGCGCTCGACGGCGACACAGCGTTCGTCTGTGCCGTCGACGAACGGGGCGGAAGCGCCGCAAGGACGGGGGCGACGTATCTCTTCCAGCGGTGATTCGTGGGGCTTCGAACCACGGCCAGACTCCGTTTGGCCTGCTTCACGCTCGCCGGCGTTCGCGTGAATCCCTGCGCCGCCCACCGCAGCGCATTCACAGGGCTACCGCTCACGGACGTTCGCGACGGTTTGAGAATGCCCGGGGAGGGCTCCGAACCCTCGATCTCCGCATAACCCAGGTCCGGGGTGTGACGAGCACCCCACGGGTCATGCCGGTGTGGTACCGCATGAGTCGTGTGACCCTATGAGTGCGGCGCTATGTCCAGCTAAGCCACCCGGGCGCACTCGGTGATTTGCCACTCGCCGTATTGAAGGTTCTCATCTCCCCGGAGGCTGTGTCGTCCTCACACGGTCGGGGGATTTAAGCCACCACGCTGGTATCCCCCTCCATGGATATACCAGACCTCGTCAAACAGGAACTCGGAGACGAGGAGATTCAGGCCGGCGTCACGCTCGGCGACGAGGACGCGGTCTGTTTCACACCGACCAGAACGCTCGTCTACCGCGGCGAGGGCCTACTGAGCGACGAGAAAGTCGAGTCCTACCCCTACGACTTCGAGCGGCTGACTATCTCGACCGGCCGTCGGAAGACGAAGTTCACGCTCGTCTACACCGACGAAAAGCGGGACTTCGGTGTCCCGGGGAACCGTGCCGACGCCGTCCTCGAACGCCTCATCGAGGGGGCACTGCGGGTCTCTGACGCTATCGGCGCCGAGGAGCGCGTCACCGGCGTCTTCCGCTTCAGCGAGCTCACGCTCGTTATCACCGAGGAGCGCCTGCTGAAACACCTGGGCAGTGTCACCTGGGACAGCGACTTCGAGACATACCCGTTCGACGCCGTCACCGGGCTGGAGTTCGAGAAGGGGTCGGTCGCGACGGCCATCGTCCTCGCCGTCAACGACCGACCGGAGCGAATCAAGGCGCCCAGCGACCAGGCGCCCGCGGTCCGCAAGACGCTCCAGGAGGCGCTGTTTGCCTTCCACGAGGTGTCGTCGCTGGCCGACCTCAACGCGAAGGTGGCCGGCGACGACGGGGACGAGGCCGACGGCGACAGCTCGGAGCTGGACCTGGAGACCGGTATCGACCCGCTGGTGAGCGACGACGGCGAGGAGACGGAGACGGTAGAATCGGCTGACGCCGGTCGCCAGCCCGACACCCCGTCGACCGACAGCGGCGATGGGCAGGGCGATATCGCCGCGCTCGAACAGCAGGTCGCGGAACTCACCGCGGCCGTCGAGCGACAGAACGAACGCATCGCGGCACAGGACGAGACGATTCAGGCGCTCATCGAGGAGCTACGCCAGGGTCGTTGAGGCGGTCGTTCCGGCGCCGTCGGGAGTGTCGCCCCCACTGCGTTCCGGTGACGCCGGGCCCGGGTCTGCTGCGGTCACGGGTCGCTTCCGGGCGTGTCCGACGGTCACGCCCCGCTACTCCCGCCCGAGTACCTTCCGGATACACGTCGAGCCGAAGGGGCCGAGTTCGCCGCCGTCGAGCTGGACGAAGTGGCCGGTGGTGATGGCGGCCCCACAGCGCTCACAGGAGAACTCGCCCTCCCGGACCGTCACGTCGGACTCGAAGCTGACGTAGGTACCCCCCGAGGTCGGTCGAACGAGCCCGTCTTCGCGGTCGATGACCCCGCGCATCGCGGCGGTGTCGAGAATCTCGCGCTGGACGCCGGGGTTCGTGGTCACCGCTTCGATTCGGTCCATCGCCTCGGCGACCGACAGCGACTCGTGTTCCAGATGGGCAAGCAGTTCGACCCCGAGTGCCACGGGGTCGCGCTCGTCGTCGGGCACACCCGTCACGACGCGGGCGACCGGATTAATCCTTACCGACGCCATCGACCGGCGTACTGGTCACAGTCGCTACCGATAGCTCGTAGCTGGCGAGTAACTGAGTATGACGGTTGTCCATCTGTAGCGCTATATATGCCGATAATCGGTTGATTTTCCGGCACAATCGTGACATACACATCAATTTCCGGACAAGATTTACAACAGTAGAGCGATTTCCTTCAGTTGCTATGACATACACGCCACTCGGCGAGTCGGTCGAGACGTACCGAACCACGGAGCTGGGCCTCTCCCGGATAGCGGCACGAGCAGGGGTCGACGAGAGCGAACTCGCGTCGGAGCTGCGCTCCCGCGGTATCACCCTCCGGTCGGAAGACCGGGGCGCCGTGGCGACGACGACGCGTAACTGACACCCCCGCCATTTTATACGGATTCGCGCCGCGGGCGACCACAAGAGGTTTGCCGACCCGACCCGCTCACACGTGGTAGATGGACCGTCTCGCGAAGCGGCAGCTGTTGGGCTCGGCCGTCCTCGTCGCCGTGGTGGCCGCCGTCGCGGTCTTTTTCTCCCCGGCGCGGCTCATCCGGGAGGCCATGCACCTGGCCGACCACCCGGTGTATCTCGCGGGCGTCATCGTCGCGCTGTATCTCGTCCGTCCCTTCTTCGCGTGGCCGACGATGCCGCTGTCGGCCTTCGTCGGCTTCGTGCTCGGTATCGGCTACGGGATTCCGGTCGCGCTGATGGGCGCGCTGGTGACCTGTCTCATCCCCTATCGCTTCGCCGAGCGGGCCGGCAAGCAGGGCGGGATGTTCGGCTGGCTGGGCGAGTCCGGCCGGCGTATCATCGAGGTGACCGGCGAGACGCGGGGCGTCCTCGCGGCCCGGCTCTCGCCCGTGCCCGCGGACCCCGTCTCCTACGGCGCGGGCTTTGCGGGCGTCTCGACCCGCGCGTTCGTCGTCGGCACCTTCGTCGGCGAGATACCGTGGGTCGTCGTCGAGGTCATCGCCGGCGCGTCGATGCGCTCGCTGACGCTGCAGGGGCTCTCTATCGAGGCGCTCCCGCAGCTGCTCGTGCTGCTGGGCGCCCTGGCGATACTGGTGCTTGCCGGCCCCACGTACCGGCACTTCAGCGGTCGGCCCGACTCGTCGTGAACTCGAAGCGAGCGCCGCCGGCGTCGCTCTCTGTCGCCCGCACCGACCAGCCGTGGGCCGTCGCGATGTCCTCGACGATTGCGAGCCCGAAGCCGGTGCCGCCCGTGGACGTGGTGAAGCCCCGCTCGAACACTTTCTCACAGTCTTCGGCCGGGATGCCGGGGCCGTCGTCGGCGACGTAGAACCCGGTGATGGCGTCGCCGTCTTCGGGTATCGTCCCGACGGTCACCGTCAGTTCCCGGAGCGCCGACTGGTCGAGCGGGCGGCGGGATATCGTCTCGTAGGTCGGGCTCTGCCGGTAGCCGCCGTGTTCGACGGCGTTTCGAAAGAGGTTCTCGAGGAGCTCCCGCAACCGGTCGGGGTCCGCGTCGACGGTCGCTGTGCCGGCCAGTTCGAGCGTCGCCCCAACGGTGTCGACGCTGTCCCACGCCTCCTCGGCGGCCGTCGCGATATCTATCCGCTCGACGGTCCCGACGGCGTCGCCCTGCCGAGCGAGCGTGAGCAGGTCCTCGATGAGCTTCTCCATCCGGTCGGCGGCCCCGGCCGCGGCGTCGAGGTGGCCCACGTCGCCGCTCTCCCGGGCCAGCGAGATACGCCCCTGAACGACGTTGAGCGGGTTCCGGAGGTCGTGGCTGACGACGGAGGCGAACTCCGAGAGGCGCTCCTCGCGGGCCTTTCGCTCTTGGATGTCCCGGATGATACCGGCGGTGCCGGTGAAACAGCCGTCGTCGGACGGCAGGAGCGCGAGGTTGTTCTCCGAGGGGATTCGCTCGCCCCACTTCGTCACCACGTCCATCTCCAGGGTGCCGCTGTCGGTCTCGGGGTCGGCGAGCAGGTCCCGGATAAGCTGGTTGCCCCGGGCGAGGTCCTCGTCGGTCATGATACTCCCGATGTGCTCGCCGACGAGCTCGTCGGTCGTGTAGCCGGTCATCGGCTCGATGGCCTCGTTGACGAAGGTGAACACGCCGTCCTCGTCGAGGGCGTACACCGGGTCGCCGACCGCCTCCACGATGGTCTCGTACCGGCCCAGCTCCCGGTCGCGCTGCTTCCGGTCGGTGATATCGCGGGCGATACCGGCGACGCCGAGCGGAGCGTCGCTCCCGTCCTCGATGAGCGACCCGCGGAACTCGTGGCGTATCAGGTCGCCGTCGCTCGTAACGAGCGGGGCCTCGAAGGAGGCCTGGCCCGTCCGGACGGACTGCTCGATAGCCGCGTCGAGCCGGTCGTGGAACGTCTCGGGGACGAGGTCGTACGCCGTCAGCGTCGAGAGTTCCTCGTCGCTGTATCCCAGTACCTCACTGGCGGTGTCGTTCCAGCGCAGTACTTTGCCGTTCGGGCTGATGACGTAGAACAGGTCGTCCAGCGTGTCGACGAGAGTTTCGGTGAACTCCCGCTCCCGTTTCAGCTCCCGTTCGTGCTCCTTGCGGGCGGTGATGTCGGTGACGAACCCCTCCAGTAGTTCGACGTCGCCGTCGTGCCCGACGACCCGCCCCCGTTCCCAGAGCCAGCGCCGCTCGCCGTCCGCCGTCGTGACCCGGTAGGTCACCTCGAACGGTTCGCCGTCACTGATGCTCCGCTGGACCTGCGGGTCGATGCGGTCGGCGTCCTCGTCGTCGATGAGCGACCCCCACACCACCTCCCCGGACTCGATGGCCTCGGCGCTGTAGCCGACCAGGTCCTCGGCCCCGTCGCTGACGAACGCCATCGGCCAGCCGGGCTCGTTGCGCGCCTGGTACACCATCCCCGGGAGGTTCGAGATGAGCGTCGAGAGCTGGCGCTCGGACTCCTGTAGCGCCGACTTGGCCCGGGTCTCGCCGACAGCGCGCCTGATGCGGTTGGCCAGGACCGTGTACTGGTCGGTGCCGACGTCCTTCTGGAGGTACTCCGTGACCCCGGCGCTGATTGCGTCGCTCGCTATCTCTTCGTTGCCCTTCCCGGTAAAGAGGATGAAGGGCAGCGCCTCGAACTCCTCGCGGACGGCCCGCAGAAACTCCAGTCCGTTCATCCCGGCCATATCGTGGTCGCTGACGACACAGTCTACCGGTGTCGTCCGGAGCCGCGCCAGCCCGTCACGGGCCGAGGACTCGGTGACCACGTCCAGGCCGTCGTCGGCCCGTTCGAGATGCAGTGCGGCGACCTCCGCGAACTCCGGCTCGTCGTCGACGTGGAGCACGCGGATGTCGCCGTCGCTATTCATTGCCCAATACTACGGTCCCAGCCCTATAAATCCGTTAACAGACAGGTTCGGCCGACTGCCACGCCACGGGCGGCTGTCCGGAACTGCCGGCGTCGGCGCCGCGAACATCGGGACGAGGCCAGCTACCAGCCTCAGTAGAACGTGTCGGCGCAGTCGTAGACGACGCCGTGCTCCGGACAGACGTACTTGCAGTGTCGGTGGTACATCGACCGGTCACAGCGCGGGCAGGGCCGGCCGGCGTCGTCGCTCATACCACCGCGAACGGGCCGTCCCTATATCGCTCTTTGGGACGAAATTGGAACAGTGTTGGAAAAACAGCTTTTCAGCGGGGCCCCCTACGAGTGAGCGTGAACGACGCGCTGCTCGACAGCCGGGGCGGGCGGCTGCTGGTCGGTCTCGCCGCCGGGGCCGCCGGCGTCGCCGGCTCCTACGCCGCGACCGGCTACGCGCCGACGTTCGTCGCCTCGCCGGTCGAGCGAACGCTCTCGCGGACGATGCCGGGCGAGATAGTCACCCTGGCGATAACGTATCTCGGCAGCCTCGGCCAGCAGCTGAACCTGGCCGCGGCCGTCGTACTGACGTGGTTGCTGTTTGCCGCGGGAATCACCGCGGCCGTGCTCGTCGGTCGGGCGGCACACAACCGCTTGCTTCCGACAGTCGGGACGGCGGCGGTCACGTGGCTCGTCACTGCCGGGCTCACGCGGACGCTCCTCCCGGCGCTGGGACCGGTCGTCCCCGCGGTCGCCGTGGTCGGGCTCGCACAGGCGCTCGACGCCTACCGGGGGGCCGCGGAGCCGATATCCTCGAAGCGTCGCCGCGCGCTCTCGACGGTCGGCGTGGCGCTTGGCGCCACCGCGGTCGGTGCCGGCGTCGGTCGGCGCCAGTCGTCGACGGAGGAGGCGGCCCCGCCGCTCGACGGGGCGGGCGTGGACAACGAGGACATCCGGACGAAGCTGGACATCGCCGAGCGCGACTCCTTCGACATCGACGGCATCGAGCCGCTGGTGAGCGAGAACTTCTACGAGGTCGACATCAACTCCATCGACCCGAAGCCCGACACCGGCGACTACGCGCTCTCGATAACGGGCGCCGTCGAGTCGGAGGTGACCGTCGGCTACGACGAGCTCACGGAGATGGCGGCCGTCAACCAGTTCTCGACGCTTCGCTGTGTCGGGGACCGACTCAACGGCAACAAGATAGACACCGCGCTCTGGACCGGCGTCCCGCTCCGGCGACTGGTCGAAGCGGCCGGACCACAGAGCGACTGTGACTGTGTCCTCCTTAGGGCCGAGGACGGCTACGAGGTGGAGTTCCCCCTGGAGGCGTTCAACCGGGGCCTCGCCGTCTACGGGATGAACGGCAACGAGCTCCCCCGCGGCCACGGCTACCCCGTCCGCGCCGTGATTCCGGGTCACTGGGGCGAGGTCAACACGAAGTGGCTCACCGAAATCGAGCTGTTGAACCGCGAGGTCGACGGCTACTGGGAGCAGCGCGGCTGGGAGGGGACCGGCCCGGTCAAACCCACGGCCACGCTCAAACACGACGCCGTGCTCGATGACGGCCGACGCCAGCTGGCCGGCCACGCCTACGCCGGCCTCCGCGGCGTCTCGGCGGTCGAGGTCTCGACCGACGGCGGCGCCTCGTGGTCCGAGGCGACCCTCTCTGCCCCCCTCCCCGCCGCCGAGGGCGACGGCCCCGCCGAGGACGCCTGGCGACAGTGGAAATACAGCTACGACACGCCCGGCTCCGCACACACGGCGGTCGTCCGGATGGTCGACCGCGACGGCAACGTCCAGACGAGCGAGGAGACCAACCCGCCGCCGACCGGGCCGTCCGGGTGGGTGTCCAAGGAGTTCCAGTCGTAGTCGCGGCCGCAGTCGGCCCGTGCGCGACGACGGCGCCCCCGACCAGAAACACCCATCCGCCTCGGCCACGAGCAGCGAGTATGCCCAGAGAGATAACGGGGGAGGTCATCCACGTCGTCGGGCCCGACGAACACGGGGACTACGAACTCGACGGGACCGTCGCCGAACTGGCCGAGTCCCGCTACCTCCTCGTCTGCCGGGAGGGCGGCAAACCGTCGGTTATCGAGCGGGTGGTCGCCTTCTTCAAGCGCGACCCCATCACGCCGGTGACGCTCGTCGCTGACGAGGGCGCCGAGGAGGGGAGCGAAATCGAGGCGACGGTCGAGTTCACGACTGTCGACGGCGTCTACGAAGTCGTCGAAATGGAATAGAAAAGCGGGCGGCGGCGAAGTACGGCTCCGGTGTCACACGCTCCAGTTGGCCGCGGCGGTGGCTACGTCAGCACTCGGACCAGCCACAGGACTCGCAGGTCTTGCACCCCTCCGAGTAGTACAGCGACATCGAGCCACACTCGGGACACTCCGGGCTCTCGCCGGCGTCGATGAGGTCCTGCTGGGCGTCCTGCCCGGCGTCGGCCTGCGGGCCCGCGTCCGTCTGTACGTTAGCGTCGCCTGCCTGCGGGCCGCCGTCGGTCTGGCGGCTGCTGGCCTTCCGCTCATCTTCCCCGGCGGTCTCCTCAAGCGTGACCTGCTGCGGGTAGGCCTTGTCGACGTCGCCGTCGAGGTAGCGCCGCAGGGCCGTGCCGATGGCGTCCGGGATGGACTGAATCTGCTCGCCCTTGTCCCAGGCGACCTTCGGCGACCGGATGCCCTGTAGCTCGTCGGCTATCTCCTCGGGGTCGACGCCCGAGCGCAGCGCCGTCGAGATGGTCTTTGCCAGCGCCTCGGTGAAGGAGGCGGTGAAGCCGCCGGAGTTCCCGATGTTGGCAAAGAGCTCGAACGGTCGCTCGGCCTCGGGGTCCTCGTTGATGTTGACGTACAGCTTCCCGTAGCCGGTGTCGATGCGCTGGGTGACGCCGTGGAGCACGTCGGGGCGGGAGCGCTTGCGGGCGAACTCGCTCTCCTCGCCGTCGGCGGCCGACAGCATCCCCTGGACGGACTCGTCGAGGGCGGCCTGGACCGCGTCGTCCTCGAGGAAGCCCTCGATGTCGCCGAACATCTCCTCGAGCTGGGCGACCAGTTCCTCGGTGTCCATGTCGGAGAACTCGGTGTTCTGGGCCCGCGTGGTCAGCACCTGCTTGCTGCGGGTGCCGTCGCGGTAGTAGGTGACGCCCTTGCCGCCGTGGTCGTAGATGTACTGGAACACCTCGGCGGCGTCCTCGATGGTCGAGTCGTTGGGGGCGTTGACCGTCTTCGAGATGGCGGAGTCGACGCCCTCCTGGCAGGCGACCTGGATGCCGGCGTGGTCCCGCGCCGAGAGGTCGCCGGTGGTGACGAACAGCTCACCCAGCGCGTCGGGCACCGTCGTCAGCCCGTCGACGCCGTCGAACTCGTTGTTGGCCATCTGCTCTTGGGCCTCCTCCTTGACGGCCTCGACGTCGATGCCGTTCTCCTCCAGCGCGCGGAGGAAGTAGTCGTCGAACTCGACGAGCATCTCGTCGCCCTGGACGTCGTCGGAGACGTTCTTGTAGTAGGCGACGTTGTAGATGGGCTCACACCCGCCGGTGGTGTTGCCGATCATCGACGTGGTGCCGGTGGGCGCGATGGTCGTCGTGTTGTGGTTCCGGATGGGGTAGCCGTCGGCCCAGTCCTCGGCGTCCTCGCCGGTCTGTTTCTCGAACCACTCGGCGTACTCGGTGGGGTCGGCGTACTTGGAGTTGTCCCACTCCTCGAAGGTCCCACGGTCCTCGGCCAGTTCGTGGCTGGCCTGCTTGGAGCCGTGGTTGATGTGGCGCATCACCTGGCGGGCGATCTCGTTGGCCTCGGGGGAGCCGTACTCGACGCCGAGCTGGATGTACAGCTGGGCCAGCCCCATGATGCCCAGGCCGATCTTCCGCATCTCGCGAACCTTCTGCTCGATTTTCTCGACCGGGAAGTCGGACATCGTGACGACGTTCTCGAGGAAGCGCGTCCCGGTCTCGATGCGGTCGTCGAGTTCGTCCATGTCGAGCGCCTCGTCGAGGAACGCCGAGATGGCCGCTTCCCGGGAGTCGTACGCGTCGCCGTGCTCGTCGGCCCAGACGCGGTAGTCTGGGGCGTCGAGCGACGCGAGCGTCGAGAGGTTGATGTGGCCGAGGTTACAGGCCTCGTACTCCTCCAGGGGCTGCTCGCCGCAGGGGTTCGTGGCGAGAATCTGGTGCTCGGGGTGTTCCTCGACGTCGAAGGAGTGTTGCTTGTTGACGCGTTCGAGGTAGATGACGCCCGGTTCGCCGTTCTCGTGGGCGCCCTGGACGATACGCTCGAACAGCTTCTCCGCCGGAATCGAGAGCACTTCGCCGACCTCGACGTACTCGCCGAGGTCGAACATGTCGTACAGCTCCTTGGTCTCGGCGGTGGCGATGTGGGGCTCCTCCGTGCGCGGGTTGGTGAAGGTGAACTCCTCGCCGTTCTTGTAGGCCTCCATGAAGTCGTCGGTGATACCGACAGAGATGTTGAAATTCGAGAGGTGGCCCTCGACGGCGTTGCGGAGGTGTTTCGGGACCTTCCCGTCGTCGTCGATGAGGTCGCGGGCCTCTTCGAGGGCTTCGGCGAAGGAGTTGTGCGTGAAGTCGTCGGGGTCGTTCAGGCGCAGCGTCTCGGCCAGGGAGACGTCCTTGTTCTTGGCGTGGATGAACTGGATGACGTCCGGGTGGGAGACGCGCATGACGCCCATCTGGGCGCCCCGTCGGGCGCCGCCCTGAGCGATGGTCTCGCACATCTGGTCGTAGGTCCGCATGAACGTGATGGGACCGGAGGCGATGCCGCCGGTCGAGCCGACGGGGTCGCCGTAGGGGCGCAGCTTCCAGAACGCGTAGCCCATCCCGCCGCCGGACTGGAACACCTGGGCGGCTTCCTTGGCCGTCTGGTGGATGTCGTCGATGTCGTCGGCCGGCGAGTCGACGAAACACGCAGAGAGCTGCTGGAGCTCGTCGCCGGCGTTCATCAGCGTCGGCGAGTTCGGCATGAACGAGAGGTGCTCCATCTGCGTCTGGAACGTGTCGGCCGTCGTCTCGACGTGGTCCCGGACCGAGTCGGGCAGCTCCGGGACGACGGTGTCGTAGGCGAACTTGTTGACGTTGTAGACAGAGAGAGTCGTCTCGGCGTCGTCGTCGACGGTGGTCCCCTTACCGAAGACCTCGGCCGCGAGCTCGTCCCGGCGCGGGTGGTCGGGTTTGACCTGGTCGGGCGTGACCGTGATTTCGAGGTCCTGCTTGTCCGCCTCGAAGACGGCCTCGGCGAGGGCGACGTTCTTCGCGACCCGTTCGAAGAGGTCCTCGGGCTCCTCGACGAGGTCCCCGTTCGAGTCCTTGCGAAGGTACCGGGCGGGCAGGATGTTGTTGTAGGCGTTTCCTGTCAGCCGGTCTTCGAGCGTGTCCCCCTCGGTTCGCTTGATGGGAAGCGTGAGGTCGTCGGCGCCGAGTTCGCCCTTACTCATGCGTCTGTCCTCCGGCGACAGCGTGGCGCTGTCGGGCTATACCCCGTTCTGGCGTGTTCCATGTTCCGGTCATTTCTGACGGCGAATACGTATTCATCGGTATCGTATAATGGTTGTTTTTCTGCGCTCGGTGGCGGCCGCAGTCGGCGGAGAGTCGCGACTACGGTCAGTGTGATACGGGTCGCTGTAGCGATATACCGGTGTGTCGGTGTGGGTGTAATCTACAACGCCCCGCGTGAGTCGTACGCGGCGACCCGTCCGGCAGAGCCGCGTGTAACCACTAGCAACGTAGGTTAGCTAATAATGGTGAGCAGACCGCAGTGAAAGTGGAGCTCCGGGGAGGAAAACCGCCGGATAGAGCCCGGAAATCCAGTGGAAACTAGCGGGGGTTTCGGGTGGAGATTCGCGGCCGAGTTTCGGCAAATGTTGCCAGCCGCGGCGCCGTCAGACGCGACGCCGTCTTGCGGTTTGTTGTGCGGACCGGCGCCGTCTTGCGGTGCGCGCCGCGTGGCGAATCAGGTTGGTTGCACGGCCGCCGAGCGAGCCACGAAGTATTTGTGTCCGGTTCGTGTCATGGGGAGTATGCTCGGCCTGTTACAACTCGGTGGGATCGGCACCGTTCCGGCGGTACTCATCGGTCTCGTCCTGCTCGCGGTCGTCCTGCTCGTCGGTCGCCTGGTGATGAAAGTCGCGTGGCGGCTCGTCATCATCGCCATCATCGCCGTCGCGGTGCTGTGGCTGCTGAGCCTGCTCGGCTTCGGCGTCCTCTAGAGGTCCGCGAGGAAGTTCTCGATGACGTCGTGCCCGACCGCCGTGAGCACTGATTCGGGGTGGAACTGGACAGCTTCGATGGGGTAGTCGCGGTGGCGCACGCCCATCACGAGCTCGGTCCCCTCCTCGGTCGTCGTCGTGGCCGTTACCTCGAACTCGTCGGGGACCTCGGTGGCTATCAGCGAGTGATACCGCCCGCCCTGTAGCCCCTGCTCCAGCCCGGCGAAGACCCCCTCGCCGTCGTGGTCGATGGGGAAGGCCTTCCCGTGAATCGGCTCCGGCGCACGGCCGACGGTCCCGCCGTAGGCGTAGACGGCCGCCTCCAGGCCGAGACAGACGCCGAGCGTCGGCACCTCGGGACTGACTTCCCGAAGCACGTCCATCGTCACGCCCACGTCCCGGTCGTTCTTTGGGTGACCCGGCCCAGGGGAGATGATGATTGCGTCGGGCTCGAAGGCGCGTACGTCCTCTAGGGAAGCCGTGTTTCGGACGACCTCGGTCCGGGCGTGTTCGGAGACGTACTCGACGAGGTTGTAGGTGAAGGAGTCGAAGTTGTCGACAAAGAGGACGCGGGGCTGGTCGTCGGCCGCCCCGGACGCGGCGTCGGCGCTCATCGCTCAACCTCCGCGCCGTCAGGCAAGCGCTCGATTCGCTCGACGGCCGCCAGCACGCCGTCCATCTTCTGTTCGGTCTCGACGTACTCGCTCTCGGGGTCCGAGTCCGCGACGATACCGGCGCCGGCCTGGACGGTGACGCGGTCGTGGTCCGGGCCGCCGTCGCCGCCGGGGAGCGCGACCCCCGCCTCGACCGTCGCCGACCGGATGACGATGGCGAAGTCGGTGTCCCCGCCCCAGTCGAAGTACCCCACGCCGCCGCCGTAGGGACCCCTCGGGGAGCGTTCCAGCTCGTCGATTATCTCCATCGCCCGTATCTTGGGCGCACCCGAGAGCGTCCCCGCGGGGAAGGTCGCCCGCGCGGCGTCGAAGGCGTCAGCCTCCGGCGCGAGCGTCCCCGTCACGGTTGACTCGATGTGCTGGACGTGGCTGTACTTGAGGACGTTCATGAACTCCTCGACGCGGACTGAACCGGCCTCGGCGACCCGTCGCACGTCGTTTCGGGCCAGGTCGACCAGCATCGTGTGTTCGGCCCGCTCTTTCCCGTCGGCGAGCATCTCCCCGGCCAGCCGGCGGTCCTCGACGGGGGAGTTCCCCCGTGGGCAGGTCCCCGCGATGGGGTTCGAGACGACGCGGTCGCCGGCCACCGAGACCAGCGTCTCCGGGCTGGCGCCGACGATGCTCAGGTCGTCGTGGCCGAGCAGATACATGTACGGCGAGGGGTTCACGTCCCGGAGGGCCGCGTACAGTCCCAGCGGGTCGATGTCGCCGTACAGCTCCCGGGTCCGGGAGATGACGCCCTGGTAGATGTCGCCCGAGAGGACGTACTCCTTTGCGGTCTCGACGGCGTCCTCGTACTCGTCCTGGGGTCCGGCCACCTCGGCCTCGCGGGTGAAGCCGCCGGTGTCGAGTTCGTCGGCCCCGGCCAGCGCCGACTCGACCCGTTCGGCTTCGGCGAGCAGTTCGTCGTAGCGTTCGCCGGCGTCCTCGTCGGCGCGGACGACGGGGGTGAAGACGAGCTCGACGGCGTCCTCGACGTGGTCGAATCGGAGGGTAGACGTGGTCAGGACGAACTGCGCGTCCGGGAACCGCGAGTCGGGCCGCTCCATCCCGACCTCGTCGAGCCAGAGGTCGTAGACGGCGTCGTAGGCGAGAAAGCCCACGAGCCCGCCGTCGAGGTGCTGGCGGTCCATCTCGGGGAACCCCCGAAGCTCGACGTCTGGCATCGCCGCACGGAGGTCGTCGAGGGCGTCGCCGCCGTCGGTCGTGACGAGGTCCGCGTAGCGGTCGTCGAACACCTCGACCTCGGTGTCGTCGCCCGTGACCGTGACGACCGCACGCGGGTCGTATCCGACGAAGGAAAAGCGGGCGTGGCGGTCGTCAGTCTCGGGAGCGAAGGCGCCGTCCGGGTCGCTGGAGGCGACCTTCTCGGCGCTCTCGAGCAGGAAGGTGTAGTCGCTCCCCACGGTGTCGCTGGTCCGGCCCGACAGCGCCGCGTAGGCCAACAGCGGTTCGACGTCGACGGCGAGGTCGGCCGCGGCCCGCACCACCACCGGCCGGTCGGCCTCGGCGTGTTCGACGAACTGTTCGCGGGAGATGTCGAGGGTCATACCGCGGCCTCCCCGTCGGCGGCCGCGACGTTCGCGACGAACTGACGGACCGCGTCGTGGTCTTTCACACCGCCGCTCGATTCGACACCGCTCGCCGTGTCCACGGCGAACGGCTCGACGGTCCGAACCGCCTCGGCGACGTTCTCCGGGGTGAGCCCGCCGGCCAGAATCACGGGGACAGCAAGGTCGGCAACGAGGTCGCGGGCGCGCTCCCAGTCGTGGGTCTCGCCGGTGCCGCCGGCGCCGTCAGCGTCGAGCGAGTCCACCAGCACCGCGTCGGCGTGGTCGGCGTAGTCCGCGATAGCGTCAGCCTCGGGGTCGACGACCGCGATGAGCCGCTGGCTCACGCGCCGGGAGAGCGCACCCAGCTCCGCCGGCGCCAGCCCGTCGTGGACCTGTACGGCGTCGGGTTCGATTTCGTCGATGCGCTTGACGGCTTCCTGAACCGTCGTCGGCATCGTCACCAGCACGCTCGTGACGAGCGGCGGCACCCCGGCGACGAGTGACTGGGCGGTGGCCTCGTCCACCGCTCGGGGGGTATCCACCGGGACGCCGTGGATAACGCCGACGGCGTCGGCGCCGGCCGCGACGACGGCGTCGCGGTCCTCGCCCGTGGTGACGCCACAGATTTTCACGCGCGTCATGCCCCTATCAGGTCCTCCAGCTTCGCGGCCGCGTCGCCCGACTCGATGGCCTCACGGGCCAGGTCGACGCCCTCCTCGTGGCTCTCGGCGACGCCGGCGACGTAGATAGCCGCGCCCGCGTTCGCGAGGATGATGTCCCGCTTCGCGCCGGTGACCTCGCCGGAGACGATACCGCGGAGGTCCTCGGCGTTTTCCTCGGGCGACCCGCCGGCGACGGCCTCGATGTCGCGCTGTTCGAGCCCCAGGTCCGCCGGCGTGATGGTGTACTCGGAGATGGAGTCGCCGGTGACTTCCGCCACGGTCGTCTCGCCGTGGATGGCGATCTCGTCCAGCCCGCTCCCGTGGACGACGAGGGCCCGCTCGGTGTCGAGGCGGGCAAGCGCCTCCGCCAGCACCGGGACGAGGTCGGGGTCGTACACCCCGAGCACCTGCGCACGCGCCCCCGCGGGGTTCGTCAGCGGCCCGAGGATGTTGAAGACGGTTCGCATCCCGAGTTCCTGACGCGGGCCGATGACGGCCTTCATCGCCGGGTGGAAGACCGGCGCGAGCATGAACCCGATGCCGTCGCGCTCGATGCGCTCCTCGACCGCCGGCGGCTCGGCGTCCACGTCGACCCCCGCGACCTCCAGCACGTCGGCGCTGCCCGACGACGAGGAGACGGAGTAGTTGCCGTGCTTGGCGACGGGGACGCCCGCACCGGCCGCGACGATGGCGCTGGTCGTCGAGACGTTGATGGTGTCGTAGTCGTCGCCGCCCGTGCCGCAGGTGTCGACCAGCCCCTCGCGGTCGGGCTGGATGGTCCGTGCCGCGTCCCGCATCCCCTGGGCGAAGCCCGCGATTTCGGCCTCCGTCTCCCCTTTCGCCCGCAGCGCCGACAGCAGCGCCCCGATCTGGGCCTCGGTTGCTTCCTCGAAGACGAGCGTCGCGACCTCGCGTGCCTCGCCCTGTGTCAGGTCCTCGCCGTCCGTAACGCGCTCGATGTAATCCTGCATAGTGGTCACCAATGTTCTCTTTCGTGTTGTGATGTACAAATCTGCACACTGACTTAAGCCTACCGGGGTCGCTGTCCCCCTCTCGTGTGGGCCGAACCAACAGACGACGTGCGGGTTCGAATTCGAAACCTTCAATTGTACCCCCCGGCAAGCAATGGTTGCACGAGGCAGCGAGGGTTCGTGGTCTAGGTCGGTTATGACACCTCCTTGACATGGAGGAGGCCGGCGGTTCAAATCCGCCCGAACCCATACGCAGTTTTACACGTTTCTTCTTGTTTTCTAGGCAGGGTAGAGTCGTTCTTTAGCCAAGGCTGGGCTTCAGTGTCAGAATAAGTATCATCATATTCTCTGTCGTTCCGGGCGTATCCGGACGAAGAGTTCGGCAAACAGTGACAGAGTCCATCCCCGGCCCAGGGTGGTCCCGGCATCCCGTATGAATGTTCAGATGGCCGCCACGTTGTTCCGATTCAGTACTTTCTTACACCGGCCAGCGGAGTTACACGTATGGACACGGCACTCGACTCGGTCCAGTCGTTCGAGCAGTTCGTCCTGCTCTCCGTCACCGAGCTGTCGTCGGCTGACGAGACCCCGGCCCACTCCTACGACGTGACCAAGACGGCAAAGGAGCGCCTCGACGACATCGAACGCGACGCCTTCGGCGGTATCGAGCGCCAGGAAGTCATCTCGGCGCTGGGGTCGCTATCGGAGACCGGGCTGTTGGCGAAGGCGGAGACCGAGGACGCGGTCGGCAAGGGCCGACCGGCCTACGAACTGGCTGTCGAGGCGGACGAAGTCGTGTCCGCGCTGACCGGTGACGACGCGGTCGGCTCCTACGCACAGTCGCTCGGCTAGACGAAACTCGCACTGGCCGACCGCTGTTCGAGCGTCGACGGCTCGCCGGCCTCGAGCGTCTCCAGTCGGTCGGTGACGGTGTGGACGTCCTCGCCGTCGGCACACGGCGCGACGTGTGCCAGTTCGTCGCCGTCGTACTCCGCCAGCCCCATCACCGGAAGCACCATCGCCTCGTGGGCCGAGTCCGCGGCCTCGGAGTCGACCTCGGTCCGCTGGTAGAACGACTCCAGGGAGACGTTGTTCGAGAGGGCCCACTGCTTGAACTCGGCGACGCGGTTGAGGATGTAGCGGCCCTCCTCCGTGTTGGCGGCGGCGGACTCGGGGGCAATCTGCTTGCCCCAGACGACGACGTTGTAGCCGGCTATCTCCTCGCGGCGTTCCAGTTCCTCCAGCCGGTCGATGACGGCCTCCTGGCGCGACCCGGCGCCGTCGGGGAGCATCGAGCGGACGTACAGTTCGACGTAGGGCTCGGTCTGGGTCATGCTATCGGAAACGTGATTACAGACCTACATATACGTTCCGTGGGTACTGTATGGACCTCTCCGGAGGATATAATCACCTTAAACCTGGTGTGGAAGGGGGCCGACGGCGCCCCTAGTCGCCGTGGAGCGTCTCGTGGAGGCCGATGACGAGCGCGGGGACGACGACCATGAAGATGTGTTCCTCGATGGGGATGCCGAGCAGGTCGACGCCGGTCCGGAGTTCGATAGCGAAGACGCCGACTTCCAGCGTGTACCAGTCCCAGACGTAGGCGATAGGGTACAGCGCGAGGATGGTCTTGCCGGCCCGTTCCAGCGCGTCGACTCGCCACAGCAGGGCCAGCGCGACGGTTCCCCAGACGACTTCCGTCACCAGGTAGGTGTAGGGACCGAACACGCCGATGTCGGGGAGCATAACTCACAGACGGCTCGGCGCTCCTAAACGTTATCCCCGCTTTCGTACGGCGGGAACTAAACCAACCTTGATAACCCTTCACGTATTACCTCCAAGTTGTGAGGCACGATGGATATTTCTGACATTGCCACGAGAGAGTTTGTCGAGGTCGACGCCAACAAGCGGCTCGGGAAGGTGCGTGCCATCTTCGAGCGGGAGAACCCGAAGGGCATCATCGTCACCGAGGGCGGCGAGTACGCCGGCGTCATCACGCAGAAACAGTTGGTGCAGTCCCACGTCGAGGACGACGCGAAGGCGGGGGCGATGGTCCGTTCGGCGCCGAAAGTCGAGCGGACGGCCGACGTGCGCAAGGTCGCCCGCGTCCTCGTCGAGGGCGGGACCAAGGTGGCACCGGTGTTCCAGGGCGAGGAGCTGTGGGGCATCATCACCGAGGACGCCATTCTGGAGGCCGTCCTCGAAAACCTCGACGCGCTGACTATCGAGCAGATCTACACGGAGGACGTCATCACTATCGAGGAAGACACCAACGTCGGACAGATCGTCAATCTGCTCCGGAAACACAGCATCTCCCGGCTGCCGGTGCTGGACGAGGCCGACGGCCTCACCGGCATGGTCACCCGCCACGACATCGTCGACGTCGTGGTCCGGGACATGGACAAGGCCACCCGCGGGGACCGCTCGGGCGAAATCGAGCGGGTGCTGGACATGCCCGTCTACGACATCATGAGCAGCCCGGTCGAGACGGCCGAGCCGAGCGACTCCGTTCGGGACGCCGTCGCCCGGATGCTGGAGCGGGACTTCGGCGGCCTGGTGGTGACCGACGAAGGGAACCACGTCATCGGTATCGTCACCAAGACCGACGTGCTCCGGGCGCTGACGTTCACCGAGGAGGACCACATGGACGTCCAGATCACGAACATCTCCCTGCTGGACACCATCTCCCGGGAGGACATCCGCGCCGACATCAGCCAGGTTGCGGACAAGTACCAGGCGATGCAGGTCCAGCACGCCCACGTCCGCTTCCACGAGCACAAGGAGAAGCTCCGTGGCACCCCGCTCATCCAGTGCCAGATCCGCCTGCGGACCAACAAGGGACAGGCCGCCGGCTCCGGTGAAGGATACGGCGCCGAGATGGCCTTCAACGTCGCGCTCGACAAGCTAGAGCGCAACGTCCTCGAACGGAAAGGCGTCCAGGCCGACGAGGAGTATCGCGGCCAGTTGCTGCGGAAGCTCGGCGAGCTGTAGCGCTCAGTTCGACGTACTGTTGCCGGTCGGCGTCGTCCCGTCGCCGGATGGCGCGGTATCGGACTCCCGCCACCAGTCCTCGTTTTCGAGAATCTGGTCTTCTACCTCTTCACCGACTGGGCTGGCGTTGACGGTGATGAGGCGCTCGTTGTCGCCGAAGGGCGTGTACTCGCGGTTCATCTCGTAAACCTGGGGCTGGTTCGAGTCGCCGTCCTCGTCCGGAATGAACCCGAGGTCCGCGTCGTACTCGCCGACTGGGGCGTCCTGGGCGACAAACAGCGGGACGACTTCGTCCGTGTTCAGCCAGCGAATCTGGTAGGTGTTGTAGTCGCTGAAGAAGCTGTCCCGGACGTCCCCGTAGTTCGGCACCCACTCGATGACCCCCGAGACGAACGTGAACCGGGCGTTGGGGTGGAAGTTGTCGATGAAGACGAGCGCTTTCCAGCTGTCCTCCAGGGCCCCGTCGTCGTCTTGCTGGGCCATGGCAGTTCCCGAGGACCCCAGCAGAAGGGCGCCCGAAGCGACCGCGCCTTTCTGGAGGAAATTACGTCTGGAGTCGCCGATACGGTCGAGCAGTGTCTGGCTACTGTCATCTGACATACTAGTTTGCTCCGTCAGGTCGTAATCAGGACATGTGCGTAAACGCTGGCCTTGCGCTTGCCACCACTGGAGCGTGTGCCAACTGCCCGGTACCCCGGCGGACGCCCACACCGCCGGGACGACAGTGGACCGGCTACCGGACTGTATCCGCAGCTGTTACGTACACTCGAGGGGACTGCCAGGAGAATCGCAGGGCGACACGGACAGGGCTGCAACTGTGAGCGTCCGGCAGCGCCGCTGCCGTTTCACGGGAGGCGAGGTCGGCGACCGATATCACCGTCCGTTTCGAGAAGTGGGTCGCACCGTACGGGCAAATCCGACGGAGTTCGGACGGCGTACGGCGCCGTCCGGCATCAGGAGAGCGCTACGCCCTCTCGGACGAGTGAAGACGGGTCACTGGAAGCCGATGCGGCCGCTCCCGCCGGGCTGGCGCTGCGGACTTGAACCGCCCTTGAACTCCTCTTGCATCTGCTCGTAGTACTCGCGGATGTCGTCGGTGATGGTCGGTCTGACGCCCTCCATCGCCTGCCGGAAGTGGCGCATCTCCACTTCCTCGGCGTCGTCGGACTCGCGCAGGGCCTCGATGGCCGCCTCCCGGGTGATGGATTCGAGGTCCGACCCGACGAAGCCGCTGGAGCGTTCGGCCAGCTCCCGCAGGCTCACGTCGGGTGCCAGCGGGGTGTCGTCGGTGTGGATGCGCAGAATCTGCTCGCGGCCGTCGACGTCCGGTTCGCCGATCATGACGAGGCGGTCGAACCGACCCGAGCGAATCAGCGCGGGGTCTATCATGTCGGGGCGGTTGGTGGCACCGATGACCATCACGTCCTCCATCTCCTCCAGGCCGTCGAGCTCCGTCAGGAGCTGGTTGACGACGCGCTCGGAGACGTTCGACCCCATCTCCCCGCCCCGGCCCGGCGCCAGGGAGTCGAGCTCGTCGAAGAAGATGATGGTCGGGGCGACCTGCCGCGCCTTGCGGAAGGTCTGGCGGATGGCCTTCTCCGACTCGCCGACCCACTTGGAGAGCAGCTGCGGCCCACGCACCGAGATGAAGTTGGCGTCGGTCTCGTTGGCGACGGCCTTGGCCATCAGCGTCTTCCCGGTGCCGGGCGGGCCGTACAGCAACACGCCGGAGGGCGGCGTGACGCCCATCCGCTCGAACTTCTCGGGGGAGCTCATCGGCCACTCGACGGCCTCCTGGACCTGCTCTTTGGCCTCGTTGAGGCCGCCGACGCTGTCCCAGGACATCTTCGGGAGCTCGACTAGCACCTCCCGCATCGCCGATGGACTCACCTCGTTGAGCGCGCCCTTGAAGTCCTCGCGCTTGATTATCATCCGGTCGATGAGGCTCGGCGGGATGTCCTCCTCGTCGAGGTCGATTTCCGGGAGGTAGCGGCGCAGCGCCTTCATCGCCGCCTCCTTCGTGAGGCTCTCGATGTCGGCGCCGACGAAGCCGTGGGTGTCGGTCGCGAGCTTCGAGAGAGTCACGTCGTCCGAGAGGGGCATCCCGCGGGTGTGAATCTGGAGAATCTCCTCGCGGCCAACCTCGTCGGGGACGCCGATTTCGATTTCGCGGTCGAACCGACCCGGGCGGCGAAGCGCCGGGTCCACGCTGTCGACGCGGTTAGTGGCGGCGATGACGATGACCTGGCCCCGACTCTCCAGGCCGTCCATCATCGTCAGCAGCTGGGCGACGACGCGGCGCTCGACCTCGCCGGTGACGTCCTCGCGCTTGGGCGCGATGGAGTCCAGTTCGTCGATGAAGATGATAGCGGGGGACTCCTCGCTGGCGTCCTCGAATATCTCGCGTAACTGCTGTTCGGACTCCCCGTAGTACTTCGAGATGATTTCGGGGCCGGCGATAGAGAAGAAGCTAGCGGAGGTCTCGTTGGCGACCGCTTTGGCGAGCAGGGTCTTCCCGGTGCCCGGCGGACCGTGGAGCAGGACCCCCTGTGGCGGCTCGATGCCGAGCTTCTTGAATATCTGGGGGTGTTTCATCGGCAGCTCGACCATCTCGCGGACCCGCTGAATCTCGTTCTGGAGCCCGCCGATGTCCTCGTAGGTGATGCCGCCGCCGGTCTTCTCGAAGCCCGAAATCGGCTCCTCCCGTAGCTCGACCTCGGTGTCCTCGGTGATGAGACAGACGCCGTCGGGCTCGGTCTCGACGGCGATGAGCGGAATCGCCTGCCCGGGCGAGCGCATGAACGGGTGGTTCGTACTGGACATCACGGGAACGATGTCGCGCTCGACGACCGGCCGCTTGAGAATCTGGCGTTTGACCATGCCCGCGGCGTCGGAGCCGAACTGCACCGACGCCTCCTCGGGCGGTGCCAGCACGAGCTTGTCGGCCTTTTCGGCCTCCGCTTTCCGAATGGTCACGCGCTCGCCGATGCCCACGTCGGCGTTCTGTCGCGTGAACCCGTCGATGCGTACCGTGTCCGTGTTCCAGTCCTGCCGGTCCGCACGCCACACCTTCGCAGCCGTCGTATCGCTGCCCTCGATTTCGATGATATCACCGGGCGAGAGCTTGAGATGCAACAACGTATCGGGGTCAAGACGGGCGATGCCACGACCCGAGTCGTTCGGGTACGCTTTCGCCACTTCTAGTTGCACTTCGTTCATAGAGTGAGACTACCAAGAGGTCCGTCACCGCGGGAGATATGCTTTATGCTACCGGCGGGTGCGACGAGCAGCGACGGGTTTATATGGGTACTGCTATCACACGTCACGTTCAGGGCACCTATAGGCCATCTACTTGCCGTTCGCGTCCGCCGGGGACCGTCCCGGCGCGCCGGATTTCCGGGCGGCAGTCGCGGGTCGTCCCGTCACCCCGCCCGGGCCCGAAAGGCGACACTGACTGCCGCCACCGCCGCGTTTGATAAGGCTGGACACGGAAGCGGCGGTATGGTATTTCTCGTCCCCTTCGACGGTTCGCCGCTGGCCGACGCAGCGCTCGACCGCGCAGTCGACTACGCGGCCGCGATGGACACCGACGTGGTGGCGGTCAGTCTCGTCCCGACCGGTGCGGACTACGCCGTGCGCCGGCTGCGGGTCGACCCCAGCGAGGACTTCGCGGCCGAGACCGCGGCGAGCGACCTCCGGCGGAAAATCGAGGAAGCGACCGACGACGCCGAACTCAACTACGAGGACGTCAGCGCCTACTCGGCCAGCGAGCTCTCCGAGACCATCCGTCAGGTGGCCCGCGACGTCGACGCCGAGGTCGTGTTCCTCGGCAGCGCCGACACCGACGACGTCGTCGTCCCCATCTCCGAACTCGACGACGCGGACGCCTACGACGTCCACATCGTCCGCCGGACCTAGGAGTTGCGGTGTCCGGTTGAGTGATTGCAGTTCCGTTCGTTGCAGAGACATCCGGAGAGCCGGTGTGGTAGATTTTTCAGCCTATAGGGCGAGGTGCGGGTATGCGAACACTCGCCTTCGACGGCCGGATGGGCGCTGCCGGCGACATGATTCTCGGTGCCTTACTCGCCGCCGGTGCCGACCGCGACGCCTTGGAGCCAGTAGAGCGGGCGCTCGACGTAGAGTACGTCGTCTCGACGGTCGACCGAAACGGTATCAGCGCCACCGGCGTCGAAGTCGTACTCACCGACCCGGCGACGGACGGCGGACACGACGACGAACACACGCACAGTCACGCCGGTGACCACGACCACGGCGACGAAGGCCACGACCACAGCCACGATGACGGAACCGACCATACCCACGCGGAGGGTCACGGGCCACACCGGAGCTACACGGAGGTCGTCGACATCGTCGAGGGGATGGACCTTCCCGACCCGGTCAGGGCCGACGCACTCGCCATCTTCGAGATTCTCGGTGAAGCGGAGGCGGCAGTCCACGGGACCGACCTCGACGACACCCACTTCCACGAGGTCGGGGCCGACGACGCCATCGCCGACGTGGTGGGCGCGGCGCTCCTGTGTGCGGACCTCGACGTCGAGCGGGTGGTGACGACGCCGGTGTCGACCGGCGGGGGGACCGTCGGAATGAGTCACGGTACCTACCCAGTGCCGACACCGGCGGTCGTCGAAATCGCCGAGCGGGCCGACTGGTCGCTGCGGGGCGGACCGGTCGAGACCGAACTGCTGACGCCGACCGGCGCCGCGATTCTGGCCCACCTGGCCGAGGGCGTCGAGCGGCTCCCGTCGCTGACTGTCGACGCGTCGGGCTACGGTGCCGGGGCGCGCGAGTTCCCCGACCACCCGAACGTCCTGCGGGCAGTGGTCGGCGACGGCGCGGGCGGGCTCCGGCGGGACGACATCACCGTCCTGGAGACGAACCTCGACGACGCACCGCCGGAAGTACTGGGCGACCTCCAGCGCTCGCTGTCGTCGGTGGGCGCGCGTGACATCTCCGTCGTCCCGCTGACGATGAAGAAGTCCCGTCCCGGCCACCTGGTGAAGGTCATCTGCAAGCCCGACGACGCCGACCGGGTGGCCCGGCGGCTCGCCGAGGAGACGGGGACGCTGGGGATTCGAGAGCACGGCGCGGGCCACCGGTGGGTCGCCGAACGGGCCTTCGAGACGGTCACGCTCGCCGTCGACGGCGACAGCTACGAGGTGACGGTGAAGGTCGCGAGCGACGCCGACGGCGAGGTGTACGACGTGAGCTGTGAGTTCGACGACGCGGCGGCCGTCGCGGCGGAGACGGACGTGCCGGTCCGGGAACTCGTGCGCCGGGCCGAAGAGCTGGTCCGAAAGTGAGTCCGCCCAACCGCGTCAGCGGTCGGTCGGGTCCGGGCCGCCGCCCTCGTCGACCGGCGTTCCGCCGTGTTCGGCCAGCGCCTCCTCGACGGTGAGTTCGCCGACGGCGACCCGACGAGCGAGGTCGGCGTCGATTTCCCGGTTGGTGTCGCTCGCCGCGCGGGAGCGGTCCTTGATGCGCTGGAGTTCGCCCGCCGTGGGTTCGATGTCCCGGCTCGTTATCGCCTCGCCCTCGCGGCGGGCGATGTTGGCCGCCGCCAGCACGTCGCCCATCCCGCGGGCGCCGCTGCCGAGATACGGCGTCGTCCCGGTCTCGTCGACCAGTTCGACCGGGAGGTCCGCGATGTCGTCGATGACCCGCGAGCCGACCAGCCGGGCGCCGTCGCCGATACGCACGAGCGGGTCGGCGGCGTCCCCGACCTCGCGGCGGACCACCTCGGCGGTGTCGGCCGCGGGCACCTGGAAGGCCGCGACGACCGTCTCGCCGTGCAACACTGCGATGCCCGGCCGCTCGCCGGGGTCGATACCGACGACGGTCCGGCCCGACTCCCCACGCAGCGCCTCGATAGCGGCCTCGACCGCGCGCCGGGGCCGCTCGGGGTCCGCCGAGACGAGTTCGACGCCGTCGGGAATCTCGACTCGCTCGCCGGCCGCCGCCACGGCGACGGCGGCGCCGTCGGGCCACTCGTCGCCGGGTTCGATAGTGGTGAACTCGACGCCGCGGTCGCGCAGCTCCGTGACCACGCCGTGGTAGAGCTCGAAATCGTCCGTGGCGACGACTATCACGCATCGAAGTTGGGCCGGTGACCACTTACGACTGCTGGCTTTTCGGGCCCAGCAGCCCGAGATAGACGCCGCCTGACAGACAACTGTTTTTTCGCCCCGCTGTAAAGTCGAACCCATGTGTCCCTCCACCGAATCGCCTGCGTCCGAGCAGTCGGGTGACCCGCTCTGGGGCGTCCTCGTCGGAACGTACCTCGGCCTGCTGGTCGCGCCGCTCGCGGTGTTCGGAGCCGTGGGTCTCGGGATGGACGGAGCGGGTGTGCTGTACGGTGCCTCCGTCGTCGTGTTCGCCGGCGCCGTGGGACTCGGCTGGTTGGCGACGGTACACTGGGACAGAGCGGCTATCCGACTCGGCGCGACACGAGTACGGTGGCTTCCGGCTGCGATACCCGTGGCCTACGCGCTCGGTGGTTTCGCCAGCCGGTCTGCCACCGGTACCGCCGGCGTGCTGGCGTTCTTCGGCGGGCTGGGTGCGATGGTCGTCGGCCTCGTCCTCGGGGTGATGGCCCGCACCCGCCACACCGATTCGGTCCTCGACAGCGACGACATCGCGTGCGAGTTTCGGGCGGGCTGGCCGGCCCCGTTGCGGAAGCGGCTGGCCCTCGCTGTCGGCGCGTTCACGCTCGTCACGGGCGCCTGTCTCGTCGTCGGTCTCCTGGCCGACTGGTTCGCGCTCCAGCTCGCCGGCCAGCTACTGCTCCCGCTCGGAGTCGTCAGCTACAGCTCGACCGAGGAGCGGGACTACACCGTCAGCCCCGCCGGCCTGGAACAGCGGCTGCCGGTCGCGCGGCGACTCACCACCTGGGACGCCTTCCGCGGGTACAGCCGGACCGACGACGCGCTCGTCCTCCACCGCCCCCGGAGAGTGGACATCCGGTTCGCGCTCGCGGACCTCGACGACCCCGAAGCCGTCGAGGCCGCCCTCGGGCAGTACCTCCGAGCGGCCTGACCGCGGGTGCGAGCGTTTATACCCGAATACGCCCAATCGGCGGCCGTGAGCGACTACGTGCCGACCGGCTGTAGCCCGGTCGACGAGCTGCTGGGCGGGGGGCTCGAACGCGGCGCCGTCACGCAGGTGTACGGCCCGCCGGCCGCCGGCAAGACGAACCTGGCGCTGTCGGCGGCCATCGAGGTCGCGGCAGCGGGCGACGCCGCCCTCTACATCGACACGGAGGGGCTCTCGCCCGACCGGATGGCCCAGATTGCGCGGGGCCGGGCCGAGGGGACGAACCAGACCGTCGACGACCTCGCCGGCCGGCTCATCGTCTCGGAGGCCTACGACTACGACGAACAGACCGAGGCCGTCCAGGACGCCGCCGAGTTCGCCGCGGAGGTCGAACTCATCGTGTTGGACAGCGCGACCGGTTTCTATCGCCTCCGGCGCGACGACGACGACGGCGGCGAGACACTGCGGGACGTGGCCCGACAGATCACCCACCTGCTCTCGCTGGCCCGCAAACACGACATCGCCGTCGTCTTCACGAACCAGGTGTTCACCGACCCCGACAGCGACCGCTCGACGGCGCTTGGCGGCCACACGCTGAACCACTGGTCCGGCGCTATCCTCCGGCTCGACCGGTTCCGGGGCGGCAACCGCCGGGCCACACTGGAGAAACACCGCGCCAAGGCCGCCGGCGACACTGTCCAGTTCTCGATTACCGACGCGGGACTGGCCGGCGAGGAGACCGCCGAGCCGACGCGAAATCTGGACTGACAACGACAGCAGTCGGCGCGCGCTGACACGCCCCCGTGGCGCGGCGACAGTGTTCGAGGGGGTTTAGTAGATGAGTTCGGCGTCGTTCTCGGCCATGTACAGCGTGCGTGCGGCGATGTTGACGGCGTGGTCGCCGACGCGCTCGATGTCCCGAATCGTCAGCAGGAGCCTGGAAACATCAGTCATCAGCTGCTCTATCTCCTCGCCGCTGGAGTCGGCGTCTATCTCCCGTTCGATGAGGTCACGGACCACGGCCTCCGAGGCCGCCTCGCAGCGGTCGTCGACCACGTCGTCGGTCTCGCTGATAGCGTGACACAGCTCCGGGTCCTCACCGTCATAAGCGGCCATCGAGTCTTCGACCATCTCGATGACGACCTCCGCGATGTCCTGGATGTCGACCTCCGGGAAGACGTCGCGTTCGGCCTCCAGGGAGTACTCTCCGAGGTTCGTCGCCAGGTCACCGATTCGTTCGAGGTCGGTGATAATCTTGAACGAGGCGGCGATAAAGCGCAGGTCCGACGCGACCGGCTGCTGGAGCGCGAGCAGGTCGATGCAGTCCTGTTCGAGGTCGAGATAGAGCTGGTTTATCTCGTCGTCGCCCTCGATGACCTCCCAGGCGAGCTCCTCGTCTTTCTGTTCGAGCGCGGAGAGACCCAGGCGGAGTCGGTCCAAGACGAGTTCGGACATGTAGAGAACGTCCTCGCGGAGGGACTCCAGGAGGTCCTGATACGATTCGCGTGCCATTGTCGGGACTCCCCGGGCCGGCCGTATCAGCCTTTCCCTTTTCTCAATACCCGCCGTCGTTCTGGCGGCCACAGCCGTTCAGGGGCGGTGTCCTGCGGCGAACCGGTTCAGTAGATGAGCGCGGCGTCGTTTTCGACCATGTACAGCGTGCGGGCGGCGATGTTGACGGCGTGGTCGCCGACGCGTTCGAGGTCCCGAACGGTCAGCAGATACCGCTTGGTGTCGGCGAGCGTCGCGGCCACGTCGTCGTCGGGCGGGCGGTTCACCAGCGAACGCACGAGGTCGTCCGCGGCGGCGCCACAGCGCTGGTCGAGGTCGGTGTCGGCGGCGGCGACGTCGCGACAGCGCTCCGGGTCGCCCGACTCGTAGGCGTCGAGGGCCCCCTCCAGCTGGGCCAGCGCCATCTCGCCGATGTCGGTGATTGGCACCGACGGGACCGCGTCGCCGGCCATCGCGTCGACGTAGCCGCCGAGGTTGGTCGCCAGGTCGCCGACGCGTTCGAGGTCGGTGAGTATCTTGAACGAGGCGACGACGAGCCGGAGGTCCGACGCGACCGGCTGTCGAAGCGCGAGCAGGTCGATACACTCCGATTCGAGGGCGAGATAGCGCTCGTTTATCTCGTCGTCGGTCGCGGCGACGGCCCGACCCGCCGCGGGGTCGCGTTGTTCGTAGGCGACGACGACGCGGTCGAGCCGGTCAGTCACGTCGCGGCCCATCTCGCAGACGTCGGCCTGAAGGGCGTCGAGTCTCGCTTCGAACGTGTCACGCGACATGTATCTGCAGTGTGGGAGAGACGGTGTATAGGCGTACCGGTGGGGTCGTTACTCGTTCCAGAACGCCCCGGTGAACATCACGAAGACCGGGATTATCTCCAGACGGCCGATCCACATCAGGAATATCATCAGGAGCTTGCTCGTCGTCGGGAACTCGACGTAGCTCCCGAACGGCCCGAGGAATCCGAAGCCGGGACCGATGTTCCCGATGGTCGCCAGGCTCGCACTGAGCGCTTCGAGCAGCGTCATCTCCAGGCCGACGCGGCTCGCATCGAGCATGAGAAGCATGGTCGCCACCCCGAAGGTGAGCAGGTACAGCAGCGTGAACCCGTAGATGGCGCCGATGACGTCCTCGTCGATGACGTGCCCGCCCAGCCGGACCGGTTTGACGGCGCTGGGGTGGGCAGTGGTGAACAGTTGCCGGCGGATGGACTTCAGGACGACCAGCCAGCGGACGACCTTCACCCCGCCGCCCGTGGACCCGGCCGAGCCGCCGATGAACATCGCAAACACCAGCAGCGCCTGCGACGTCGTGTCCCACTGGGCGAAGTCACTCGTCGCGTAACCGGTGGAGTTGAGCAGCGACGCGACCTGGAACGTCGCCTGACGCAGCGCGTTTTCGACGGCGCCCTGCGTGACGCCGCCGAGGTCGCCGAGCGGCGGTGCCGAGCCGGTAAAGAGAAAGCCCCAGAGGATGAGCGCCATCCCGGCGTTGGCACCGAGATACGCCTGAAGCTCGCGGTCCTTGAGGAAGGCCGCGTAGTCGTCCTGCAACAGGAAATAGAACAGGGCGAAGTTCATCCCGGCGATGAGCATGAACGGGATGACGAGCCACTGGACGGCCGGGGAGAAGTAGGCGATACTCTGGGCCTGCGGTGAGAACCCGCCGGTCGGCAGGGTCGTGAAGGCGTGGGCGATAGCGTTGTAGAGGTTCATCTCCGGGGCCAGCCCCGCGTAGTGGAGTCCCACCAACAGAACGGCGTACAGAACCGTGAAACCGAGATAGAACAGCCAGAGCAGCCGCGCCGTCTCGGCGATTTTCGGCGTCAGCTTCTGGAGTTCCGGCCCGGGCGCCTCCGAGTCGATGAGCTGGGCCCCGTTGACCGCGGCCTCCGGGAGGATAGCGACCATCAGGACGATGATACCCATCCCGCCCAGCCACTGAGTGAGCTGGCGCCATATCAACAGCGCGTGGGAGTGGCGCTGGAAGGATATCTCCCCGGTGACAGTGGCCCCGGTCGTCGTAAACCCGGACATCGACTCGAAGAGGGCGTTTATCGGATGGCGAAGGGTCGACTCGGTGCCGTAGCCCGCGATGACGTACGGGACCGCACCGATGACGGCGACGGCACCCCACGACAGCGCCACGAGCAACAGCGCTTCGCGGGTGCCGAGCTGGTGGTCGTCGTCGAGGCGCTCCAGCGCGACGCCGACTGCGACCGTGATGGCGATAGAGGCGAGAAACGTCGGGACGCCCTCGCCGTAGATGACGGCGGTGGCCAGCGGAATCAGCATCGCGACGGCGAGGTACTTGATTATCGTGCCGGTAAACGCGACGCTCTGGCGCCAGTCGACGCGGACCGACATCACCGAACACCGTCCATTGGCGGACACTCCAGGCGCGACTGCGAAAAACTTCCCGTTCTCGGTTCAGAGTTTGGCGGTAGCCTCGTCCAGGTCCGTCACGTCGACGAACACGACGACGTGGTCCCCGAGCTCGATGACCGTGTCACCGCGGGGGATGATACGCCCGCCGTCGCGGGTGATGGCGCCGATGACCACGCCGTCGGGGAGGTCGGCGACCGACTCGCGGATGGGACGGTCGACGAGGACGCTCTCCGCGTCTATCTCGATTTCCATGACCTCGGCGCGGTCGGACTCGATGATGGCGACGTTCTCGGCGTGTTGCTCGCGGGTGAAGCGGGTTATCTCCTCGGCGGTCGCTTCGCGCGGGTTGACGGCCACGTCGACGCCGACGGCCTCGAACAGCGGGACGTACTCTCCCGCGTCGACGACGGCGACGGCGCGCTCCGCCCCCAGACGCTTGGCGAGCAGTCCGGCAAGCAGGTTCTTCTCGTCGTTTTCCAGGGCCGTGATGACGATGTCGACGTCCTCGATGTGCTCCCGTTCAAGGAACTCCCGGTCGGTCGCGTCGCTCTCCAGGACGGTGGTCCCGCTGAGCTCCTCGGCGATTTCCCGGGCCCGCTCGGGGTCGCGTTCGACGAGTCGGGGTTTCAGTCCCCGGTTCTGGAGCAGTCGAGCGGTGTGATAGCCGACGTCGCTCCCGCCGACGATGAGGATGTTGCGTGCACCGTCGCTGTCGGGTTCGAGTTCGTGTGAGAAGGTCTGGACGCTCTCGGGACTCCCGATGACGACCACGTCGTCCCCGGGCTCCAGCACCGTATCGCCGTCGGGGATGACGACGCTGTCCTCCCGGAGGACGGCCGCGAAGGTGAGCGACTCGTACTGGTCGGCCTCCTCGACGGTCAGGTTGGCGACCGGGCTCGATTCGGCAATCTCGAACTCCGCCATCTGGACCGCGCCGTCGGCGAAGGTCTCGACGTCCTGTGCCGCCGGCAGCCCGACCACGCGGGCGATGGACTCGGCGGTCAGCAGGTTCGTCGCGACCATGTGGTCGACGCCGAAGGCCCGCTCTGACTGTTGCCAGGTCCGGAGGAACTTCGCGCTCTTGACCCGCGAGATGCTGAAGGCGTCCGTGACGGTCATCGTCGTCCCGCAGGTGACGATGTTCGTCTCGTCGTCGTCCGTGCTGGCGATGACGATGTCGGCCTGGCCGATGTTCGCCTCCCTGAGGGTGTCGAGGTCCGCCCCGTCCCCCTCGATGCCCAGCACGTCGGCGTCGTACATCAGCTGCTCCACGCGGTCGCCGTCGATGTCGATGACGGCGACGTCGTGATTCCCCGCGAGGCTCTCGGCGATGGCCGACCCGACTTCCCCGGCACCGACGATTACGACGTACATCGGGGACCCTCTGCCGTATTCATGTCTGACCCGTTCCGTCGGACCGGACAAGTGTATTTCCATCTGCCGGACGGGCTCGGAGCCGCGGAGAGCGGTACTCTTTCATTGGTCGGTTCGGAACGATGGGACGAATGTACATCGTCATCGTTGGGGCTGGTGACATCGGTACGCCGCTCATCGAGATAGCGACGGCCGGGGGCAACGAGGTCGTCGTCATCGAGCGGGACACGGCCAAGGCCGAGCAGGCGTCGCGGGCGTTCGACTGTCTGGTCATCAACGACGACGCGACGTCGAAGGAGACCCTCGCGGACGCCGGCGCTGACCGGGCCGACGCGCTCATCTCGACGACCGACCAGGACGCGACCAACATCATGGTCTGTCTGCTGGCCCAGGAACTCGACGTGCCCGAGGTGGTCTCGGTGGTCCACAACCCCGAACACATGGGGCTGTTCGCTCAGATCGGCGTGAACACGATGCAGAACCCACAGCGGCTCATCGCGGAGTACCTCTACCGAGCCGTCAAGCGCCCGTCTATCGTCGACTTCATGCGTATCGGCGAACAGGCCGAGGTGTTCGAGATAACGGTCAAGCAGTCGGCACCGATAGCGGGCAAGACGCTCCAGGAAGCCACTGCAAGCGACCTCCTTGGTCCGGACGTACTCATCGTCGCCATCGAGCGGGAGGGGACTGACGAGCCGATAACGCCGCGAGGGGGCACGCGTATCGAAGCCGACGACTTGCTTACCGTCTACTCCGCGACGGGAGCGACGCCCGAGGTGACGGACGTGTTCGGCCACACCGAGGACCGCAACTGAGATGACCCGACGGACCGACTGGGCGTCTCGGACGGACCTCCGAATAATCGCCCGCGACATCGGCTCGCTCCTGTTGATGGAGGCGGGGCTGATGGTCATCACCGCGGTGATAGCGCTGGGGTTCCGGGAGTTCCACGCCGCGTTCGGGTTCATCACGGCCGGCGGGCTCACCGCGGGCGTCGGCGGGCTGGCGAACCACCGCTTTGCCGACGCTCCGGTTCCGGGGCTGAAACACGGGATGGTCATCGCCGCGGGCGGCTGGTTCATGGTGGCGGTCTTCGGGGGGCTCCCGTTTTTCCTGACGGCGTGGTTCACGCCGCCGGAGGTGATGGCGACGTTCGTCCCGGCCGGCACGGACACGAGCGCTTGGGAGCCAATCAGCGTCGGCGGGACGACGACGGTGTCGAGTCTCGCGTACTTCCGGAACCCGCTGCACGCCCTCTTCGAGAGCATGAGCGGCTGGACCGGCAG
The DNA here is from genome assembly GCF_025457605.1 of Haloarcula laminariae. Taxonomy (NCBI): domain Archaea; kingdom Methanobacteriati; phylum Methanobacteriota; class Halobacteria; order Halobacteriales; family Haloarculaceae; genus Haloarcula; species Haloarcula laminariae. Next base: position 904,163 of record NZ_JAMZFY010000002.1, on the reverse strand, counting down.
CGGGCTGACCATGGCCATTCACGAGCCCTCCCTGCCCCGCGCCGTCCAGTGGTGGCGCTCGTTCATCCAGTGGGTCGGCGGCGTCGGCGTCATCGTCCTGACGGTCTCGATTCTCGCACGGCCCGGGAGCGGGAGCTACGCGCTCTACCGGAGCGAGGCCCGCGAGGAGAAGATACACCCGAGCATCGTCTCCACGGTGCGGACGGTCTGGAAGCTCGTCGTCGGCTACACCCTGTTTGCCTTCCTCCTCCTCTTCTGGGCGATTACCGCCAGCGACTACGGGAGCACGCTCCCGCTGTGGGAGGCCGCCTGGCAGGCGCTCAACCACGCGATGACCGGGCTCACCACGGGCGGGTTCTCCGTTACGGACAACTCCATCGCGACGTACGATTCGCCGCTGGTCGAGCTCGTCCTGTTGCCTATCATGATACTGGGCGCCGTCGCCTTCCCCGTCCACTACCTGGTGCTTCACGACCGGCAGTGGCGTGAACTGGTCACCGACCTCCAGACGCGCTGGCTGTTCTTGCTGCTCGGAGCGGGGGTCGTCGTCCTCTCGCTGCAGAACGCGCTGACGGTCTCGGCAACGGCCGACGCCTTCGCCGCGGAGTCCGTTCTCCCCGTCTCGGTGCCGCTGGTCAGCGGCGGGCAGTTCGACGCGGTTCGCGATTCCGTCTTCCAATGGGTGTCGGCGCTGTCCTGTACCGGGTTCCAGTCGGCGCCCATCGGCCGCTGGGTCGCCGGTGGCAAGGTGATGCTCGTCGGTGCGATGACGCTGGGCGGGGCAGCCGGGTCGACGGTCGGCGGAATCAAGATAATCCGGGGGTACACCGTCGTCCGCGGTATCATCTGGCAGTTCTCCCGGGTGTTCCTCCCGAAGAACGCGGTCGTCACCGCGCGCATCGACGGCCGGATACTCGACCGCGAGGAGATGGAACACGAGTTCAGCGAGGCCGCTATCGTGACCTTGCTGTGGGTGCTGTTCCTCGGCGTCACCAGCCTCGTGCTCGTCAACCTCGCCGGGCCCGACTTCGGCTACGCCGACGCCCTCTTCGAGGTCGCCAGCGCCCAGGGCAACGTCGGCCTGTCGACGGGTATCACCGGCCCGTCGATGCACCCGGTGGCGGAGACGATGTTCCTGTTCAACATGTGGATCGGTCGGCTGGAAATCATCCCGGTGCTCGTGTTCGTCCGGTCGGCGGTGTACGGGCTGAACCCGTAACGCCGGCGGCCGGAATCGAGACATACACGCTTAACAGATAGTACCCGAAGGCCACAGTATGAACAGTGGCCCCAGAGACGGGAACCGCAACCTTCTGGCGCACGTCCTCCTCCCGGTCGCCAACGAAGACGACGCCCAGGCCACGGCCACGGCGCTCGAACCGTACGAGCCGGCGCGCGTGACAGCGCTGCACGTCGTCGAAAAAGGGGCTGGCGTTCCCGACAAGACGCCGGTCAAGCAGTCCGAAGAGCTGGCCGAGGCGTCTTACGCCGCCGTCCGGTCGGTGTTCCCCGACGCCGACGACCACACCGCGTACGGGCGCGACGTCGCGGCCGAGATATTCGAGGCCGCCGAAGAAGTCGAGGCCAGCGCCATCGCCTACCGCTCGCGCGGCGGCGGCCGGCTGATGCAGTTCCTCTCGGGCGACCTCTCCCTGAAGCTGGTCACGAACGCCGACATCCCCGTAATCGCGCTCCCCCACGAGGACACCGATGAGTGAGGAGGACCTCGCGAAGGACCTCGGTCCGCTCGCGGCCCTGACCATCGGCGTCGGGACGATGATCGGGGCTGGCATCTTCGTCCTGCCCGGGGAGGCCATCCTCAACGCCGGCTCGATGGCGGCGGTTGCGTTCGTGCTCGGCGGCGTCATCGCGATGTTCACCGCGCTGTCGGCCAGCGAGCTCGGGACCGCGATGCCCCGCTCTGGCGGGGCGTACTACTACGTCAACCACGCGCTGGGCCCGCTCTTTGGCTCGGTCGCCGGCTGGGCCAACTGGCTCGGACTCGCCTTCGCCAGCGCCTTCTACATGGTCGGCTTTGGGCGCTACATCGCCCGTATCTTCGGGCTCTCGGGGTCGGTCGGGCTCGGGCCCGTCTCGATAACCGTCGTGAAAATAATCGCACTGGTCGGGGGCGCCTTCTTCGTTCTCATCAACTACGTGGGCGCGAAAGAGACCGGGCGGCTACAGAATATCATCGTCGTCCTGCTGGTGGCGATTCTGGCGGTATTTACCTTTCTGGGAACGCTGCGGGCCGAGCCGGGGAACCTCCCCGAGGCCCGCGGCGTCATCACGACACTGGAGACGACGGGGCTCATCTTCGTCTCCTATCTCGGCTTCGTCCAGATTACGAGCGTCGCCGAGGAGATAAAGGACCCCGGCAAGAACCTCCCGCGGGCGGTCATCGGCAGCGTCGTCATCGTGACGGTCATCTACGCGCTGGTGCTCGTCATCATGAGCGCGGCCGTCCCGCAGGGCTTTATCGCCGACGTCATCACCTCCGACGCCGAGAACCCCATCGCCGTCGTCGAGGTCGGCCAGTACCTCCAGGGGGCCGCGATGGGCGGGGCGCTGCTGTTTGGCGGCCTGCTCGCCACTGCCTCCAGCGCGAACGCCTCCATCCTCGCGTCCTCCCGCATCAACTTCGCGATGGGGCGGGACCGGATCGTAGCGCCGGCGCTCAACGAAATCCATCCCCGGTTCGGGACGCCCTACCGGGCCATCGGTATCACCGGCGGGCTCATCCTCCTTTTCATCGTTATCGGCGACCTGACGCTGCTCTCGGGCGCGGCCTCGGGGCTCCACCTCATCATCTACGGCCTGCTGAACCTCGCCTTGCTCGTGATGCGCTATGTGAACCCGGAGGAGTACACCCCCGATTTCGTCGTGCCGCTCTACCCGCTCATGCCGATTCTTGGCGTCGTCCTCTCCTTTGCCCTGCTCGTGTTCGTCGCGGGTGACGCGCTCTTGCTCTCCTTCGGTATCGCCGCCGCGGCGATACTGTGGTACGGGCTCTACGCCCGCACCCGAACCGAAAAGCAGGGCATCCTCTCGAAACACGTCCTCTCTCGCTCCGAGGAGCTGCCCGACGCCGCCGTCAGCGCGGCCGCCGGCGTACAGCCCGACGGCGGACAGTACCGCGTGATGGTCCCCCTGGCCAATCCGGAAAACGAGCAGCAACTCATCACGCTCGCCAGCGCCATCGCCAAGCAGCGCGGCGGGACGGTCGTCGCGACCCATATCGTCACGGTGCCCGACCAGACGGCCCTGGCCGGAGCGGCCGAGAAGACCGGCGAAATCGACGCGAGCTCCGAACGCCTGCTGGCGAGCGCCCGCGAGGACGCCGAGACGTTCGGCGTCGACGTCGAGACCCACACCATCATCTCCCACAAGTCCTACGAGGCCATCTTCGACGCCGCCCGCACCCACGACGCGGACCAGGTCGTGATGGGGTGGGGGCCCGACGCACACGGCTCGCCCGGCCGGGCGGAGTCGGCCATAGACGAGCTCACCGAAGCGGTTCCCTGTGACTTCCTCGTACTCCGGGACCGCGACCTCGACCCCTCGAAGATACTGCTGCCGACCGCCGGCGGTCCCGATTCGGAGCTGTCGGCATCGATTGCGAAACTGCTCCAGGCCGAGTACGGCTCGGAAATAACGCTGCTCAACGTCGCCGACGACCGAGCGACCGGTCAAGCCTTCCTCGAAGAATGGGCCGCCGACAACGGGCTCGGCGACGCCGAACTGCTCGTGGAGTCCGGCGACGTGGAGACCGCCATCGAGGACGCCGCCGCGGACGCGACGCTGCTCATCATCGGCGCGACCGAGGAGGGTCTGCTTCGGCGGCTCGTCTCGGACTCGCTCGTCCTGGACGTCGTCGACGACGTGGAGTGTTCGGTGCTGCTGGCCGAGAAACACCGCGACCGCGGACTGCTCGAACGGTTGTTCTAAGGCCTCGGGCCGACCGCGTTGCCTTCGAGGGAGAGTCAAACGGGACGGGCTCGCCCCGAGGTCGAAGCCTCACGATTCAGGGGTTTCTCCAGCATGTGTCGCGTCCGATTATTAATCCGTGAAATGCGAACGCGAGCCTTAATACGCACATTAGAGATATACCGGTATGAGCGATAACCGCAGTGACGAGAGCGCAGGGGCCGACGCGGCTCCCGACGGCGGTGTAGTCGAGTCGGAGGCGGAGCCCGACGATAGCGTCGACGTCGAGTCGCTGTCGGACAGCGAGCTGCGTGCGAAGTTCCGGGAGGTGCGAAACGAGCGCGACCAGGCCCGCGACCGCGTCGATGAGCTCGAAGACACCGTCGAGGACCAGCAACATCGCCTCTACGACCTCGAAGGGTCCCTCGCCGAGCTACAGGGCGTCGTCAACGCCAACGCCTCGGGCGATCTGACACGCCGGGCCGACATCGACTCCAACGTCGACTCCGTCGTCGATTTTGTCTCCAGCTACAACCGGATGCTCGACGAGTGGAACACGATGTTGAAGCAGGTCAAGGAGGTCAGCACGTCGGTCGACGAGTCCACCTCCGACGTCGAGTCGGAGGTCGAGAACGTCGAGCGGGAAAGCGAACAGGTGAGCCAGTCCATCAGCGAAATCGCCGACGGGGCCCACGAGCAAAACGAACACCTCCAGCAGGTCGGCGACGAGATGCGCTCTATCTCCGCGACCATCGAGGAGGTTGCGGCCTCGGCGACCGAGGTGGCAAACACCGCCGAGGACTCCGTCGAGAGCGGCGACAACGCACAGGAGGCCGCGACCAAGGCCATCGAGGACCTCGAAGCGATGGAGGCAAAGACCGAGGAGATGGTCCAGCAGGTCGAACAGCTCTCGAATCTGATGGGCGACATCGAGGAGATTACCGAGTTCATCAACGACGTGGCCGACGACACGAACATGCTCGCGCTGAACGCCAACATCGAGGCGGCGCGGGCGGGCGAAGCGGGCTCGGGCTTTGCCGTCGTCGCAAACGAGGTCAAGGACCTCGCCAACGAGACCAAGGAAGCGACCGACGAGATAAGCTCGACCGTCTCCGAGGTGCGAGAGCAGACCGAGACCACCGTCGAGAACATGTACGAGACCCAGGAGGTCGTCTCCCAGGCCGGCAGCGCGGTCGACTCGACCATCGACGGGCTCGACGACGTGGTACACATGATCGAGCAGGTCAACACCTCCATCAAGGAGATAGACGACGCGGTCGACCAGCAGGCCCAGACCACGCAGTCGGTCGTCTCGATGGTCGACGAGGTCAGCGCCGTCAGCGAGGAGACCACCACGGAGGCCGAGACGGTGGCCGAGGCGGCCGAGAGCCAGGCCGACTCGCTCACGGACGTCACCCAGGAGGTCGGCGTGATGTCCCAGCGGGCCGAGGAGCTGGGCTCGACGGCCGCGCAGTTCACGACCGGCGAGCGGCAGAAACACACGATGTCGAAAGGCGACACCGTCGTCGACTTCTGGCACGCGATGGGCGGCGCGAAGTCCCTGCTCTTGCACGATTTCGCACGCGAGTTCGAGGAGGAACACGGCTCCGTCCACTTCCGGCTCTCCTCGCTGGGCAGCTACGACGGGGTCTTAGACGAGAGTCTGGCGTCGTCCGGAACCGACGAGATGCCGGCCATCGCCCAGATAAACGAGATAGGGAGCATGAAGGCCCGGCTGTCGGGGGCGTTCAAGCCCGCCGAACGCATCATCCCGGAGTCGGCGAAAGCGTCACTGACCGACTCCGTCTCGGACTACTACACCGTCGACGGGGAGCTACAATCGGTGCCGTTCAACTCCTCGAACCCCGTGCTGTGTATCAACAGGGACGCCTTCGAGGCCGCCGGGCTGAACCCGGAGAACCCGCCCGAGACCTTCGCGGAGGTCCGCGAGGCCAGCCAACAGCTCGTCGACGCGGGCGTCGTCGACTACGGCATCACCTTCGCGAACTACTCCTGGTTCGTCGAACAGTGGTTCGCCGAAGCCGGCCAGGAGCTCGTCAACGAGGACAACGGCCGCAGCGGCGTCCCCGACCAGGCTTACCTCGATAGCGACTTCGCCCACGAGCTCTTCCAGTGGTGGACCGACATGGAGGCCGACGGGCTCTATCACAACACCGGTATCAAGGCCCGCGGGACGGCCAAGAAGACCTTCCACGACGGGCGAGCCGCCATGCTCATCGGCTCGACGTCGTCGCTGGGCTCCATCGAGTCGGGCGCCGAGTTCGACCTGAAGACAGGCTACCTCCCCGTGCTGGACGACCGCAACGGCGTCCTCGTCGGCGGGGCCTCGCTGTGGATCGGCGACAACCTCGACCCGTCGGTCGAACAGGCCGTCGGCGAGTTCCTCGCGTGGCTCCTCCAGCCCGAACAGCAGGCCCGCTGGCATCGCGAGACCGGCTACTTCCCGGTCTGTGACGGCGCCGCCGACCTGCTTCGCAGCGAGGGATGGTTCGACGAGAACCCGCACTTCGCCACCGCGTTCGACCAGTTCCAGGACTCTTCGGACACGCCCGCGACCAACGGCGCACAGATGGGACCGTTCCCGGAAGTCCGCGGTATCATCGAGCGGGCCCGCGCGGAGATGCCCGTCGGCGAGGACGTCGGCGACAGCCTGCGGGCGCTGAACAACGAGGTCGAGGCTGAGCTGTTCAGCTGGGAAGCCGAGAGCTGAGCCCCACGTCCAGTTTCAACGACTCCACCCGGCGCCGTCCCCCGTTTTCAGGCCGCGATACGTCAGTTATCACCTGGTGAAACGCGCCGCGCGACGGCTTCTCTCCAGCCGGCTACCCGGAAGGTGCCGTTTACTAACGGAGCCGGCACACGGATAGGCTATCGTCCGTCATGTCACCGCTTCGCGTCTCACCGACCGACAGGCAACGGCCCATGGACGGCGACCAGACACCGGTCGCGCTCAACACTGGCTGTTCCGAAACACATGCTTGAGATATTTCGACACTGTCTGTCCCCGTCCGAGACGGTCCACGAGTGTCGCCGCTGTGGTACTACTGTCCCAGCGACAGCGACGCGGTGCCCGACCTGTGAGAGCGACAGCATCGCCAGCTACCGTCTCCAGTGAAGAGACGCCCGCGTGTCGCGGCCGAACGGTGCAGCCGCTACACGCCGAAAGACGAAAAAGCGGGCCGCCGGGTCAGCCGAACATCTGGCGCATGTTACGCAAGTATTACTACATTAGTAATATAGAGGCAATATATTCTGGCTCTGTGCTGGCCTAGAAAGCCGAATTTCTATCCATTGTCACTTTTTCAGTAACCTCTACTATTTTTCACCTTGAATAATTGGTCCGCTTGATTCAGAAATCGGGTCCGAAGTAACCCAATCCTCAGAGATACGCTCGTCCATCATTTTAAGAGTGCAAACCTTGACATTCTGCGCTTTCTGTTCAGTTCTTGCATTACTCTGCCACATATCACCGAGAAGAAGACCTGGACCCTCAGCTATAAACAGTATTTTTATATCATAGTCGTGTTCCTTACTGTACTCCGTTATTTTCTGAACCTTATCATCATTTCCACCTGTTCTGTCGTCCTCCTGTCCTCCGCCTCTATCTGAGTCATACCGTGCAAAGCCAATTATTTCGGGTTCGTCCGTGGGCCCGTATACAATAAAATCTGCAGGCGTTTCGTGCTCGTACCCACTGAATTCTTCATTCAGGTAAATATCCGAGCCCGCCCCTCTTGGACCCTCGATGTTGAATTCGTCCCCAAAGTTGGTTTCAAACCATTCAAATATTTTGTCTTCCACCCAATAGCCTTTCTCACCACGGTCATCGTGCTGGTCTAGAATACCTGCCAGAGCCTCGTCAGGGAACTCTCGACCGTTCAATACTTCCCTTACCTCGTCTATCGGCCTAATGAATTCAGCAAAGTCATTTACTACCATATCATGATTACTTTTGACTGAGGTCATTTCGACAGATGCGACAGGCAAGACGTATCTGCGGAAAATTCGGAGAAGTTGTCTTCTCTCCTTGCCTTCATCTCCTGTCGTCTTCCAGTTGCTATTAATATATGTTAGAATTTTAGCGGACGAATCTACCTTATGTACAATCTGTTTAAATTTTCGGAGGTCTTCCTCATGACGCTCAACTGCATCCTCCAAGTAATCGGGATAATAATCCTCTTCAAGAATGGTAATCCAATCTACTCCTTCATCTTCAAAATCGGCGAAGTTGGGCATGACAACGAATGCAGGTCAAACGGGAGTAACTCTTGCGGCTTACTTACAAAATGAAAAGTCGAAATGAAAACAGAACCACAGTTAGCTACCAGGGAAAATTGAGTGTCGTGTTCTTCTCAAAAACCATGAATGGAGGAGAGGAAAAATTCAACTAATGAGAGAGTCCGAGTAGAAAACCGCTAGCAAGCCATTGAGGGGATTTTGGGCATAGAATCCTTTCTCAGAAAGGGTGCTTATCTGACTGGTTCCGCTACATCTTAATCAAATATCTCAGAACACAGGGTACTTAGGGTATTACGAAGAAACGGAGGACAAGGATGTTAGCTCGGCCAGATTCTGTTGAAACACTGAAGCAAGAGCTGCTGAATGAAGAGCCGCCTGATGTCGAACTAGTTGCTGACATTTCTGGCACTATTGGACTTGACGAGTACTCTTCGGGGGAGCGTGACCGACCGAACCAACTCTACCACGGTGACAATCTTGATGTAATGAATTATCTCATTAAAGAGCAGGATATGGCTGGCGAGGTCACACTCTGTTATATTGACCCACCATACGCCGCTGACCACGCTTTTGAATCCCGTGGTGGTGGCCGAACCAATCCGACTTATAGAGATAGTTTTGAGGACGCTGAGTATCTCGAATACCTTCGGGAGCGTTTAGTGCTTATCCACGAGTTGCTTGCTGAAGACGGGTCCATCTATGTACATATTGGTGAGGAGATGATGGCTCACGTCAAAATTATTCTTGACGATGTGTTCGGGCGGGAGAACTACGAGAATACCATCTCACGTAAAAAGTGCCACTCAAAGAATGCCACGAAGAAGCGATACGGGAATGTTCAGGACTTCATCTTCTTCTACGCTAAAAACAGCGATAAAAAGACCTGGGAGCGACCGTCTCGACCGCCGACCAAGGAGGAGAAGGAACGAGCCATGAAGGAATATCGGTATGAAGAAGAGGAGACAGGAAGGAAATATATGAAAGTTCCAATCCACGCCCCTGGGGAAAGAGACGGTGAAACAGGCGAACCGTGGCGTGAAATGGAACCACCTGAGGGTAAACACTGGACGTACCCGCCCGAGAAACTGGAGGAGATGGCTGAGGAGGGACTGATTGTATTCTCGGACAGCGGCAACCCGAGAAAGAAAGTCTACTACGACCAGCGGGATGGTGTTCCTGTGACCGATATGTGGCTCGATAAACGCGATTACTACAACCAACAACAGGCTATCACGGGATACCCCACCGAGAAGAATATTGACCTGCTTGAACGGATTGTAGAGGCTTCTTCGAACGAGGGTGACTTGGTGATGGATGCGTTTATGGGAAGTGGAACGACGCTCGCAGCAGCAGATAAACTCAATCGGAACTGGTTGGGAATGGACAAGGGAGATGAGGCGTTTGAGGTTACTCAGGAGCGAATGAAAGAGGGTAGCGGACACTCACCGTTCGAAGTCTACGAAATGCAGTAATTTCTAGCGATACTCCCCGAGGGTTTATGAAGGCATGAACTATGCCTAGGTTATAATGCCAACTTTCGGTGACTACAAAGACGAAGGCCAAGACTGGATTACCTTCGTTGAAGCCGATTACTACCCCGACTATCTCATACCTGCGAAAGAGAAGTACAAGGAGGATATGGAACAGTTCGGTAAACTCATAGAGCGAGCTGACTCCTCCGCCGACGTTCTTCGTATCATAAACAATGAATGGACTACGACGGAGAAGCAACGCACTCAACTCCTCCGTATCTTCCGCCGATATATCTCTCCAGACACCAGCGTAGAGATGATGAAGAAGAAAAAGAACGAGTCAATGGTTATCGATGACTTCGGACACAAATTCCGTGATATAGAAGATGTGCGTGATAACTGGAATAGTCGTCCACAGCCCGACGGTACCCTTGCTGCTTTACTAGACCAGCACTCCGATAGGGGGTTCAAAGGATATTGGGTAGAAGAGCAAGTATTCAAGTGGTTCGAAGAGAATTTCAGCGACGACTACGAGCTGAAAGGACCCCGAGGAGCGGGACGAGATATTGAACTGAATGACGTACTTGAAGGCTACGAGCATAAGACACCTGCCGATTTTGTACTCTACGGACCAACAGGCGACCCCGAACTGGTAGGTTTCGCACGGTATGACTCCGACAGAGGTGGAGCACAAGAAGATGACCGAACGGGTGGCAACGCCAACACTGTGACCAGAATCACCGAGTACAGCCAAGAACACAACTTGGACTTGAAAGTGCTTTTTGTCAATGATGGTCCTGGCCTTCTTCTTGGGAGCATGTGGGACGACTATGCCCGCATCGAAGAATCAGCAGAAAATGTGAAAGTCTGCACGTTGGACATGCTGGACGCTCGAATCTCTGAAGATTGGGTGCTTTCTGACCCTGTAAGTGAATCCGACGATGTGATTGACGAAGAAGCGTTAGAAGGCGAAAAAGAGCCGCAAGCATCTTCTGATGGTGGTGAGTCACAGTCAGGCTTTGACCAATTTAAATAGTCAAAGGGAGTCAAGATTTGTTCTGGCCTCCAGATGAGAGAATATCTAACTTATCAAAGGTGATTTTCTCAAGATTGGAATCTTGAGTCCCCCAAGAAACAGCAAAGTGTCTCGACGCTTGAACCCTATTAATGCCTGAAGTAGTGAGTGTTGTTGGGGGTGACGACCTCGGTATTGAGTTGAATCTTCCTTCTCTTTATGCTGATATCGAGGCTAAAAATAAAAAATACGAGCCAGCATCATACCCTGGATTATGTCTTCAATTTGAGGAAGACGGCGCAACTATCATGGTATTCTCTTCTGGGAAATACAATATTGCGGGGGCAGAGTCGATTGTTGAGTTGTATGCTACCCATAGAAAATTTGTGAGACAAGTGTCAAATATGCTTGAGAGAGAAATTGAGGTCAAAAATACATGCGAGTTGAGAAATCTTGTCTATCGAGGTGACTTCGGTTCTAAATTACGGCTTGAAGCGTTAATACCCTTCCTTGGGATAGAGAATATCGAGTATGAGCCTGAGTCTTTTCCTGCACTGGACTACCGTCCTCCCGAATATGAAGGGCTTTTTAAGATATTTGCGACAGGAAAAGTAACACTCTCAGGGGTAACAGACCCCGAAAATGCTGAAGATGAATTTGAATCACTCTATCAAAAGCTTCAGGAGGTGATTGAATCGACGTGACTCAGTTAGTCGGGTTCTTCGGAACATGGAACACATCTGATGAGCCGTGAGAACATAACAACTAGACATCTGGCGTCCATAGTTTTAGTATGGATATTCAAGTCGGAGACAAGGTTCGAGACTCATCTCAGTGGACTACTGATGGAATTGAACGAACCCCTAGAAGAGTCGATAAGATACTGCGAGACGAGAATACGGGCATCAGATACGCATACTTAGTTCCTGTGTCGAATAATCCTAAGACAGAGCTGATACCGATTAGCGATATCGGAATGGAGGGCGAATACGAGGTCGTCGAGGATAGGTGATGATATACTCACTGAGGAACTGAACGAACACATTACGATATGGGCATTGAGTTCACTCTCACTCTCGCTGTCGGAGATTTTCTATCGGTTCTCGAATGAAACGATGGATAAATATATTACTATTCCATAAACATTTGTCCTATGGATGATAACCTATCTCCTGATGAGATATTCGGTCAAACCAAACTCGATTTTGAGATGCTGCAGGATGCTGACGACCAAAAACTCCTCAAATTGGTAGCCAGCTATCGCAGAGAAGAAATTGACACAAGTGATTTTGGTTCGATTAGCACCGAAGGGATGGCTGTTCGATTATTAAAAAAGAGAGGCTACGATATTCAAGGGAGTGGTGATGAGTTCCGTGTTCAGACCCCAAATGGGGACAAGCTGACTGCCAGAGAAATTTAGATTTGCAGTGTGTCTTAAGACTCTGAAGGTGTCATCGAGGGCACTATAGACAAGATACTCGAAGATACGGAGACAGGCGAGCTGTACGCGTATTTAGTTCCGAAGGACGGTTTATACGTAAAGGCGACTTAGGTTTAACTTGTGCCTACACGACAAGATGCGATAGACGCCGTTGAACAGGTATTAGACGACAAGTCTGGCGTTGCAGATTGGGAAATCTCCGAAGTCAGTGGTGATGATGATTTCCTAATTGGTTGTTCAATAACTCATGCACCAGATGAACTCAGCCCTGAGCATAATATCAACGGATTCGATAAAATCGAATTCCGCCCGTTATATAATGGTGCTAATGAAGACGGGAGTGTTGACTACGATATCATACTGACAGAGACTACAAGGCGCTGAATCATATGGTATGCTAGCACGATATATTGATAAGGTATTTAAATAGTTTTTCACCTAATACCTCTTGCTCTGTCTATATGCTACCTCATACGCCAGTTTTGTAAATTTTGTAGAGTTGGCCCCCAAAGACTAAGTATGAATCTCGCGGAAAGACTAGTCGCCATGCCCACTGCAAAGCAGTCGTTCGAGTTCGAGGGAGATAGAGCACTTGAGACCGCAAAGACCATTCTCAGTAATTATGAAATACAGGGCTCAGTAAAACGTATTTCCGTGGAATTAGTCGAAGAGCAAGAGGTACAAGACGAGGGAAATGAGAAGTCTGCGGACCCCACGGACGATAGAGAGTTGAAGCAAATTCGTGCGAACACGAACCACCATATCGTCTTGACAGGGCTCAAGGAGCTAGATGAAGCGGATAAGACCCCTGCGAGTAGTAATGATATCTATAACCACAAGTCCGACCAAATCAAGGAAGAGTCGGTATACGCGGCGTTGTCGAATCTGTACGACCGCCGTCTTGTGGAACGCGAGCGCATCAAAGAAGGCTCGAACCACCACTATGTGTACAGTATGAACGGCTATGGGCAAGAAGAACTCAACCGTGTCGGAATACACGACTAGCTCTCTCATATCCTAAATTGTGACCTCTGAGATGATATCGCTGTTCGCAGAGCTGTTACAAGTGCCTACAAATGCTACTGCCATAGTAGATAAATCAGTAGAGAACCCGTCGGTGACGCTCACGGCTTTGGGTATCTGCCTTGGAGCAGTATACTATAGACTCAGCAATCTTGAATCGAAAACAGATAGAGAGCAGTACCTCAATGACCGACTATCTGGCCGACAATGGTTCGAACGACCGTTGAAGATGGAATGCGATGATATCCGTGTTATTGAATCCTCTGGGATATTTTATGCGTTCAAAAAGTATGGTCTCGGTCGGTTTGAGGGGGAATCTTCTGTTTCAGTCATAGCAAACTTCACTTTTGATGAAGGACTGAGAGACACTAATCTGTTTGAACCAGTTGCAGAGCTAGGATATAACATAGAAATAGGGGATGTGGAAGTTCTCAACCAAGAAGACGTTCAAATAATGTTAGTCATCGATACTGCAGACAAAGATGAACTGATGAAGTCCATTGCATATATGATGAAGACTATGGATTACGCGTTAGAGAACATTGATGGGTTCTCATTGGGAAAACAGTATAGACCACAAGAACTAGATTGAGAGACTTCTGAATCTCGCACCAATCTTAGCCAACTAAGAAGAACACTGCAGCTCCCAACACGATTAGAACTGCTGCTATGAAAGCCCAGTCTGGCAAGTAACCTTGTTGCATATTGATATTGTATGGTTTTATAATATAAATGCCTTCTGTAGAATCAAGAATCCAACGCTAGTTTGTCAATAGATTTATTCAGGCATGTATGACTTTGGGACCTCAAATTCCGTTGCAATCGATGGACCACCACCGATATCGATGATATTCTCTCCTTCTGGTGGTCGGAGTTTCAGTTTAAATGTCGGGGACGGATACGGACCATTGTCTTGGATTGCAGATTTCATATCGACAGTTACTGGACCTTCAAACTGCGGTGCATCCCAGACAGCATATGCATCTTCGTCCTGTCCACTGGAATCGTAAGTCAGCTCGTTATTAGCGTGTGTGATTGCAATACGAGCCCATTCACCGTGGTCTTCTGTTAGCGTGATTTCCGCATCTCCGTTTTCGTAGAGTGCAATTTTCGTGAAGTATGAGTCCTCTGGCTCTATAGTCTTAATCTCATTTTCTGGTTCAGAATCGGTGAGTGAAGATATTTCAGAACAGCCAGATATACTGAGCACTGAACCAGCAGAAATAGCTGTGATATACTGTCTACGTCTCATGGTCATTTACTAGATTGTCATCAATTAGTTCTGTCGGAGAGACCACAAAACCTAGACCGTTGGCGTTCGTTGTTCCTGCATGGTACAGGTCGGAGACAGACTCAGATACAACAGCGATTGGCTGGATGATGAACATAGCTACGTCGAGGGAATAGTTGACAAAATCTTGCGAGATGAGGCTTCAGGAGAGAGATTTGCGTATATCGTCAAATCTGAATTGAGCCCCGATACGCTGTTGGTACCATTGGACAACATCGGAGAAGACGGAGAATACGAGGTCGTCGAGGATAACTAACGATGAAACGAGTAGCTAAGATATCGGATTTCGTTGAGACGAGCGATATCGAGACCATCGGAGAGCCGACTGATAGTGGCTTTATAATCATTTTTTGGCTTCCAGGTGCTGATATCGCTGGTCTGGACAGAGCACACGATGTGGTCATTTATGACGCTAATCGTCGCCCTGATGTCCATGGATATATGAGGAGAGAAGAAGCTGCGGAGCATGCCGTCGAGGTCGCTAAAAACAAGGGTCTGCCTGTCTCTGAGGATATCTACAAACACACGAGAGAGGTGAGTGAGCAAGGGATTGATGGAGTTGATTGGTGATGAGTGACCGAATCAATTCGAACGTCGAGCTGGAATTCGATTCAGATAGTGAGCAGTGGTCTTCGCACTATTCAGGGTTTGGCACTCCCATTTCTTCCAGTGGAACGACAAGAGAAGAGGCGCTTGGGAATTTGGTGGATGCTGTCGCCTCGTATCTGTCCGATTAGCGTTGTCTAAGTTTCCTGTATTGTTGGACTATATCTTGTTGAAGGTAGGGTTCAGAGTCTTCTGAGACGATTCAAATCTCGCATATAGCCAAAAATGACAACAATCCAATAGTTATTTGTCTGTAAAGATTGTATTATGGACTACGATGCAATTAGAAAACTACGACAATCAAGATGGATATCGAGTTGTTCTCACTACGACTGAACGGTCAGACTTGGCAGAAGAGATAGAAAATACTCATAGCAGTATCAGTTGGCAATTAGCTTCGTACTGTGGCCTACGCAGACAAGAAATCGAGCACGTGCGTTTCAGAGACGTTCGGAAGAGAGAGACTGGAGACTGGATTCTGAGAGTCTGGGAAGATGGGGCTAAGAGAGGGAAGTACCGAGAGACACCTATTCCCCATTCTGTCGCTGTTCGGATTAACACAGTCCAGGAGACAGGTGAAGTGAATCCTGACGATACTATAATCCAACAATCGATGCGCACCTGTACGCGGCATCTGAAGCAAGCAGCCGCCGAGCTGCAAGAAGAAAACGGAGATGAAGGGTGGCAGCATGTTCGGCTTCACGACGGTCGGCGTACGTGGGCAAACAGTCTACTTGATAACGATGTTTCTCCGTTGCAGGTGATGGAATGGGGGTCTTGGGACGATTGGATTACCTTTCGAGAGCACTATCTCCAGAAGTTCACTGCTGAGAAACAGAGTCGAGAGATTAGCAAAGTAGACTGGCTGTAGTGGTTTATTGTAGATTTCAAAAATCAATTCCGTGGGCAGACGATTTCAGTCTTCTCGGCGGTGTGTGATTTTTAGACCTCCATCGTCTGTTACGCTGATGTCGTAGTGATGGTCGGCCTCGTCATCATCAGTATATGCGCAAACCCATATACTGGACTCAGACATCCGTTCAATCCGAAAATTCGTATTGGGGACATATTGGTCGATATCTATATCTGGCGGATGCTCCGTAATGTTGTCAGTATCCATGGCTGATTATGAATTGGCGATTTCGGTTTTCCGAGCTTGTATATGCTTCATTTCGGCCTCGTTATTTCGGTAGTATTCGAGAGCTGCATCAACCTGCTCTTCGTTCAAATCCCAATCGTCAAATAACGTCTTTTCTGCTTCCTCAGGCTCTAATTCTGAATCTACATAATATACGTCAAGGACGCTGATACGCATACCATATATCATGGGTTCACTGCCGTTTAGGTCCAAATGGCGGTTCTGGTCCATGTTTCATATATGAAGTCAGAGATACAAATGTCTGAGGTAGGGTTCGGGGTGGTCTAGGACCGCCTGTTGAGAGGAGCGAGGTAGTGGCTCACACCTTGATGACATCACAATCTCTCTATTCTAATTCAGATATGTGAGAGACGCTAATTCAGATGTCTGAATAAAACATATGCTCACTAAGAGCTAGAAATTGTTTTGTTTGTAAATTCAAATCGGGAGTTTTAAAACTATTACAAACCGAACTAGTAGTGATGTCAATACTAACTGATGAGCAGTACCCTGATGAAGATGGGCTAAAGTTCCGCCGAGACGATGTTGCCGTAGAATACGGGAAACCAGTCGGACGGACAATTAAACTATCAGAATATGGAGATGGTCGCTATTGGGTGACAGTCGAATACGGTAATAAAGTTGGTGAGGTCTTCGAAATCGAAGATAAAGTATACGAGCACTATACGTTAGAGGGAGCGATAAAACGGATTATGGACTATCACCAAGATAGCGATATTCCAGTTGAAGTAGGTCGAAAAGAGTAGTCACGAATCGCCATTAGCCAGCTCCTCGAACTCCTGGTCAGAAAGGGAACGATAGTCATCTCTGTAGTTAGCCAACATCGATTCCCATTCGTCAATTCGAGCTAAGCAGTATTCCTCAGCCGTCATTCCGCTCTTTCGAGCGAGGTCTTCCACTTCGCTTCTTTCCATCATGCGCGTTTCAAATACGTGAGAGAGTCAATCTCAAACTCGGAGCCACAGCAGTCGCACTGGACCTTGTTGCCGTGTGCGTCCTTCAGATTAAGTTTCCCAGGTGAGCAATCTGGGCACTCTCGTGTATTAGCGCACACACCATCAGACACCAGGACGGTCATAGGTGAAATTTCGAAGATAGGTAACTAGAAAGTTCCGTTCTCAGTTCTCATCTTCTTCAAGGTACGGTACAATCGGGTGTCCCAGTTTGTCCAGAGCATAGGTAATCTGGTCAAGTTGGTGCTTGAAGTAGTCTCGTAACTTTCTGATGTCTTTTTTTAGCACCTTCTGGTTCTCCAGCAATTCTTCTTGTTCATCTCTAAGTTGGTTTCTCTCTGCCCGAATCTCCGCTAATTCACGCTCTAAATCATCGAGACGCCGTTGTACGGACTTGTCATCATCACTCACTTGGATGGCGTACGCGTGCTGTGTTCCTCGGTCTGTGAGCTCGTACACGAACGCGTCATTGGCCTCGCCACCGACTCTCTCTTCAGAAATTTCAACGAAACCGATGCCTTCCATTTCATTGAGGTCTGCCCGAAGCGTATCCTTGCTAACTTCAAACTCTCCTGTCTCATCTATCTCAGCAAGCTTCTGACGCCCGAAAGCGAACAAATTAATCAATAGCGAATCTTGGCGTTTACTCAACCGTTGATATGCATTATTTTTCTGTTGCATATCTTATATAAGATATTCAATGGTTATATGGTTAATCCGTGGAACAGGCTGCTGCCGACAATACGCATCAGCGTATAGGTTTCACTGCTGTAATCTCGCTAGCTATAACTGATGGTAATTTCTAGGAGAAAAAGAAGAGAGGAGAATTCAGTCTCAAGACCAGCCATCCAATCGAGACTGCTGCTTATCGACCACTACATCACACGCCTTGGATACACTGTAATCCAGCTCAAGAACGTCGGAGCCGTCGAGTGAAATGGAACTGTGTTCCGTCGAGACAACCGTCTTGATACCGTCTTCAGTGTCGGTCACAGTGATACTGTGGCCTTCGAACTCTCGTTCGTAGTAGACCTGGGTTTCTTCAGAGGTGAAGTCAGATAAGTCAGCACCCATTCTCACCACCCTTGCGCCATCTGATTTTCTCGAATGCGTAATTACATATTAGGCAATAATCCACGATTTCAGGCGTGTACCGTAGGATATCACATTTACCACAGTACGCACATTGGTCGTAGTCAGTCATGGCTGAGAATCACCTGTGTACCGACCCCATTCAGTCGATAACATATCCTTGCCACACGAACGGACTATACGCACCGCTACCACTACCCTTAGAGTCGATAAAATCCAATCGAATCAGCGACGGAGTGATAGGATACACGATATATTATAATACCGTAATGTCTGACAAATCAACCATTACGATTTCGACAGAATCGAGAGAAAAATTACGCGATATACTGGAAGACAGAGACTGTACGGCTAAAACTGCGATTGAGCAGTTGATACAGAGAGAGCATCGTCACATAAGTTCGAGAGACTTGAAAGAAGAAATACTTCTTCATTTGCTTGAAAAATCGGATTTGGGTTTAGTAAAATCACCACAGAAAGACGATTACGACGTTGGAACCATAACGGAGCAAATCACAGGTGAGTCATCAAGATGAGTTCTTTAGATACTGGCCCCGAACTCAAATGAACTGATTCACACGTATACAATACACACGAGCGTTGCATAATGGGCATCGAGCAGGAGCTGGCCGACACCAAAGACCGCGATGACCAGGGAGCCGACAATCGTGTTTCAACGCTATTTGAGCGTCTTTTCGAGTTACAACAGGTAAACCTCCAACGCTGGTCAAGAGCCATCAGGAGCGGTATTTACAGAGGAGAGAGAAGGGTTTCAGCAGGAGATACGTCGTTGATTTTAATTTGACTACTCTGGACGACTGACTACGATAATGCCGAAACCTCCGAGAGTCTGATTGGCGGCACACTCATACAGGTACACACCTGCAGTCTCGAAGGTATGAGAGAACTCGCCTCCCTCATCGTGGTCCCCAGACACGAACCTGTCTGTGCTGGACGTTGTAATCACCGCTCTCATCATCGCCCACAGTGAAGTCAACCGTCTGACCCACATCAAGCCACACAGCAGGCGGGTAGAAGAACGAGTACGTCTCACCCTCACCAGTTCGACCCTGCTCGACAGTCACAGTCCCATCACCACGTCGGTCATCGAACCCATCGAAATGAGGGAGGCCCGTCATGAGGTCCTCCTGATTGTCCGTCAGGATGCTGAACGGATACGAGTCATAGGACGCCTGCTCGTCTCCAGTCCCCTCAGTTGGAGTATCCGTCGTCTGTCCTTCAGGAGTGTCACTCTCACCAGACGGAGTATCACCAGATGGCGTATCTCCAGACGGCGTATCACTCTCTTCAGGCGGAGTAGGACTAGGCCCAGTATCGTCCGTACCACCACAGCCAGCAATTGCGGTCACTGCCCCAACACCCAGCGTGCCGACGAAAGTACGTCGTCGCATGGTTATGACTAGCACCTAATTATTAAAGGCTATCATCTTATCAGTATTTCAAATCCAAGCTTTCTAGGTTCCTCACTAGCGATTTATATGTATGTTTCTAGAGACTTGGTTTGCTACGCAACATTGGGTCATCAGATGGTTGGTTCAAGCTGTTATACTGCTTGGTCCTATCGCGCTGATTTTTAGCTCTAAGACAGCTCTGAAGCTTGTTGGGTACTTTTTCTCAGCAGTATTTCTACTGGTCTACGGAGTCCTGGTGATACAGTTCGTGGTGCTCGGATTGATTTTCTTCTGGCTTGTTGGGTGAGCTTAGAGCTGGCGCTCAGAAGTTATCAAGAAGGGTGAAAAGACCGCACTGCAGAACACCCATCTCCCACTAGTTACTAACATCTGTAAGGTTATAAGTTCTTTGTAGTTCGGTTATAACACAATTATAGCGATATTATAGATTTCCTCAACAAATCGAGGAAGAATATAAAGGGTATTAGCTACCAATCTTATGTCACAGATGGAACAACCATCTCCCACCACCAGAGACGGTGGTACGAACGGTGTAGTATCGCAATTTAGGAACGAAGAGCGGTGGCTGAATTACAGCAACGTAGACGACAAAGCGCCTCGTCATTTTGAAGGCTACCGAATGGACGGTACAGACCCTGAAAACTGGTATACTCTCGAAAGAGCTCAGGAAGCAACAGAAGAAGTCGATGAATTGGAGGGTGTCGGATTAGGTCTTTCACCAAACGACGCTATCATGGGTATAGACCTTGATGACTGTCGAAACAAGAAAACTGGAGAGGTATCCGACTGGGCACAGGAATTTATTGATGAGATAGACACCTATTGGGAAATCAGTCCAAGCGGTACAGGGCTTCATGGGGTTGTTATTGCTGATATGGATATCCCTCAGGACACAGTTGACACGGTGGATGAGGAGCATTTCGAAATGTACCAAGATGGTCAATACTTTACCTTCACTGCCGATGAAATCGAAGAGTCATCTGGTGAGATAAGACAACAGGGAATCGCAGTCAGAGGTCTATACAACAAGTGGTACGATGGAGGTTCGAGTTCGTCAGATTCGAGTGAAATAGATGAGCACGACGGTGAATATGATGATATCGATATCGCTGTATCTGACGTTGTAGAAGGATATCCAGTAGGAGAAAAATTATCTCATCCAATCCATGGGAGCTCTACTGGGAAGAACTTCCAGATAAACGATAGAGATGAAGAAGCAGGAATTAGAGCTGATGAAACGTGGCGTTGCTGGAATCACGGGTGTACAGGCAACGCGATGCACATGATTGGGATGCAAGAGGAAATTATAAGCTGTGGTGACTGGGTTGGAGATAACGAAATTTCTGATGATGAGTGGGAAGAAATATTCAAAGCTGCTCGGGGGCGAGGATACGAGGTTTTCATCACAAGCATCCCTGATAGTGTTGAAACGAATATCGAAGAAGCATACGACCAGTACGGTCACTGGGAGTTTACCGAAGACGACGAGCGCATCTGGAAGAATGTAACAACATTCACGCTTGATGCTCGCGCGTTCGTGATAGATGGACACGGGGATGAACACGTGGACCTACGGGTATATCCTTCATCAGATGCTGAAGAATCGTATGATGTAGTAGTCCCGTGGACTGTGTTCAACGAGAAGCGGAAGTTCAAGAAACACGTTGTCACGGGGAGGACAACGACGTTCACAGGGTCATCTCATGACCTCAGTGATATACGTCTTATCGTCGGTCATCAAGCTGCAGATAAACTCCAGAAGACTACTAAGCTCGGTCTCCACGACGACGAGATAATTACGCAAGATGGTGTGTTAGGGGCTGACGAGCAGAGTCACAGATATGTGAAGAAGAACATCGCTATGGAGTCGAAGTTCCAGCTCGAACAGGTCGAAGAATACGATGAAGAAGAGGTCGCTCAAATCCTCGAATTACTGCCTGAGGTGCGAGATGCGGAGCGTTTCTATCCTGTCATCGGCTGGTGGTACGCATCAATGCTGACGCCATATATTCGCAACTGGGATAATGAGATACCGTTCCTTGGAGTATTCGGGGAAACTGGGAGTGGTAAAACCAGTACGCTAGAGACTCTGTCGAGGATGATAGGAATGAGTCCAGAGCCGTTCTCAACAACATCATCATCGAAATTTAGTCACGAGCAGCACTTTGCAGCGACGACTAACATCCCTCTGTGGATTGACGAATACAAGCCATCTAAGATGAAGAATTGGAAGGTAGATATGCTCCACGAATTTATCAGAACAGCCACGAAAGGCGGCGTAGCAAATTCAGGTAATCCAGACAAATCTGAAGATAGTTTCATTTTCAAATCACCTGTTGTCGTGAGCGGTGAACAAGTGATTCACGGGGGTGCTGAAAACCGTCGTATGATACCCATCAAGCTACGTAAGGCATCAACAGAAGGAGAGACTGAGGAGAAATGGATGGAGTTGGTTGGCGGAACCATCGAAGACAACGGTGAAATCACGCATTACGATGGTCACGAGCTCTCAGAGCACGCCCCTGCATACTGGAATTATATCCTTGGGTTGGACAAAGAGATGGTCCGAAGTGTGTGGAGAGATTCGAAAGAGTACGCCTATGAGATTGCGTCTGAATCAGGTGTAGAAGACCTTGAGAATCTCGAAATCGTTGCTCTTGCGATGGTCAAATTTGGCCTCGCTATCTACCAGCACTTCGCAGATTCAGTCGGAGCTGAGCCAGATATCGAAAATGAAGATATAGACCGAAGTCTGCATTATATCGCTGGAAACAGTGGCTTGGAGAACAGAGAGAGTCATCTTGATGAATTCGTTTCATTCATCTCGTCTGCAGCACGTGTGAACGACGCTGAAGCGAAAACTCACTACGCTATCGTGAACGCAGGCAAGCCAGATGAACAGCTCTGTATCAAGCTCGACCAGGTGCATCACGCTGTCCGTAAGTACATCCGTGAGCACGATATCAGTGCAGACGTATTCGACAACCACAGAGACTACAGAGACCGACTCAAGGAAGCTGAGAAGGACTCTGATAGCTATGTCGAGGACACTTCCAAGGTTCACAACGACCTCAACCGTTGCGTAGCAATATCAACCGAAAAAGCAGCAGAGCAGGTAGATGGATTCGACTACAAAGCTTTTGAACGATAGATTCTACCTTCTGACTGATTCACTTTCTCGCAGTACTATTTTAGAATTGAACGCTCGTTCCTGAGTGACATCTATCTGATTCAACTCCCAGGTGTAGTAAGTGTAGTAGTACTACACCAGATTTACACCCCTATAATCGAAAGACGGGGGTAGAAGTACTACACTTACTACACTTAATTTAGGGGGGTGTATATTATGGACATCTCTCTAAATTTGTCTTCATGCACCTACACACCCCCAGATTTGGTGTAGCATGTGTAGTATTCCTAGCGCCTTCTGGTGGTTACAGGGGTGTTATTTTGGTGTGATTTTGACGTAACACAGGTGTAATTCAGGCTGACTTCTTGTTGAACCGTACCACAGTTAGGATTCTGGATATATTCTAGATATGCATGAGACGAATTAAATCAGACTCAGAAGAACCGTATAGAGAAGTATGGATGCAGGGAACATTAGTCGCGGCCTATCACAAAGACGAGCTGTGGCTACATAGCCCATCAGATTTCAACGGAGAAGCGAAATTAGCCGATTTCATCTTCCCCAGTGAGAAAATCGACAAGATGCACGAATTAGCAGACCATAGATATTGACTCATAGAATCATTTCTTGCGTACTACAGATTCAGACATCCGTATCTAATAGCTTCGTGCTGACAAAGCAATTTAGTGCACTTTCCTGAAGATTGGAGCCCAATCAAATTATACACACGCCCGATTGTCCAGAAATTCTAGCTATTTCAAACAGGATTAAACTTTTATAACTTGCACCCCTCTATTTAGATACGATGAACGCAACAAAAAACGCTGATGACGACGCACAGGATACACAGATAGACACTGCTGAAATCGAAGAAGGCGACTACTTTGATGACCAGATTCCAGACTCGTGGGAGTTATTAGCAGCTACAAGTGGTACTGGTCCTGCTAATGGCAGATATACCATCGTGAAGATGGATGACGGGCGGTTTGCACATCTTAGCGCAGGAGATACACAGGCGACACGACCTGGACGATTGCGCTACCACGTGACTGACGTTGGTGGTGAATTACGATTTGTTAACGCCCGAAATATCGATGCTGATGACTTAGACCATCATCGTGTCGATGCCGAAGAACTGGCTGAGGATATTGATGTGACGGCAAATAAAATCTTAGAGACAACAGCGGAGCAAATAGAAATCTGGTGTGAGGAAGGAGCACCTGATGAACTACACAGTGATTACACGACATCAATGACAGGTAAAAAGACGATATCATGGGGTAACGATGACTATTTTCCTGCATATGTCGATGAGGGTACAGAAGAATTCTCAGTTTGCGTTCCGTCGATAAACGGCACTGAACGAGGTGAATTTGCGGCTACTGTTGAATTCATCTGAGCAGATTTCCGAACACAACGACCGTGAGCGATGGCGATACGGGAGTTCGACTCTCTCGACGGTCCTATGGGTTTAACAAGTCCCCACTCTGGCGGTGCACAGCTAACAGATAGTTTTGTCCGAGAGATAATTCAGAACCGAGATTCTGATGAAATAGAGACAGTTAAAATTGGAAAACCACCTGAAGACAGATTTGAAGAAGATACACGAGCGTTTATAAAAGTCATATTAGATAAAGAAGGAGAGGATGCAATTATTGTCGAAGACTGTTACCACGAGCGATTCACAAATATTGTAGATATTGAAGATATTGATGAAGCCGCTCAGAAGTGTTTGGAGGACCGATTGAAAAACTGGCCTATCGACACAGGTACTGCGATTGAGCATAGCGAAGCGAAATGGGAGACTGTGTTCGATTGGGTGGCTGCTGAGAAGTTCATTTGAGATTAGATTCAGTGAGAACACAACTATACTGGTGCTTCAAATAGGTTCGATTCCCATTGACGGTCTTCGGGCCACGGGGCCCACTGCGGCGGAGGTGATACTTCAAACTGACAAAATACACGATAGAAACTATGAACGTACAAGATAGGCGAAGCGAGTCCCATACCGCTACAGTTTCAGTCGCATCACACAGAGTAAACAAAGACGAAAAATTCGATATACAGGAAAGTACGGGTGGTCGGTGATGTATGAGGGATATAGGGATATCGTGGACACGACTGAGGGCAATTTAAATAGACAATTAGCCTTTGGTGAGCGTTTCAATCTCGTCACTCACAGAATCGACGAGCCCTTGTTGCGGCAACAGTGGAATGACATTATTTCAGGCGGATTATCAACTACAGAGACGTATCTCCAGAGTAGCTTAGATGCAGATATTTGCGTCAAGAGGATAGGTTCAGATGGTCGAGTCAGATACCAATTCTACTGATTTGACGCTATTCCCTTAGCGTCATCAGCTAGCGGGGATTATGTATATGGACACAGGAACAACAGACCAGATAGGATTCTATCTCTGTCAAGCCTTCTTTCACCACCCCACTCGTCGTTTTCAGCGCTCTCTTCCAGATTCAGAAAGTGCTTCGTCAACAGTGTACTCTTCGTAATCTAAATCGCGCAAATCAGGAGCGTGAGAATAGTAATGTGCCAGCGCGTAGTGCACATCGTCTAATCCGAGACCGTATGCGTGGGCTATCTCTGGCGGCTCGTATCCGTCTCTCGCATACGCTCTGTAAATATCGAGAACAGTGATTCCAGTCCCCCGAAGCCGTGGACTGGTATCGTCAGTCAGTTCTTTCATATTGACCAAATCCTTCGGTCTCGTCGCTCTCGTCAGTCTCCTCAAATGTGTATTTCGGACTGTGTGATAGAGAATTCTGTTGAAGGTCGTCCAGGTCATTTTCAAGACGTGCCAGTCCTGTCTTCAGCGACTGAACGCTCACGTGTCCCTGAAGCATCCGTTCTAATCGCGGGTGAAGCGGGTCATTACCTGATGCAATCATAGTCCACAGCTCAGATGGGCGCATGCCAGTCCTCCCGTTGTTCTTGTTTTCTATCGAGACTATGGCCTCGCGCAACTGTCGGATTTGGTGGCGCAGATGCTCTTCGTTGTTCATGTCTGAAAATTCGGTCAGTCAGAACTAGAAACTACTGGTCTCAATCGTCAGAGAGTGGAGCGTACTCTTTCTGGTTCAGCTCTAGCGTGTCATCATCAGTATAGACATAGCTATACGTCGTCTCAACCTTCTTATGTCCGCAGAGAGAGGCTAATACTGGGATTTTCACAGGTGAGTGATTAGCCATATACGTGATGTAGCTAATACGAGCAGAGTGCCCAGATACCAACCATCGCTTCTTTCCGTTACCATCTATGTACAAGACTTCATTCAAACCAACTTCGTCCTTACAGGCAGTCTCACGTATGAGCCGACCGAAATAAGACGGTCGGAGTTCATCATTGTGCGAAGTTAGGAACAACTGTTCATCCAGATATTCATCGTTGCTATCATCGTCCTCATAATCGAGGTTCAGAGGGTCATCAGGGTCACTTGCAGTCGGTAGGTCTGGCCGTTTCTCAGCCAACCATCGATACATCAGATAATCTGTTCGGTCGGAAGTCCACCACTGGTCCCTGAAGTACAACTCATCCTCTTGGTCCTTGATTTTCGCACTGTCAACCGTAAGATGTTGATTCTCTCTATCTACGTCTCTGACCTTGAGACGGCTGATTTCTATAGGCCTCAAACCACATTCAAACGCGAGTCTCATCATCAATTCGTTTCGAATTTTGGGGTTCGGAGCGTGGTCGAATATTTTCTCGAACTGCTCTGGTTTGAGTGCTAATTTTGCTCCTGGGTCGTCTGTGCTACGAGTTTTATCTACGATGACCTGGAGTTGCTTGGTCTGGTTAGATTTAATCTCGTAGTCTTCTCGTAAGTTGATTGAGGCACACGGGTTCTCGATATCAACTTCTCCGACGTTCCCCAAGACCACGTAAAAGATAGAGACACTGTTGACTCGACTGATGACAGTCTGCCCTGCTTTCTCGTCTTTTATCGATGTGATGTATTGGTGGATATCACTATCATCTGCATCATCAGCTTCTACATCATTCCTTTCACACCAGTCGAGATATGCTCGTATATCGCTTTCTCGCGTTCCAACAGACGTGTCTTCGTAACTTCTAGCCTCGAAAAAATCCGTGAACAAGCTCTCGTGATTCTCATTGAGCTCGTGGGCTTCTGGAATAGTAGTGGTGGACTCAGGAGGTGCGTTTTTGTCGCTCATCGCTCCACCTCGAAGAATCGACGCTTACCACTATCATCCACTATCACCTGCACACGAGTCTTCTGTTCTTTGAGGTTCATGCACGCTTGTCTGACGGCATCCTCAGGTTCATCCAAGGCAGCAGCGATATCACTGACATACCCTGTAACACGTGCTCTCTCGGAGATAGGAAGCTCCATAGCCAATTCCAAGTCTTTCATTTGCTCTTCACTTTCGACCAACGGTAGCGCGTTTTCAACTTCTCCCTGAATTCGATAAAATTCATCAGAGTTGGGGTCTATGATATCTTCGTCATCACCGTCAGAGACACGCCCCAGGTCTGATTCAACACGAGATATCTGTTGAGCTAAAACATCGAGTCTATCTTCGATTCCAGAGAGGTCTACGTCGACTTCTTGGGTGTTGCTTTGCTCTGTATGGTTCTCAACGAACCCGAAATTATCGTCTAATTCGTGACGAACAGAAGTTTTGATTAAGTCACTTAGGGTGTCGTAATCTCCATCGTCAACTGCCTCCATCCACTCTTTCTTCTCTTCTCTATCGATTTTTAGTGATGTGTGAGGCGATGGGAGTGACTCATCAGAATCAGACATTACGTACAACTATCGGCGGGAGTTACTAGAGAAAAAGTAAAGCGGCAAAATTGTCAGTCTTACTGAATCGTAGTAAGCTCAGCCGAACATCTGGCGCATCATCGGGTGCATCTCCATGAGCTGCTCCTCGGCGATCTCCTCGTACAGCTTGTACGTGATAGAGACCGTAAGCAACAGCCCCGTCCCGGAGACGTTGCCGATAGTACCCATCATGTTGGCCATGACAGCCAGCAGTCCGACGAGGGCACCGCCGATGACGGTGACCTGCGGGATGTAGCGTTCGAGCACCTTCTCGATGACGCCGACGTTCTGCCGGAAGCCGGGAATCTGCATCCCGGAGTTGTGGATCTGTTTCGCCGTCGCCTCGGGGCCCATATCGGTGGTCTCGACCCAGAAGACGGCGAAGATAGCCCCGCCGATCAGCATGAAGGTGAGGTCCACGCCGATGCGGACGAGTATCTGCCAGACCGGCTGGGTCGTCGCGTCGAGGAACCACATCCAGTCGCCGGGCGACTGGATGGGTGCCAGGTAGTAGAACACGCCACTCACCGGCTGCCCGGCGTTGTTGTAGGTCCCGATCCAGCCCGGCAGGTTCGCGAGCTGCTGGTCGAGGATACGCCCCAGGAACTGGATGTTGGCCTGGAGCGCGCGGACGAGGATCATCGGCAGGACGCTCGCGTAGATGAGCTTCACGGGGAAGCGACCGCGCGCGCCCTTGACCCGCGCGTTCGAGAGGGGTATCTCGACGCGGACCGACTCCGCGTAGACGACGATGGAGAAGATGAGCACCGTCGTAATCAACGCGAGCAGTCGGCCGCCACCGGGCGAGAGGAACAGGGTCTGGATACCAGACGCGGTAAACAGCGACCCCGTAGCCTGCTGGCCAGTGATGTAGAGATACCACGTGTAGACGATCCCGTTCTGGTTCCCGATGAAGGGGGTCGACAGCAGTCCGCCCAGCAGTCGCTGGCTCACGCCGGCGACGATGAACAGGCCGATACCGGAGCCGACGCCCCACTTCGAGATGACCTCGTCCATGAACAGGATGAGGACACCGCCGACGAACATCTGGGCGAAGATGAGCGCCTGCACGCCGGTCGTACCGATGCCCAGCGACTGGGCCACGGCCGCGTCCGGCGGCAGGAAGTTCGCCGCAAACACCATCGGGATGCCGGTCAGGCAGATCATCACGAGCACCAGCAGCTTCTGGAGCCCCTGGTAGAGGATCTGGTCCCGCGGGTCGTCCTGCGTGTTCAACCCGAGCAGGTTCGCTCCACCGAGTAGCTGCAACACGATGGACGCGGTGACGATGGGCCCGATACCCAGCTGCATGATACTCCCCTGGCCGGAGGCCAGAATCGACCCGAATCGGCCGAAGACCTGCTGGCTCGCGTCGATGTCGAGGCCGAACAGCTTCACGTTCGTCAGGAAGAAATACAGTACCAACACGCCCCCCGTCCACGCGAGTTTGCGCTTGAACGGGACGTGTCCTTCCGGACGGCGGACTGCCGGCATCCGCACGAGCAGTGGTTCGGCGGTGTCCTTCCAACTCATTGTTGTTCCTTATTCCTCGTCGTCCGATTCGCCTTCGGTGTCGGCATCTGCCTGCCGTTCCTCACCGAGGTCCGTCAACTTTGCGGTGCCGCCGGCGTCCTCGACTTTCTCGACTGCGCCGGCCGAGAACTCGTCGGCGATGAGGGTGAGCTCGTTGCGGACCTGCCCCGCACCGAGTACCTTCACCAGGTCGGCGTCCTCGGCCTCGTCGACGACCTCGCGGGCGTCGATGACGTAGCCGTCGCCGTCCTCCTCGGCGAGCCCGTCGGCCGCGTACAGCACGGCGTTCTCGTCGAGCTCGCGGACGTCGACCGTCGCGACCTCTTCCTGAGCCTGTTCGGGGCGCTTGAATCCGCTCTTGCCCAGCGGCTCGTAGTTGTGGAACTCGTGTTTGTCGCGGCCGGCGGCCCCGCGGCCACCGCGGTGTCCGGCGCCGCGTCGGTTCTTGTGCGAGCCGCCACCGTGCGTGCGCGAACCGCGCTGTCGTCGTTTCTTGCTCGTCATTATCGCATCGCCTCCAGGAGCGCGTCGATGCCCTCGGTGTCGTGTCGCCCGAGTTCACCGCCCTCCTTGGTCGGGTGTTTGATGCCGTCGTGGCCGCCACGCGGCGGGTGCAGACGGAGTGTCGGGGAGAGACCCTGCTCCTGCAGCGTCGTCTCCTCGGAGACCAGCGCCCAGGCCAGCCCCTCGATGTCGTCGAACTCGGTGTTCTCGGCGATCCACTCGTCGTCGACGTCGGCGTCGCCCTCGGCGGGCTCGGCGCGGGTCTCGAGCAGGAGTTCGACGGTGTCCTGGCTGGGCTCGCCGAAGGCCACGAAGTCGTTGACCTTCGACACCATGCCGTTGTACGCGTCCGTGTCCGGGACGAACGTACAGTGGTTGACGTGGTGGATGTTCAGCATCTTCAGCGTGTCGTGGATGTCCGTATCCATGTTCACGTCGCCGCGGATCTGGACGAGTGCTTGCATCACTCAATCACCTCTCGTTTCTCGAAGGTGCGCTCGGGGACGCGGGCCTCGGCCGTGTTCTGGAGGGCGTTGAAGGTAGCCTTCGCGAAGTTGACCGTGGTCCGGGTGTTCCCGCTCGAACGGGTCCAGATGTCCTCGATGCCGGCGAGTTCGAGCACCTTGCGGACGGTCTCCCCGCCGGCAAGGCCCAGCCCGCGCGGGGCCGGCTGGAGCTCGACCTCGACGCTCCCGGCCTTGCCCTCGGTGCGCAGCGCGACCGTGTGCGGACGGCCACAGCCACACTCCCAGGACCCACAGCCGCGGGAGACGTCGATGATGTTCAGTTTGGCCACGTCGATGGCCTTCTGGATGGCGCCGCCGACCTGGTCGTCACGCCCCTCGGCGTAGCCGACCAGCCCGTCGCGGTTACCGACCGCGACGACACAGCGGAACTTCACCCGCCGGCCGGAGTCGGTCATCCGCTGGACCATGTTGATGTCCAGCACTTCGTCTTCCAGGTCGGGAACGAGCTGGTCGACGACTTCCGATTCTTTCAGGGGAAGCCCGGAGTTGAGCGCCTCCTGCATGGAGTCGATCTCGCCCTCGACGACCTGCTTGCCGAGGCGTGTGCGGGGTTCCCAGCCGTTGTTACCACTCATAGTTCGATGTCACCTTCCAGTAGTGTCTCCCGAATGTCGTCGAAATGCTCCGGGAGGTCTGCAGCGTCGAAGTCCCCGCTGTACAGCGGCTCGTCCAGCATCTCGTCGTACTCGGCGATGTGGGCACCGCGCGTGCGCTGCCAGTCCGCGAGCACGTCGTCGTTGTGGGGGATTTCGAGGCCGGCGTCGATAGCGCCTTCCTGTATTGCGAACACTTTGCTTCCGGGGGTCGGGGTGTTAAGGCCGATGTCGAGCACCGCTTCCTCGACGCCAGCGTCCAGCGCGCGAAGCCCGGCGAGCAGACCGGTGAGGTAGGCCGCGGGCATGTTGCCCGTCGGCGCCTCCCAGCCGTACTCCTCGAGGTCGCCCGACTGTGCTGCCGCCAGCGTGCGGTCGCCGTTTGGTCCGAGAGTCACCAGCTGCGCCCTGGTGTGCTTGTTGCTCTTTCGAGCGACAAGGCGGGGCTTGCCGGATTTCAGCAGGCGCAACCGCTGATGGTAATCCGTTCGGGCCTCGCGGCGTCGCCGCATCGGCACCTTGTATCGTGGTCCTGTCGCCATTATTCGTCACCGTGGTTTGCGTCGATGTATCGTTCGAGATCGGCGACGCTGTCGAACTCGCCACCGCCGGCCTTGTCGTAGAGGTCGCGGTAGGCGGAGGTCGAGAGCGTGACGTCGTCACGCAGTTCGCGGAGCTTCTTTCGCTGTGCGCGAATGCGGGACTCCCAGTTCTCCTTTTCATTCTGTCGGGCGCCGGCCTTGCCCTTCCGGGAACCGGCTCCCTTCTGGTGGCCGTAGGCCTGCTTCTCCTTGCGTTCGCGGGCGCGACCGCGGGAGTTGCCCTTCTTGTCCTTGGCCGTGATGGCACCCTCCTCGACCAGCTCGCGAACGTCCTCGCGAGTGATGGCGTCGGCGATGTCACCCTGGCGGTCGGGGTTGAACCAGACGCGGTTCTTCCCGACGTCGAGGATGTCCGATGCGAGTCGCTTCTGTGCGGACAGATCCGTCATTACTCACTCACCTCGACTTCCTCGTAGGTGGGGTTGAGCACGCGGATACCCGCGTCCTCGGCTTCCTCCTCGATGCGCTCGCGCTTGCGGGCGCCGACCTTCGAGGCGATGCGGACGGCCTCGACGTCGCCGTCGACGCCCTCCAGGTCGTCCGTGTTGTGGACACGGACTTCCTCGAAGCCCGAGGGGTGTTTGCCACGGACCGCCTTCGGCGAGCGGAAGCCCGCCTCGACGGTGTCGCCCTTCCCCTTGATACCGCGGCGCTGTTTCGAGAGGTCGCCGCGCGGCTTGCGCCAGGAGGTCGGGACGCGCTTTTTCTTGTGGTGGTCCTGCCGGTTGAACTGCGGGCCGCCGACGCGGTGTCGCTGGGCCAGCAGTCGGGCCGTCTCGTCGTCCAGGTCCGGCGTCTTGTCGGCGAGACCGCGGGGCTGGAGCTCCGTCTCCACGTCCTCGTCGGCCTCGGACTCGTCTTCGCCTTCCTCTTCGACTTCGGCGTCGGTCTCGGTCTCGACTTCGAGCCCGCCGACGTCGGCCTTGATTCGGGCGGCCAGCGCGTTGCCGACACCCTGGGCTTCGGCCAGTTCCGACTGGTCGGCCCCGCGGATGTCGTCGACCGTCTGGAAGCCCGCTTCGCGAAGTGCGTCGGCCTTTGCCTCGCCGACGCCGCTGATATCGGTGAGTTCGTCGTATTCGTCGTTGTCCGCCATCAGGCGTCACCTCGGGACGGTTTCTGGGTGATGTACACCCCGTCCTGGAACACGCGCACGTCCTTGTCGTTGATGCGTGTGAGCTGTTCGATGTCCGCGGCGGTCTGGCCGACGGCCTCGATGTCGGGGCCGGTCACGGTCAGTTCCTCGCCGTCGACCGACACGTCGGTGTCACCGTGAACGGTGGTCCGACGGGCGGCCTTCTCGCCGAGGAAGTTCTCGATGACGACCTCGTCACCGTTGACGTCGACCTGCATCGGGAAGTGAGAGTAGAAGACTTCCATCTCGTACTCCCACCCCTCGACGACGCCGTGGAACATGTTCTCTATGTGGCTCTCGAAGGTCCCGATGGTCGACATCGTCTTGGCGTCGTCCTCGTCGGACTCGACCGCGACGACGTCGTCCGCGACTGTGACGTCGATGTCGGGATACCAGAGCCGACGTGTGACCGCCCCGTTGGGACCCTCGACCGTGAGGTCGAGATGGTCCTGGGAGACGGACACGTCCTCCGGAATCTCCAGTTCTACTCGTGGCATTGTTAGTACACGTACGCGATTACTTGGCCACCGACGCCTTCCTCACGAGCCTCGTAGTGGCTCATGACTCCGTGGCTGGTCGTCACGACGAGGGTCCCGTAGTCACGGGCGGGGAGGAACCGCTTCTCCCACTTCTCGAACTCGTCTGCGCCCGCAGAGTAGCGGGGCTTGACCGGGCCACACTCGTTGATGGCTCCTTTCAGTTCGACCTCGAACTCACCGGCTTTGCCGTCGTCGACGAATGTGAACCCGTCGATGTACCCGCGGTCGTAGAAGACCTCGAGTACGCTACCGATCTCGTTCGAGGCGGGCGATACCGTCTGCTCCAGATGCCCGACGCTCTCGGCGTTGTTGAGTGCCGACAGTGCGTTGGCGAATGGGTCGTTTCCTGTCATTGTTAGCTGTACTTCCTGAAGCCCATGCCTCGGGAGATCTCCCGGAAGCACTGGCGACACAGCCAGATGTCGTACTTGCCGACGAGTCCCTGCTCGCGCCCGCAGCGCTGACAGGACTCGAGCTGGCCGGTCCGTTCGGTCTGTTGGGTCTCGCTTTCGCTCATTCGCTCACCTCAACGTCGAAGGTCGACTCGATGAAGGCGACTGCGTCCGCCGGGTTGAGTCGGTGGTTCGACGGAATCGAGCGGGACGCCTTGTCCCGCTTGGCGACGCGATAGCCGGGGCGGACGAGGTTGACCGTCACGTCCAGCCCGTAGATTCCGATGCTCGGGTCGTACTCCTGGCTCGGGAACTCGGTGTGTTCCTCGATACCGAAGCTGAAGTTGCCGGTGTCGTCGAACTGGCTCGCGGCCAGTTCGGCGAGCGGCAGCGCGGTCTCGAGGAACGCCTCGGCGTCGTCACCGCGGAGGGTGACCTTCGTACCGATGGGGTCGCCCTGCCGGATGTCGAACTCGCCGACGGTCTTCTTGGCCCGGGTTCGAACCGGGCTCTGTCCCGTAATCTCGGTGATGATGTCCTCGGCGTTAGCCAGGTCCTGGCCACCGTGGCCGATGCCCATGTGGACGACGACCTTCTCGATGCTCGGTTCGCGCATCTCGTGGAAGTCGGCGCCGGATTCGCTATCCGAGCTCATTCGTCATCACCCGTGAAGTTCTCGTCGATGACGACGACGTACTCCTCGACCGTCTCGAAGCCCTCGCCCTCGTCCTGTTCGACGAGGACGTTGTTCTGGGCCGAGCCGGGGGTGACCTGAATCTCGTCGACGGTGCCGATCTCGCCCGCGTGGGCGCCGTCGACGGCCGTGACCAGCGCGCCCTCTTCGTACTCGAAGTGGGCGATGACCTCGCTGGTCTCGTTGTCGACGACGACGGAGTCGCCGCCCGAGTACTGGTCGCCGTCCTCGACGATGAGCGTCTCACCGTCGTGGAGACCGAGCTGGACGTCGCCGCCGGCGACGTTGGTCTTGGTGGCGATCTTCCCGAGCTTGGACTCGGCGGCGTCGGCCTCGATGGCCGTCAGCGCCAGCCGTCCGCCCTCGCCGGGGAAGACGCGGTAGTACTCCTCGCGCTCGGTGAAGGCCATGATGTCGAACATCCCGACGGGCCGTTCCTCGTCGGAGACGGCCTTCCCGTTGATGAGGACGTTGTCCTCGTTGAGCGCGTAGCGCGCTTCCTTGCGGTTGTCGGCGTAGCCCAGCACGTCCCGCAGGACGATGAGCAGGGGGACCCCCGACTCACCGTGCGGGCCGGCACCGGCCTTGACCGTAAACGTTGCCGTCTTGCGCTCGACGGGCCAGCTGTTTGGCACCGACAGGCGCTTCTGATGCTTGCTCATGCGGAATCATCCTCCGATTCGAGACGCGCCTCGCGGCGCTCGTCCTCGGTGTTCAGGTCCGTGACCCGAACGTTCGAGGCGTCGAGCGGGCGGGGAACTTCCTCGCCGTCGGTGGTCTCCAGGGTGACGTCCTCCACGTGGATGACGGCATCCGAGAGGTCGACGGTGAGGACCTCGCCCGACTCGCCGGCGTAGTCGCCACGGAGCACCTCGACGGTGTCCCCGGCGTTGACGCGGACGTTGCGCTGGCCGTACTCCTCGCGGAGGTCGGCCGACAGCGTGGCCCGCACCTGCTTGTGTCGCTCGTGCAGCGGGGCGTCTCGATCGCTCTTTCGCTGTTTGTCTGGTTGTGTTGTCATGGTTCTATACAATCATCGTCGCTGCGGAGGCGACACTCCCGAACCGTTCGGCGACTTCCCGCGAGATGGGGCCTTTCAGCTCGGTCCCGCGCGGGTCCTCGTTCTCGTCCACGATGACGGCCGCGTTGTCTTCGAACTTGACGCGGGTGCCGTCGGGACGGCGGATGGGTTTGCGCTGGCGGACGACGACGGCTTCGAGCACCTGGCGACGCATTTCGGGTGTCCCCTTGGTGACCGAGACCGTGATCTTGTCGCCCAGCCCCGCCTTCGGATGGCGGTTCTTCGTCCCCGAGTAGCCGTGAACGGAGATGACTTTCAGCTGGCGTGCGCCGGTGTTGTCGGCACACGTGATCAGCGAGCCCTTCTCCAGGCCCTGGGTGACGTCGGCGTTGAGCGCCTCCATTATTGCTCACCGTCCTCGATAGCCACAACGACGTGGCTCTTTGTCTTCGAGAGCGGTCGACACTCTGCTATCGTGACCGTGTCACCGACCGCGAGGTCGAGACAGTCGGGTGCGTGAGCCGGGACGCGGCTCCGCCGCTTCATAAAGCGGTCGTATTTGGGCACCTTCACGTCGTACTCGCGTTCGACGACGACGGTCTTCTCCATGTCAGTGGAGGCGACCTCTCCTTCCAGTGTCTGCCCGCGCACGGAGAGCTCTCCGTGGAAGGGGCAGTTCTGGTCGGAACAGGCCGTCTCCGGTTCCTGTACGTTCAGTCCTAGCGCCATTTGGAATCACCTGCGTTCGCTGTGCGTCGGGCGGGACGGTCGACGAGTCGCTCGCCCTCGACACGGACTGTCTCGTCCGAGTCGAGCGTGAACGCGAACGTCGCGTCCGCCTTCGGCACGTGCCACACCCGAGCGTCTCGCTCTACCGTCAGCAGCTGGGTCGTCTCCATGACGACCGAGCCGCTGATACCGACTGCGTCCGGGTTGGACGCGGCGACGACCTCGACGTCGAGGCCGACGAGTTCGTGTCGTGTGAGCGTCTCGGGTGTCAGTGGCATTATTCGTCCTCCGACTGGAGGTCGCCTTCTTCGCCCTGAATCGTCTTGATTCGGGCGATGGCCTTCTTCAGTTCCTTGATGCGGCCCGGGTTGTCCGGGGCGCCGCCCGCCGCCAGCGTGGCGCGAGCGTTGAGCAGCTCCGTCTTGAGGTCCTCGAGCTCCGCCTCGCGTTCGGCGGGGGTCATGTCGCGGATCTCCTGGACGTGGAGGACAGCCATTACTGCTCAGCCTCCTCGGTGTCGTCGGCGGACTCGTCGTCCGCGTCGTCCATCTCGTCCATGAGCTCTTCCGCTTCGGCCTCAGTCTCCTCGTCGAGTTCCTCGTCGACGGCCTCTTCGAGTTCGTCGACGTCGACGTCCTCCACGTCGTCGTCAGTGGGGACGTCGACCTCTTCCTCGATGACCTCTTCGTCGGGCGCGGCCGCGTCGGCCTCGGTGGCGTCGTCGGCCGCTTCCTCGGCCTCGGTGGCCTCTTCGGGTTCGCCTTCGAGGAGTTCCTCGACGCTTTCCCCGTCCGTGTCGGCGACGTAGTCCTCGACCTCGACGTCGTCGTAGACCTCGAAGTCGTCGGGGAGCTCCGCCTCCGGCGGGATGATGCGCACCTGGACACCGATGGTGCCCAGCTTCATCACGGCGACGCCGACGCCGCTGTCGACGATGTCCTCGGCGGGTTCGCCGTTGTGCTTGATGTAGCCGCGGTTGAACTTCTCCACGCGCGAGCGTGCACCCGTGACCTTCCCGGAGAGGACGATCTCGGCACCGAGCGCGCCCGACTCCATGATGCGGTCGATGGTGGTATGGCCGGCCTTGCGGAAGTACCAGCCACGTTCGAGGGCGTTGCCCAGGCGGTCCGCGACGATGCGGGCGTTGAGGTCCGGCTCCTCGACTTCCTGGACGTCGATCTGCGGGTCGTCGAGGTTGAACCGCTCCTCGAGTTCCGTCGTGATCTTCCGGATGTTCTTCCCGCCCTTGCCGATGACCATCCCGGGCTTTTCGGCCTTGAGGACGATCTGCGTGCCCATCGGGGTCTTGGCGACGTCCATGCCGCCGTAGCCGGCGCGACCGAGTTCCTCTGCGAAGAACTCGTCTATCTGGGTCCGCTGGAGCCCGTCCTCGATGAACTGCTGTTCGTCGGCCATTAGCCTTCGACCTCCTCAAGGACGAGTTCGACGTCCACCTGCGGCGTGTTCCAGGCGGAAGCCCGGCCCATCGCGCGCGGTTTGCGACCCTGCGACTCGCCGACCTTGTGGGCGGCGACGTGCATGATCTCCATGGATTCACCGTCGAATCCCTGGTGGTCGGCGTTGCCGATGGCGTTCGTGAGCAGGTCCTGGAAGGCCTCGCTGGCCTTCTTGGGGAACCGGCCCGCGTCCCAGCCGTCGACCTTCGACTTGTGGCCGACGCCCGAGTTGTGCTGTTTGAACGCGATCGGCTGGTCGCCGGCGATGACGCTATCGAGGAACTCGACGGCCTCGCCGGCCGTCTTGCCCTTGATCTCGCGGGCGATAGCCTTGCTGTGCTTGAAGCTCATCTGCCGCTCCCGAAGCATCGCTTTCGCGGTGGTCTCCGGGTCGGCGTCGACTGAGTAGCTGATTCCCATGATTACTTGAGCGGTACGAATTTCGAGGAGCGTGTCGCCCCGATGCCGGCCTGACCGTGTTCGACCGAGCTGCGGGTGAGCTGGAACTCACCGAGGTAGTGGCCGAGCATCTCGGGCTCGACGCGCACGCGCTCGAACTCCTGACCGTTGTGGACGGCGAAGGTGAGGTCGACCATCACCGGCAGCACCGGCATGTCGCGCAGGTGCGTGCGGATGGGGTTGTTGGCCGTCTCCTCCTCCTCGGCGTCGCGGGCCTTCGCGAGGAGCTTCTGCTTTTCCTCGGTCAGACCGCGTTCGATACTTCGCCGCTGGCGAGCGGGGAGCAGTTCCGCGACTTCTTCGAGCTCCATGTCCTGCAGCTCGTCGAGCGTGTGGCCTCGGAAGGTGAAGTCCCCCTCGTGGCCGATCTGGTATTCCGAACTCATTCGTTACCACCTCGACCGGTCCGCTTCGAGGCGATGTCCCCGACTTTGCGGCCCGGTGGGGCGTTGCGGGAGATGGACTTGGGCTTGCCGGGGTGCTGTCGGCCGCCGCCACCGAAGGGGTGGTCGACGGCGTTCATCGCGACACCACGGACGCGTGGGTACTTCGTCCCGCGGGCTTTCATCTTGTGATGCTTGTTACCGGCCTTGACGAACGGCTTGTCCGTCCGGCCGCCACCGGCGACGACGCCGATGGTCGCGCGGCACTGCGGGTCCAGTCGCTTCATCTCCCCGGAGGGGAGCTTCACGACCGCGACGTTGCGGTCGTGGGTGAGCAGCGTGGCGTTGACGCCCGACGAGCGGGCGAAGCGGCCACCGTCACCGGGGCTGGACTCGACGTTACACACCGGCACACCCTCGGGAATCTCCGCGAGCGGGAGCGTGTTCCCGGGGGCGATTTCGGCGCTGACGCCGACCTGCAGTTCGTCGCCCACGCCCACGCCTTCCGGCGCGAGCACGAGGCGGTGGTCGTCGTCCTCGAACTCGACGGCCGCGATGGGCGCCGAGCGGGCCGGGTCGTGTTCGATGTCGACCACGGTCCCGGCGATAACGTCGCCGTCTTCGACTTTTCGGTGCTGAAGGTCCGCCTTGTAGCGGTGCGAGGGCGCCCGGAACGTGGACGTCCCGCGACCGCGTCGTTGTCCCTGGATTCGTCGTCCCATGGTTAGAACACCCCAATTCTGGAGGCGACTTCCTGCGCGTCGTCGTCCTCTGAGAGGCGAACGACGGCCTTCTTCTCGCCGTCCATCGTGTTCTGCGTGTTCACGCCGACGACGGTCACGTCGTACTGTTCCTCGACGGCCTCGGCGACTTCCGGCTTGCCGGCGGCGTCGTCGACGACGAACTGGAGCTTGTTCTGGAAGTCCATGTCGTTCATGGCCTTCTCGGTGACGTGCGGGTATCGGATGACGTCCCAGCTCATCGCTCGGCCACCTCCTCGACGGCGGACTCGGTGAAGACGGTGAGCCGACCGGGCGTGGCGCCGGGCGCGAGGTCTTCCGCGTTGACCTCACGGGCCGTGGCCACGTCGACGCCCGCGAGGTTGCGGGCCGCCTTCGACGGCTCGTCGCTCGTCACGAAGAGGACGGAGGACGGGCGGCGGTACTTCCGACCGCGCATCGAGCCCTTCCCGGCCTTGATCTTGGTCTCGTCGGCGCGCTCGATGTCTGCCGCGATG
Organism: Haloarcula laminariae; assembly: GCF_025457605.1. Classification (NCBI taxonomy): domain Archaea; kingdom Methanobacteriati; phylum Methanobacteriota; class Halobacteria; order Halobacteriales; family Haloarculaceae; genus Haloarcula; species Haloarcula laminariae. The sequence continues at coordinate 864,753 of NZ_JAMZFY010000002.1, read as the reverse complement.
TCGAGCGCCTCGAGCAGTCCCAGGACCTCCTGGGTCTTGACCAGGTCCTCGAAGTCGTCGGAGACGACGACGGGGAGCTCCTCGCGGTCGAACTCGTGGCCGCGCTCGGCGACGAGTTCGGCGTCCGTCGTGGCGGCGAGTGCCGACCGGACGGCGAGCTGGCGCTCCTTGTCGTTGATGTCGACGGAGCGGTCCTTCTCGGCCTTGGGCGGGTGGGCCGCGCGGCCCTTGACCGCCTGCGGGACGCGGCGGGCACGGCCGTCCTGTTGGGGGACGTGTGCCTGCCCGCGGCCGCTACCGAACGACTCTGCCGGCGTTCGCAGGCCGGCGTACTCGTCGGTTCCGTAGTCCTGTTTTCGGTTTGCCTGGGCGGCGTGTACGGCCTTGGCGATGAGGTCCGAGCGGACCGCTGTCTCGAAGACACCGGGGAGCTCGACCTCGCCGTCGGCCTCGCCGTCCAGATTGTAGATAGTTGCCTGCATGGATTATCCCTGGTTCGATTCTGTGGAGACAAAGCGCACCTCGGGGTCGAGGCGCGGCTGGTCGTTGGGTCGGACCGCGGGCCGGAAGCGCACCAGGCGCTTGTCCGGGCCGGGGACCGAGCCTTTGACGAGCGTGTAGGGCCCGTCGACCTCGCCGTAGTTGACGAAGCCGCCGTCGACGGTGGCTTCGTCGCCCTCGCCGATGTCGATGAGGCGCTTGTTGAGCTCGGTGCGCTGGTGGTAGCCGGTCTGCCCCTGCTGGGGGACCGTCGAGCGCACACGGGATGGGTTCCACGGGCCGAGGTTGCCGATGCGTCGGCGCCAGCCCTGACGGGCGTGTTTGCCCTTCCGCTTCTGGACGCCCCACCGCTTGACGGGACCCTGTGTCCCTTTACCCTTGGTGACGCCCGCCACGTCGGTGTACTCACCGGCGCGGAAGATGTCGTTCATCGCGTGCTCGCCACCGTCGTCGACGAGCTCGAGGGCGTGGTCGAGGCGGTCCGAAACGGACCCACCGCCGACGCGAGTCTCCATCACGTCGGGCTTTTTCTTCGGGACGCTCGGGACGGCGTCGGGGACGGTGTGCGTGATGAGACGCACATCGCCCAGTCGACCGTCTCCGAGAGCGTCGCGGATCTGTTCCTCAGCAGCGTCCGGGTCGTGGTCCTCCGGCAGGTTGAGGGTCCGATCGAGGTCCGAGTGGAACTCGTCGGTCCATACCTCCGTCAGCGGACGCTGACCGTACGGCGTGTCTTCGTACGCACGCAGGGCGACGGCGCGCATCGGCGGCGTCTCGACGACTGTCACCGGGACAGTCTCCTCCATCCCCTCGCGGGGGGAGTTGGGTTCGTCGTTGACGAGCACGACGTGTGTCATGCCAGCCTTGTAGCCGGCGAACCCTTGGACGCCCGGCTGCCCGTCGTCGGACGGCCAGCTGTTGAAGCGAGGCGTCTCGCTCGTCGAGCGCTTGCGCGGGCCGAAGCCCAGCGAGCCTTTGCGTGGTCTGCTTGGTTGTGGCATTCGTTTACTCCGTGAGGGTTAGACAGGCGAGGGAGGCGAACAGTGCTTCTTCCGTTCGCACGACCTCGCTGCCCTGGTTCGGAACCGTATTCAGCCAGAGGTCGAACCCTGTGGATTCGTCGTTCTGCTGGTCTCCCCGGACGGCGTCCGGGTCCACGTCGAGTATGGACGGTAACCCACGCTCGGGTGCCCCGAAGGCGACCGTCATGTCGCCCTCGCGGGTCCGTCGTTGGGCCAGTTCGCCCAGGCGACGAGTCGTCGCCGGCTCACCGTACCGCGATGACGCGATGGTGAGTCCGGCGTCGTCACGCGAGAGTGCCGTATCGAGGTCCGCGGAAACGACGTCGAACCCCGATGTGGGGGCGTCGACGAGTTTCGCCCGGACCGGCCGTCGCGAAGAGACCCTGACGGTCACGCGCTCCCCGACTTCCACGTCCATATCCGCTGGGACGGGAAGGGAGATCGGGTGTTGCATTCCGCAATTGACCCGTACGCGCCCATCAGCTCCGACCTCGGTCACGATTCCCTGTCTTAACGACCCCGAACCCTCGGATCCGGAGCCGGTCTGTGAACGCACGCGGAGCGGCGGCAGGACGCCCACGTACTCTAGTTCGTCCCGCTTGCCCCACATCTCCTTTCGGAGGTGCGGCGGCGTCGCGGCGTACCGCAGCACGGTTTCGACGAACCCGTCTTCCCACTTGCCCCGACCGTCCGGGTCGGGATACACTGTCAGCCGGTCCACCCGGAACACCGTGGCCGCGCGGGCCACGTATCCGAGCTTCCGAGTCGCCTCGCGGCGGTCCTCGGCTTCCCGTGTGAGGGAGTCGGGCACGAGTACGCTGGTCGTCATGCCGTGACGCTTCCACGTCACGCCACTAGACTGTAGCGATACTACTCCGCCCCTACGGTAAAAAGACCCCGCTTCGCGCGTGCGTTGAGACGCGTTCACACGCCACTACGGACCCCCTCCCACCTGAATTCCCAGCCCACGGATTGCCGCTTCCAAAAGCCCGTCCCGTGGTGACTTTCCACACGAAGGCCCCGCTCCGGCCCCGTGATTTCCCCGCGAAGCGGAAGGCTTTTTACTATCACCCCCGCCACTTTGGAATGCAGAGAGGCGACGTGCGAAACGGTGCGCGCTGGTAGTGTAGTTGGTATCACGTGACCTTGCCATGGTCACAACCTGGGTTCAAATCCCAGCCAGCGCATTTCCACTTTTTACTTTGCTACGAGACGGCAGAGCCGTCTCGGCATGACGAGAGAGCGCGACGCGCTCTCTCGAACCACGTCGGGTGTCCTCGCGAGCCTTCGGCTCGCTGTGGGCGCTGCGTGGCGGCACAGCCGCCACGTCGTTCGGTTGCGGGCCGTCGGCCCGCAACCCGCTCCTCGCAAAAACATGGGAAAAACACAGGCCGCTCACTCCGTTCGCGGCCTGCGAAACGCCTCACTTCGCTCGGCGTATGCTCATCTTGACTGCCTGCCCTTCCCCGAGTCGCGCGACAGAGCGCGCTCCTGGCCGTTTCAGCTGTCGTGGTGCTTCAGACCGCGCGCCGTCTCGCTCACTTCGTCGACGATGTCGTCAAGTTCGGCCTCCAATCGGTCGATTTCGTCCTCGAGACGCTGGAATTCGCCGCTCCGTTCGAGTTCGGCGGCCGATTTCTCCTGGACCAGCACACTCTTTCTGACGCGCTTCTGGCTCAGTCGCCAGTAGATAGCGCCGTACTCGGCCAGCGCGATGAGTCGGTCGACGGTGGCTCGCAACTGTTCGGTGGTCACGGGTTTGACGAGATAGTCGTCGATGCCCAGCCACCGGGTGACATCGAAGTGCGGTTCGCTGCTGGTCACCATCCCCACACAGCAGCGGTCGTACCGGGCCGTGAGCTCGCCGACGAGCGCGGCCACCGACATCTTCGGGAGCGGTCGGTCAAGCACGACGGCGTCGGTGTCGTCAGTCATCGTCTCGAAGGCCCGCTCCCCACACGCCGCCGTCGAAACCGAGTAGAACTCAGCGAGTACCCGGTCGTAGGCCGCCCGGAGTTCGTCGTCGCCTTCGACGACGAGGACATTTCCCCCATCCGACATTTGCCACAGCGTGTGTATGGAGTGACAATAAATGTTCAGACTGGACAGTTCGGGCGCCGGCAAACACCAGCGTTAGGGTGAAGCCGGACCCAGGCGGGCGTATGACCTGCATCGGGTTCCTGTCGGTCGCACCGGTCGTCGAGGAGAGCATGGCGCCCTACGTCGCCGACGCGGTCGCCGCGTTGGACGAGTTCGACGTGGAGTACGAGACGACGCCGATGGGCACCGTCATCGAGGCCGACGACAGCGAGGAGCTGTTCGCGGCCGCCCACGCCGCCCACGAGGCCGTCGGCGCCCAGTCCGACCGCGTCGAGACGTTCCTGAAGATAGACGACAAGCGCGGGGTCGACCAGCGGGCGAGCGAGAAGGTCGACAGGGTCGAGTCCGAGCTGGGCCGGGAAGCACGGAGCGACGCCGAAGGCGGCAATTAAAAGGCCGGCTGGCGAAAGCGGGGTATGAACACGCTCAATCGGATGGCCACGGAGCTGGTCGACGAGGCCATCGACTTCGCCGACGAACTGACGATAGACGTCCACGCCCTGGAGGGCGACGCCGCGGTGCTCGACTTCGGCGTCGAGGTCCCCGGCGCCGTCGAGGCCGGGCTGGTGCTCGCCGAACTGCAGACGGCCGGGCTGGCGACGGTCCAGACCGGGATGGAACGCGTCGGGGACGCCCCCCTGACACACGTCGAACTCGCGACGGACCACCCGGCGCTGGCGCTACTCTGTTCGCAGAAGGGCGGCTGGGAGCTCGCGACCGACGACTTCGAGGGGCTCGGGAGCGGGCCGGCCCGCGCGCTGGTCGCCGAGGAGGACATCTTCGGGCGCATCGGCTACCGGGAGGAGGAGCAGTTCGCCGTTCTCGCGGTCGAGACCGACCAGCTACCGGACGAGGCCGTCGCCGCGCAGGTCGCAGAGCGCACCGGCGTCCCGGAGACCGGCGTCTTCCTGCCCGTCTTCGCCACCGCGAGCGTCACGGGCAGCGTCGTGAGCGCGGCGCGGGCCGCCGAGCTCGCCGTCTTCCGGCTGGCCGAGCTGGGCTACGACCCGGCGGAGGTGCTCTCGGCGAACGGGCGCGCGCCGGTCGCCCCCGTCGCCGCCGACGAGCCGACGGCGATGGCCCGGACCACGGACGCCCTGGCCTACGGGAGCGAGGTCCACCTGACCGTCGACGAGCCGGTCAGCGAAGTCATTGACGAGGTCCCCTCCGTCGCGGGCGCGGAGTACGGCCGCCCGCTGGAAGGCGTCTTCGAGGACGTCGACTGGGACTTCGCCGAGCTCCCGGTCGAGCTGTTCGGGCCGGCGAAGGTCACGGTTGACGTGGTCGGGGGCGACACCCACGTCGTCGGCGGGACGAGCGAGGACGTGCTGGCCGAGAGCTTCGGGCTCTGATGCGGTACAAGGTCGCCCCGCCGGCCCGCTCGCTGGACTTTCTCCGGACGGCCCGGGGGGCGATACCGCTCGTTCCGGACGGTGCCGCGGACTGCTGTCTGGCCATCCAGCGGGCGACCGACGTGAGCGAGCGCGAGCGGGCCCGCGAGTACCTGACGTTCCTGCAGGCCCTCGGGCTGGTCGCCGAGACCGACCGGGGGTACCATCGAACGCGGGCGGACCCGGACCGCGACGCGCTCGCGACGGCCTACCGGGAAGAGGTGTTCCTCGTCGCCGAGTTGCACGAAGCCGTCGAGGGGGGTGCGGACAGCCCCGCGACGGCGTTCGAGGCGGTCCGCGAGCGGGTCCCGCGCTGGGAGCGCGAGCGCGACCCGGAGTGGGAGCGCAACTGGCGGGCGCGGGTCGAGAATCTCCTCGGGTGGGCGGTAGTGTTTGGTTCGCTCGTGCGTGCGGACGACCGCTTCGTCCCGAGTCAGTAGGCAATACCGACCCGTTCGCGGCGGTGGCGACCGTCGACGGCCGCCTCGTAGACGAGCCGTGCCACGTCGCCGGTCGACACCGACTGGCCGCCCTCGGGGAGGTAGTCGACCGCGATGCGGTAGTGGTTCGTCGGCGGGCCGTCCGGCATCCGGGGCGGGCAGACGAGCGTCCAGTCGAGCGCCGATTCGCGGAGCCGGTCGTACACCGCTCTGTGGGCGGCGGCGAGAGGTCGTTCCGTCTCGGGGAAGCCGGCCATATCGAGTCGGAGCCGTCCCGGCGTGGCCTGGAGGATACCCGCGGCGGCGACGGCGACCAACCGCTCGACGCCGCTGGCTTCCATCGCCGCGACGAGGTTCTCGATACCGGTATCGAACAGAGCCAGGTCGGCCCCGTCGGTCGGGCCCAGCGCGCTACAGACGGCGTCGTGGCCGCCGACGGCGTCGGCCACGGCTCCGGGGTCGGTCACGTCCCCCTCGACGACCGAGACTCCGTCGGGCGCCCGAGCGGCGTCGCGGACGAACGCCGTTATACCGTGGCCGTCGGACACCGCACACCCACAGAGACGCTGACCGACGCGGCCCCCGGCACCGAAGACGAGCAACTCCATGCCACTACCGAAGCGCCCGGCTGATAAAGAGAGGGTACCTAACGGCGGCTACTCGGTCCCCACGTCGGTGACCGTGCCGACCCCCTTCGAGCGGCCCTCGCGGAAGACGAACTTCTGGCCTTCCTCGACCAGATACGGTCGGAACTTGAACCGGACCGTCGTCCCGCCGGCGTCGCCCGGGAGCAACTGGCCGCCTTCAGGGTAGAACTGCGCGGCCTCGCTGATCGTCTCCAAGTGGACGACCGGCTCGTAGCCGTCGCCGATCCGCGTCGGATGGTTCAACACCATCACCTCGGCCTCGAACTCCCGGACCGGCTCGGGGTCGGCGTCCCGGGGGAGCAACACCATCCCGCGCTCGATGTCGGCCTCGCGCACCCCCTTGAGCGCGATGCCGACGATGCGGCCCGCTTTGGCCTCGTCGACGCGGTGGTAGTGCATCTCGATGGAGCGGACCTCGACCTCTCTGAATCCCCCGTCCTGCATCGGGCCGAGCAGGAGTTCGTCGCCGGCCTCGACCTCGCCGGATTTCACGGTGCCGGACGCGACGGCGCCCACGCCCTGGACGTTGTAGGTCCGGTCGATGTACATCCGGAACTCGCCGACCTCGCCGCCGGTCTTGGGCAGCCGTTCGAACATCTCGTCGAGCGTGTCCAGGCCGCGCTCGCTCACGGCGCTGGTCGTCACCACGGGGACCACCGTTTCGGATATCTCCTCGATGGCCGCGTCGACGCCGTGGCGCGCGACCCGGAGGGGCGTCTTGTCGACCTCCCGCAGCGCGCGCTCTACCTCGCGTTCGACTTCGGTGACCCGCTCGTCGGTGACCAGGTCGGCCTTCGTCAGCGCGACGATGGTCGGGAGTTCGGTCGCCAGCAGGATACCCAGGTGCTCGCGGGTCGTCTCGGTGACGCCGTCGTCGGCAGCCACGGTGAGCAGGCCGTAATCCAACTTCTGTCCCACCAGCCCGCGAATCGTCGTGCGAAGCCAGGGCTCGTGGCCGACGGTGTCGACGAAGCTCACCAGGCGGTCGGACTCCTCGACGACGCGGGCCCGGTCGGTCTTGCGGTGGGGGTTGTCCATCCGGACCGGGCCGTCCGCGTCGAAGCCGTAGACGCCATACGAGAGGTCGGCCGAGAGCCCGCGTTCGACCTCGTGGGGCTGGACGTCAAGGAAGCCCCGCGTGCTGCCCTCGCCGTCGTCGGCCTCCCCGGTGACGAGCGAGCCCACGAGCGTGGACTTGCCGTGGTCGACGTGGCCGGCGGTCCCGACGACGATGTGGTCGTCGTCCTCCAGTACCGCGCCCTCGCGGATGGTAGCGACGCCGACGATGCCCTGGGTCGTCTCCCCGTCGGCCTCGTTCCCGTCGTCGATGCCCCACGTCTGGACCTCCTCGATGTGGGCGCCGGCCTCCTCGGCCAGCAGGCTCAGCACGTCCATCGACTCGGAGAAGTCGTCGGGGGAGATGCCGGCCAGCCCGCCGTCGTCGGTCACGCCGACCACGTAGGTCGCCTCGCCGTCCCCGGAGAGGACCCGGTGGCGAAGCTGCGCGGCCAGCGATTCCAGCCGTCCCTCCGAGAGGTGGAGGTCCTCAGTGAGCCGTTCTTTGAACTCGACGCTGCCGCCCTCCTGTTCGCCGCGGTCCAGCGCGCGCTGGAGGACGGCCCGGTCGGGGCTCATGGAGGTCCGTTACGGAGGGGCAGATAAAAGCTTTCCCCGGGTATGGGGTCCCTTCTCCCTGTTGAGTACGGTGGTTGTCTCTATCTCTCACAGCGAAGGTTCATACGTAAAGCCGGGGCCACGGAGAGCTATGTAGCCAACGTATCAGCGGGGTCCAGCCGTCGTGTGACACCAGCCCCGCTGCCGGTCGGCGCGTCGGTGTCGCCAGCTCGCCCCTACCGGTACGGTTCGACCGCTTCGAGGAACCCGTCGGCGTAGCTCGCCTCGGTGACGCGGTCGGCCCGGGCTAGGGCCGTCTCGTCGGCGTTTGCGACGGCCACAGACTCGCCCGCCACGTCGAAGGCCTCCACGTCGTTCTCGGAGTCGCCCACCGCGAGGAACGACGACGGTTCGAGCCCTAGCTCGGCACAGACGGCCGTCAGTCCCGTTCCCTTGTTGATGCTTGCGTCCGTGACGTGGTACGCGTAGCCGGTGTCCAGGAACTCCAGCCCGTGCTCCTCGGCCAGCCGTCGCAACGGCTCGCCGGGCTGGGAGAGGTCGACGACGACCTCGGTCTCGCGCCACCGGTTCGCCAGGTCGACCTCGCCGAATCCCAGCTCGTATCCCAGCTCCTGGTACGCCTCGGCGACGGCGAGACAGGCCGCCTTGTCGCCCTCAATCTGGAGCGTGTCCGTGGCCTCGACAAACACCACCCCGCCGTTCTCCGCGATGACGGTGTAGTCGATGCCGATGAACTCACAGAGCGCGATGGGGTAGGGCATCGCCTTGCCCGTCGCGACGACGACGGGTTCGGGCCACTCCGAGAGGACGGGGAACACCCGCGGGTCCACGGCGCGGGAGTCGTCGGTGAGCGTACCGTCGATATCGACCACCAGCGGCGGCGTCTCTGTCATACAGGGAGTGGCGCCGGCACGGGTTTGGTCGTTGCGGTCCGTTCAGTCCTCGGTGAGCGTCTCGTAGGCCGCTTGCACCCGCTTGAACTCCCGCTCGCTCCCGCTGTCGGTGTCGGGATGCGCGTCCTTGACCCGGTCGCGATAGGCCTGTTTGACCTCGCTCTCGTCGGCGCTGGGGGTCAGCCCGAGCCTGTCGTAGGCCTCCGCCGGACTCGGACCGGCGGACTGCTGAACGCGCTGGCGGCGCCGCCCCGCCTGCTGGCGGCCGCGTCGGGTCCGCTGTCGGCGGGCCCGCTCCTGTCGCACGCGCTCGGCGGCCCGGCCCGCCCGGCTATCGCGGGGCGGTTCCCACTCCTCGCGCGGTCCCGCGCCGAAGCCACCGCGTCCGTCGCCGCGGGCGTCCGCCGCAGCGCGCCGCTCGACGCGCTCGTAGACGCTCGCGGCCATCTTCCCGCTGAGGTGGTAGTACATCAGGTACGTCGAGGCCCCGAACATCAGCGCCAGAAAAAGCACGGCCGGACTGGTCAGCAAACCGACCACGGTCAGCACGGCTGTGAGAGCGCCGAAGACGACCGCGATTCCCTTGGTGAGCCGGTCGTACTGCACGCTCTCCGGTTCGGGCCAGAGGACCGTAAGCGTCTCGCCTCCGGCGGTCCGCTCACGTCCGCTGAGCGGCCACGCGGCCGTCGTCGACGACCAACTCGAAGCCGGCGTCGCGGAGCCAGTCCGCGGCGGCCCCGTCGCCGTGGAGCAGGACCTCCGATAGGTCGCCCGGCTCGTCGATATCCGTCGCCAACAGCCGGGAGTCGATATCGGCGAGAGTCGCGCCCGCCTCGCGGACAATCTGTCGGTGGTCCCGTATCGACGCGCCGTGATAGTCCACGCGGAACTCGGGGTGGCGCGAGACGAACGCGTTGGTCCCGCCACCCAGCCCCGGGGCCAGTACCACGTCGGCGTCGGGTTCGAACAGCGTCTCGACGGCCGCGGGCGTGAGCAGCGGGAGGTCGGCCATCACGACCGCCAGTTGGCCGTCTGCCTCGGCGAGCAAGTCGTTGACCAGCGGGTCGAGGCCGCGTTCGTCGACGGTGACCGGCGCGTCACACGCCACGGGTGCCGTCGCGACGACTTCGGGACTGTGGCCCGCCGCGTCGAGCGCCGTCACTACGTCCGCGAGCATCGCTTCGGTGAACTCGCGGCGCTCGTCGGGCGTGAGAACGGGAGAGAGGCGCGTTTTCGGGTCGGACCCCGAGACGGGGACGACGAGCCGCATTACAGCTTGCTGTAGTCGTCGTCTTTGGACTGGCTGTAGAGGTAGTACCCGCCGCCACCGAGCAGGAGGAGGAGCACGACGGCGCCGGCCGCGTACAGCAGCGTCTGCGTGGTCTGCTGGCTCTGCTGGGCCTGTTGGGCCGTGTTCTGTGCCTCGTTAGCGAGGTCGATGGCGTTCTCGAAGTTGCCGTTCTCGTAAGAGGAGATGGCGTTGCTCCGGAGGTTCTCCGCCTCGCTGTTGCCGCCTGCCTCCTCGATGGCCGTGCCAGCGGCGTCGATAGCCTGTCGGGCCTCGCGGCTCTCCTCGGTGTAGTGATGTGCCGAGTCGCTACGGAACTGGTTCTCGTTGCTCCCGGCCGTGCGGGTGAACTCAGCGACGGTGTAGTTCTCCGCGGGCTCGTAGGTGTAGTTCCCGACGGCCGGGACGGTCCCTTCGAGCGTGATGCGGACCTCGTCACCGTTCTGGTCGCCGTCGCGGTCCATCGGCTGGCTGAACGACTGGTCGCCGTAGGTCGTCTGGTCGACGCTGTCACCCTGGTCGAACACCTCGACGGTCCAGCTCACGTTCTCCAGTTCGGTCTCCCCTTCGAGCGTGTACTCGTTCGGGGGGCCGTCGTACGGGTCCTCGATGACGTACGTCACCGACACCTCGCTGCCGACGGCGGTTTCGTTGGGCACGTCGCTGGCTGTCGAGACCGTGAAGGCACTCGCTGTGCCCGCGACGGCCAGCAGTCCGACGACGCAAAGCAGCGCAACGGTCGCCCTAGAATAGCGGATCGAGTTCATCCTCATCGTCTTCAACCAAGTTCTCTAAGTTATCTTCGCTTTCCTGGCGGATGTCGTCGATGTTGTCCTGGGCCTCGATGGCGACCTGCTGGAGCTCCTTGATACGGGGGACGTTGTGGACGCCGGCCAGCAGGATGGAGGCGGCGACCTTCGGCGCGTTGGTAGGGTAGTCACCGCCGCGGACTTCCATGGAGCCGGTCTGCTCTTCGAGCCACTTGCGACCGCGTTCGATACCCTTCCGGTTGAGGTGTTTGGGCGGCCCGGCCATGACGAGCAGCGCGCGCTCGGTGCCCTCGATCTCGCAGGGGAGCGTCAGGCGGCCCAGCGCCGCTTTCCGGACCAGCGAGGTGATACGGTTGGTCGTGTTGGCCGTGTCCATCGCGTCGTCGCCACCGCCGCTGTCGCCCTTGAACCGCGAGAGCAGCCCGCCGCCGCCGGAACTGACCTCGACGTCCTCCGAGGCGTAGCCGACGGTCGAGACCCCGCCGCCGTCGAGCGTGTTGATGATCTCCGAGGAGTCGACGACGCTCTCGGCGATGTTGTCGCCGGCCTCTACCTCGCCGGCGCCGAAGAGGACCCCGAACCGTCGGACGATCTCCTCGTTGATGTGGTCGTAGCCGCCCTCGACGGACTCGCCGGTCTGGCGCCAGGCGTCGTTGTCGAACACCATGAGGTTGTCCACCTCACGGACGAACGTCTGGAACGACCGGGCGGCGTTGAGCGTGTAGATGCCGCCCTCGTCGCTGCCGGGCAGGACGCCGAGCCCGTAGACGGGCTCGGTGTAGATGCGTTTGAGGTGTTTCGCGACGACCGGCGACCCGCCGGAGCCGGTCCCGCCGCCCAGCCCGGCCACGACCAGGAAGGCGTCGACCTCGTGGACGGGGATGTTGTCGATGGCCCCCTGCACCTCGTCGATGTCCTCCTCGGCGATTTCGGCGCCGAGTTCGTTGTCCGCGCCCACGCCGTGACCCTTGACGCGGGCCTGGCCGATGAGCACTCGATTCTCCTCCGGAATGTGTTCTAGCCCCAGCAGGTCGGCCTTGGCCGTGTTGACGGCTACGGCCGAGCGGACGATTCCCGAGCCTGTCTGCTCGTCGTACTCGAGGAATTTGTCCACGATTTTGCCACCGGCCTGCCCGAAGCCGATCATCGCGAGTTTCATTGATATAGTTCTCCGGTTAAAAGTGGTAAGTAGGATAGCGCGTATAAGTTTTTTGCCCAAATCTCATCCATGAAAGTTCGAGCAGGAAATAAAAGCTCGCTGACGTTCGGTCGGAGCGAAAAATGCCAGACGGGGCGGAGAAGTCCCCCTATAGGTGTTCTGTGGCTGTTCGATGCAACCCCCGACAGCGCTGAAAGCCGACAGGAACGGTACCGGCCGTTATCTTCCCTGACTACGCAAGCACCTACTCGACGCCGAGATACGAGCCGAACGTCCGCAGCGTCGCGGGGTCGCGGCCGAACGCGTCGACGTCGTTGGTCGCCGGCGTGTTGTCGAAGTCGAGCCCCTCGTACTGGTCGCTGCCCATGGGGAACCCGAGCGAGCCGAGCACCGGGAGCCCGATTTTCGCGAGCGGCATCGGCAGGGGAACGATGGTGATGGACTTGCCCTCTGCCGCGAAGACCAGTTCCGTGGCCTCGCGCAGCGTCAGCGTCTCGGGCCCGCCGACCTCGTAGGTCTGCCCGACGTGTTCCTCGCCCGCCAGCGCGTCGGCCAGCATCGGCACGAGGTCGTCGACCCAGATGAGCTGGAAGTGGGCCTTCTTACCGCCGCCCGGGAGCGGGTAGAGCGGGACCGCGGGGGCGAATATCTGCTTGAGTCGCTTGGTGAAGTAGACGAACTCCCCGCCGTCGCCGAAGACGACCGACGGGCGGAAGATGACCCAGTCGAGGTCCGAGTTCCGCACGGCCTCCTCGGCTTTCCCCTTCGCCCGGAGATAGTGGGTGGCGCCGTCGGGGTCCGCACCCAGCGCGCTCATCTGGAGGAACCGGGAGACGCCGTGTTCCTCGGCCGCACGAACGCAGTTCTCGGTCCCGCCCAGGTGGACCACCTCGTGCATCTCGTCGCCGCCGTCGGGCTTGAACAGCGGGGAGAGCGCGGGCAGGAAGACGACGGCGTCACGGCCCTCGAAGGCGCCCTCGATGCTGTCGTAGTCGGTCACGTCTCCCTCCTTTCGAGCGACGCCGTCGGGCAGTTCGGCGTCGTGTGGGTTCCGTGACATGGCGGTCACGTCGTGGCCGCGGTCGTCGAGTTCCCGGCAGAGGTGCTGTCCAACGAACCCAGTCCCGCCGGCTACAAGTACGTCCATACGGCGTCCTTTCCGCCGAACGACCGTAAAGATAGGGCGAAACCAGTTTGGTGTACGTGCGGGCTGTTGTCGTCCCGGTATCGTCGACCGCGACGGGGCGGTGCCCCCACCGGCCGGTGGCGGGTTCGGGGCGCTTACGTACCCCGGCGCCGACGCACCGGTATGCTCGTGACGCTGGAGGGGCTCGACGGCAGCGGGAAGACGACGGTGTGGGAGCGCCTGCGAGCCGACGACGCGCTCTCCGATGCCACGTTCACCCGCGAACCGACCGACAGCTGGTACGGCGAGGCCGTCATGCGCTCTATCGGCGACGACGACGCCGACTCGCTGGCCGAGCTCTTTCTGTACACCGCCGACCACGCGGCCCACCTGTCCGACACGGTCCGTCCCGCGCTCGACGAGGGAGGGCTGGTCGTCTCCGACCGCTACTCCGACTCCAGATACGCCTACCAGGGTGCCACGCTGGCCGCCAGTGACCACTTCGACGACCCGCTGGCGTACGTCAAGCGGGTCCACGAGCCCTGGACCCGGCCGCCCGACCGAACGGTGTATCTCGACCTCGACCCGGAGACGGCCGCCCGCCGCAGCGGCGCCACGAACAAGTTCGAGACGGCCGAGTACCTCGCCGAGGTCCGGTCGAACTACGAGCGCCTCATCGAGAACGACCCCGACCGTTTCGTCCGGGTGGACGCCACACAGGACCCGGAGACGGTCTACGAGCGGGTCCGAGACGTCGTGTGTCGGTAGCTACGCCGAGGTCGGCAGTTCGACCTCATCGGGCGAGGGCATCCAGACGTAGTCGAAGGTCATCCCGAGCGCGAGCGGAACGAGTATCGTGAGCGCGATAGCCGCCCCGTTGCTGAGTGCCAGTCCGGAGCCGAACCCGAGCACCGCAAACAGCATGAACACGACGAACATCGCGAACGGACAGAGCAGGACGGAGTAGAGGAATCCGCCCCACCTGGTTTTCAGCCGAACCCTGAAAAAGCGGGTCATAAGTGCTGTCACGGCGCTGTTGAGCAGCACGATGACGAGCAGTCCGGCGAGTCCGACGACGCTGACCATGCCGCCCCTAGCGGGCCGACGACCTTTGCCGTGTCGGAACGGCGCCGTCGCGCTACTCCAGGCTGATGTAGGTCCGGGTGTCCGCGACCCCGTCCAGGTCACGGACGCGCGTCGACACCGACTGCATCACGTCGTACACCTCCTCGCCGGTGGCCTCGGCGATGATGTCGTACTGACCGGCGACGATGTGCGCCTCGGTGATGCCCGCCGTCTCCCGGACGGCCGCGAGCAGCTCCTCGGATTTGCCCGCGACCGTCTTTATCATGATGAACGCGGATGCCATACTATGGTATGTTGTACCACAGTATCAAAAACGTTCCCGCGGTCCACAGCGGGGAGTCACACGCGGGACGGGTCACCGGGCGAAACGGGCCGACCGGCGGGGTAGTTTTATTCATCCCCGTTGCGTACTGCCGTCTATGCTATACGTTATCGTGGGTGCCGGCCGTGTGGGGCTCCGGACCGCACGGGTGCTGCGGGAGAGCGGACACGACGTCACGCTCATCGAAAGCGACGAAGCCGCCGTCGAGCGGGCGCGGGCCGCCGGGTTCGACGTCATCGCCGGCGACGGCGCGCTGGAGGAGACGCTCGAATCGGCCAACCTGGCAGAGGCCGACGCCATCGGCGCGCTCACCGGCGACCTCAACGACAACTTCGTCGCCTGTATGATCGGCAAGGAACACGGCTGTCGCACCGTCATGCGCATCGACGAGGACTACCGGGAGGAGATATACCGGCGCTACGCGTCCGACGTGGACGAGGTCATCTACCCCGAGCGGCTCGGCGCCATCGCCGCGAAGAACGCCCTGCTCGGCGGAAACATCCGCGCTATCGCCGACATCGCCCAGCATCTCCAGCTGGTCGAGTTCACCATCACCGACTCCGCACCCATGAAAGGCTACTCGCTCTCGGAACTCGAACTGCCTGCCAACACCCGCCTGCTCGCCCACGGGAAGGGGGACGACCCGCTGGACATCCCCGACCCCGACGAGACCCTTGACGCCGGGGACCACCTCGTGGTGCTGGCCGACTTCGACACCCTCTCTGACGTCCGGAGCATCGTCGTCGGGGAGAGCGGCCCCGCCAAAGCGCTGGGAGGTGCCTGAGGATGGTCACCGCCTACGTCATGGTCAAGGCCCACACCGGCGACGCCGACCGGCTGCGGGAGGAAATCGAGCACATCGACGGCGTCGAGGAGGCCCACATCGTCGCCGGCGACGTCGACCTCATCGCGAAGGTCAGCGTCGACACCCCCGCCGCCGTCAAGGACGTGGCCGCGACCCACGTCCAGGACATCGAGGGCGTCGAGTCCACGCAGACGTACATCGCGATGGACTAGGCGACCACTTTTCCCAGCACAGGCCGCTCGCTTCGCTCGCCGTCTGGTTTCCCTTCCCCTACAGCGGCGTCCCGCCGCGGCTCCCCTCGCTACCGCCCGAGCTCGCGGCGCTCATGAGGTCGGCGACGACGCCGACGTACTCGTAGCCGGGGATGATGCCCTCGACGTAGGTCCCCTCGACGTACTCGACGAAGGCCTTGGCCACGTCTGCGGCCTCCCGTTCCCCGCCCAGGCTGAAGCGGTAGGTGACGACGACCTCCTCGTCGTCGACCTCGACGGTGTAGTCGTCCAGGTCGACGGCGACGCGGGTGGCCTTGGGGGCGTCTTCGAGCCGGCGCTCCAGCGTTTCGAGCCAGCCATCGCGAACGGCGGGGCCGACCTCGTCGGCCGTCGCGGCCTGAAGCGTCGGCGCTCGAACGGTCACCTCGTAGTCGGTGCGCCACTTCTCGCCCTCGCTCGCGGTGACGTGGCCCTCGAAGCTCGTCGTCTCGACCACGTAACCGCTACCGCCGGGGACGAAGGTCTCGCGGGCGTCGAACGCGGCCGCGACATCGTCGGGAACGTCGGTCATTTGACCACGATAGGGCGCTTGGCCGCAAAAGCGCGTCGTTCGTTACTTCCAGGTGACGTAGCTCAGCGCGGCGATACCGACGGCCTCCAGAATCTGGAGGACGGCCATCACCTCGACCGCCAGGGCGGGCATCCCGGCGGGCGCGTTGAAATAGAAGTACAGCGCGACGGCGTTCTCGGCGAGCAGGAAGGCCGCAAACACGATAGAGCCCAACGTCATCGGCGCGCGTATCTCCCGGTAGGACCGGACCCAGATGGCGATGACGCCACCCAGCAGTACGATGTTGATAGCGGCGGCGATTCTCGCGACGTCGAGGACGAGACTCATCGCGCTTCGTGCCCTCCGGTGCCGTCCGTGGTCCGTCGTCGTGGTTGGTTCATATCAGTCGTCCACCTGTGTGAGTATCCGTTCGACCGTGTCCCAGTTGTCCCTCGCCCGCTCGCTGGGCAGGTAGATGACGCCGTAGTCGGCGTCGCTGCTGGTGATGACACCGTTCTCCTCGAGAACCTCCAGATGGTGTCGCACCGTGTTGTACGCCAGGTCGAGGTCGTCGGCCAACCGGTTGGCGTTGCGCGGCTGTGCGTCCAGCGCACGAAGGACACGGGCGCGGTTCGGTCCCCCTCGCGTGCCGGCAAGCGTCTGCCAGAGGACCGTATCCATTCGATACGTGGTTCCCGACGGCACGAAAAGAATCTACCGACATCGGGGGCGGAAGTGCAGACATCGCCTCCGTCACAGCGGCGGGACCTGTCGCCACAACGGGCCGACCCCGGGGCGCGCGGCGCTCGACTGCCCGCCTATCAACCATATCACACACTCGGGGAATAGCCGATAAAACCATTTCGGCCACACGCCGAAAACCCGACCGATAGAGACTCTCGACACATTTTAGCCGAATTTGGTGGACATTCTAGTCCGAGTTGCGAAATACGTTATGTCGGTGACACGCCTCGGGTCGAGTGATGTCATCGAATACAAGCCGACGGAGAGTCTTGCTCGGTATCGGCACTGCAGCGACTGTCGGTCTCGCCGGTTGCGGGGGAAGCGAGGGGGACGGAACGCCCACGGGCACTGCGGACGGCATGGACCCGGAAACGGAGACCGAAACTGACGGCGGCGGGATGTCGGAAACGGCGATGGTCCGTGTGGCCCACATGTCGCCCGACGCGCCCAACGTCGACGTCTACGTGGACGGGTCGGCCGTGCTCGAAGACGTTCCCTTCGGAGACACGAGCGACTACCTCGAAGTCGACGCCGGCGACCACGACGTCGAAATCACGGCCGCCGGCGACCAGAGCACGTCGGTGTTCGACGACTCGATTACCGTCGAAGCCGACACGGCCTACAGCGTCGTCGCGGCCGGCGAGATAAGCGAGGGCGCCGACGAGCCGTTCGCGCCGCTCATCCTCGAAGACGACACGAGCGCGCCGAGCGAGGACATGGCCAGCCTGCGTGTCGTCCACGTCTCCCCCGACGCGCCGGCGGTCGATATCACCGCCGCGGGCGGCGACGTCGTACTGTTCGACGGGGTCGACTACACGGAGTCGGGTTCGACCGAGGTGCAAGCAAACGACTACACGGTCGAGGTCCGGGGCGACACCGAGAGCAACGACGGCGAGGTCGTCGCCGACTTCGACGTGAGCCTGAACGGCGGCACCGCCTACACCGCGTTCGCGGCGGGCTATCTCTCGCCGGGCGACGAACCGGCCGACACCGGCTTCGACCTGTTCGTGGCCCAGGATTCGAGCTGAGACACTTGACCGGCCGCTAACGGCGAGTCCGGGCGTCTTTTTCCGGAGATGAAGCGACGTGACGCCACCAGAAGTGTGGGAGTGCGAGGGACGCGATTTGAACGCGCGGACCCCTACGGGAGCGGGTCTTAAGCCCACCGCCTTTGGCCAAGCTCGGCTACCCTCGCGCGTCTCACCTTGCACACTGCGGGGGAAAACGGGTTTCGGTTGCTGTCGGCCACACTCACGTGGCCGTGTTCGCGGTGACAACTACCGTCACGAAGGCGCTGCCGACAGTATCACCAGTCGACGGAGAGGCTGCCGTCGCCGGCCGGATCGGGCGCTATCTCCTCGTTCGTCCGGCGGTCGACGACGTGGATGACGCCGCGGTCCTTCTTGGCCGGGCAGGCGTCGGCGGCCGCGATGTTGTGTTCTAGGTCGTCCTCGCCGAAGAAGTAGGTCTCGGGCTTGCCGATGCCCGTATCGAGGTCCAGCGACCAGTTCACCGACACCTCGGCGCACTTGCCCGCGCCGAAGCACTTGTTGGCCTCGAAGATGAGCTTGTAGGGCATCTCCTCGACCGGCGGCGCGTTCTGCTCACCGAACTCGCTGGGGTCGACAGGTTCGTCGGCCTCTGTCATACCTGCACGTAGCGCGTCGACGTTCTTTCCGGTGTCGGTTTCCGCGGCATTTCGGGGGAACGATGGTGCCGGGGCTCGGCCCCGAAGCTACTCGAGGAGTTCGACGTCGTCGCCGACGGCGATGGTCTTCCCGCGGTCGGTCTCCGGCACGCGGGTGATGACCATCAGCGAGTAGAAGTGGTCGAACGCGTCCCGGTCGGCCCACTCGGGGAACGTCTCGCGGCGCTTCGTGATGAACTGTTCGCGGAACTCCGGGGTCGGCTCGCCGGTGTCGGGGTCCCGCGAGGGAACGACACAGCGGCCACAGGGCGTGACCCCCTCGATATTCACGTCGCCGGCCCGGAACGCCGGCGCGTCCGCGCCGACGAGGCGGTCCTCCCAGAACGCCGGGACGCCGCCCACTTCGATGTTCGCACGCAGCCGCCGCCGCGCGCTGTCGACTGTCATCTCATCGAACCAGCCGGCGACCGCTTCCAGGGTCGCGGTGCTGACGACCGACGGCCCCATCGACTGCCGGTCCACGTGTCCCAGGTCCGTGCGCCGGTCGAGCCGGGGGTCGCTGTCGAGTTCGAGTGCGTCCGCGAGCCACGTCGCCGCCTCGGCCCGCCCCGACTCGGTGTCGAGGGCGAACTCGCGGCGCTCGGGCGAGGTGACGCGGAGCGTCACCGTCTCCGGGTCGTAGGTGGTCGACAGCGCGTGAAAGCGGTCGGACTGCTTCGCGTTGACCCGCTCGCCATCGTCCAGCAGCGCGAACTCCCGGTCGTGTTCGAGCGTTCCGCCCGGGAGGAGCCGCGACTGCTCGACGTCGAGGTGGTCAAGCCCCTTTACCGGATAGACCGTGAGTCGGTCGATGTGTGCCACTAGTTCGGGTGAGAAGCGCCGGCGACAAAGCCGTTACCCCGGGCTATCGGTGTATCTCGACGGATTCGAGGACGATAGGCGTGGTCGGGGCGTCGTTCGGGTCCGTGTCGGTGTTGCCGATCGTCTCGACGACGTCCATCCCGTCGATGACCTCGCCGAAGACGGCGTGCTTGCCGTTGAGGTGGTGCTGGGGACCCAGCGTGATGAAGAACTGCGAGCCGTTCGTGTCGGGGCCGCGGTTGGCCATGCTGAGCAGGCCCGCCTCGTCGTGGGTCAGGTCGTCGTGGAACTCGTCCTCGAAGGTGTAGCCGGGGCCGCCGCGACCGGTACCGGTCGGGTCGCCCATCTGAATCATGAAGTCGTCGATGACGCGGTGGATCTCGATGTCGGTGTACAGCGGGTCGATTCGCTTCTCGCCCGAGTCGGGGTCCTCCCAGGCGCCGGTGCCGGGGCCGACCTCCGCGGAGTCGTAGTCGTCGGCGCCCTCGGCCAGCCCGACGAAGTTCTCGACGGTGTTCGGGACCTTCTCCTCGTACAGTTCCACTTCGATGTCGCCCTCTGTCGTGTGGAGCGTCGCTGTCAGGTCGCTCATACAGGAAGGAAGGCACCGGCGGGGAAAAACTTGCCCACTGTGACCGAGCGTTCTTGTACGGGGACGAGACCAGAGCCCGCTATGGTCTGACAAGCGACCGCGAGGCGTGTCGCGAGAGTCCCACACGTCGCCTCGCGGGCGGTATGAGGGTTACCGAAGGGAACCCTCGATGCGGAACGGGGAGCAGCGGGAGTGTGGGCTGTTCGCTCTACGCGAGGTGGTCGAGCAGTAGCTCGCTCACCCGCTCGGGCGCGTCGGACTGCACCCAGTGGCTCGCGTCGGGGAGCCGCTCGACGCGAAGGTCGGGGACCCACTCGTCGAGGCCCTCGGTCAGGGACACGTCGAGCGCCGCGTCCCGCTCGCCCCATATGAGCAGCGTCGGCGCCCGCACCGGCTGGTCGCCGACGCCGCCCCGAGTCAGCGTCAGTTTCGCCGTCCGCCGGGCCATCGCCCGGTAGTAGTTGAGCGCTGCCGTCCGGGCGCCCGGTTGTCCAAGCGCCGCCTTGTAGCGCTCGATGTCCGTCTCGGAGAAGGCGCCGGGCCGGACCGTTCCGTCGCCGAGCAGCCGCTCGATGGCCGCAAAGTCCCGCGCGCCCAGACTCCACTCCGGCAGGCCCGGGAGCTGGAAGAAGCCGACGTACCAGGACTTGCCGAGCTGGACCGGGTTCGACCGCAGCGCGCGCTCGTAGGCCGCCGGGTGGGGCGCGTTCAGAACAGCCAGCCGGTCGACGGTCCCGGGGCGGTCGATAGCGGTCTGCCAGGCCACCAGCCCGCCCCAGTCGTGGCCGACGATGTGGGCCGACGTTCGGTCGAAGGCGGCGACCAGGCCGGCCACGTCGCCCACGAGTTCGTCGATGTGGTAGGCATCGACGCCGATGGGCTTCTCGGAGCGGTTGTAGCCGCGCATATCCGGCGCGACGACGCGATAGCCCGCCTCGGCCAGGGCCGGAATCTGGTGGCGCCAGGCGTACCAGAACTCGGGGAAGCCGTGCAAAAGCACGACCAAGTCACCGTCCTCGGGGCCGGCGGTGACGGCGTGGAGTCGGACGCCGTTCGTCTCGACGGTGTCGTGGCGCCAGGGGCCGTCGTCAGCCGGAACCGTCCACTCCTCGGCGGTCTCTGACAGAGTCACACCGAAGCTAGGGACGGGCGCGGAAAATCGGTTCCGACGCTCAGAACGCGCGGAGGTCGTCGAGCGCGGCGGCGGCGCTGCCGTCGTCGATGGCCGCGCGGGCCTGTTCGAGCCCGTCAGCGATGCTCTCGGCGTCGTCCCGGGCGTAGATTCGCAGGGCGGCGTTGAGCGTGACGGCGTCGGCGAAGGCGCCGGTCCGGTCGCCGGTCAGCACCGCCTCGGTGATCTCGGCGGACTCGCCGGCCACGTCCTCGACGGCGAGGTCGTCGCCCGTCACGTCCATGCCGTATTCGCCCGTGCGAATCTCGAAGTCGGCGATGCCGTCGTCGTCCGCGTCGTCGCCCTCGGCGGGCCACTCGGCGACGATGGTCTCGCCGGGGCGGACGTCGTCGTACCCCTCCATCCCCTGGAAGAAGAGCGCGCGTTCGAGGTCCGTCGTCTCCGACTCGACGAGCGTGCGGACCATCTTCTTGGCGAAGGGCAGGTGATAGAAGCTGCCGAGGTGGACGCTCGCCCCGGACGGGTTCGCGAGCGTCTCGACGGTGTTGACGAAACAGCGGACGCCCACCTGGTCACGCCGCTCGAAGAGGGCGTCGACGCCGGGGTTGAACGCGGGCTGGTAGTAGAAACCAAAGCCGACGTCGTCGACCATGTCGGCGCTCTCGGACGGGTCGAGTTCGGTCCGGACGCCCAGTTCGTCGAGCACGTGCTTGTAGGCGTCCTGCTTCTGTGTGGGGACGCGGTCGCCCGAATGGACGACCACGGGAGTGCCGGCGGCGGCGGCCACGAGCCCGGCGGCCACACCGAGGATGGCCGAGCGGCCCTTGCCGTCGTAGTTCGCGCCGCAGTCGACGGGGTCGGCTTCGGGCTCGGCTGTGACGACTGACTCCTCGGCCATCACGTCCACGTACGCGCCCAGTTCCACGGGCGTGTTGCGCTTCCAGCGGTTGGCCAGCCAGAACGCGCCAAGCGTCGTGTGGTCCGGTTCGCCGTCGAGGATGCGCTGGAACGCCTCGCGGGACTGCGCGCGGGTCATGTCGTCGGCGGACTTGTGGCCCGAACCGACGACCTCGGTCATCAGCCGCTTCAGCGGCCAGTCACCGTACTCGCGGGTCGCTTGTGCCATGCGGGCGGGTTGGGACCGCGCTTTCAAAGCCCCTCCGTTTCGTTCTCATTTTGCGGGAACGGCGCTCGCTCCCGAAAACGATACACCCGTCGACTCCTAAGCCGTGCCAATGAGTCTCCGGGCGGGTGACTGGCGGGAGCGTATCGACGACATCGACGCCGCACTCATCGACGGGTTCCAGAGCGGGTTTCCGATTCGTGAACGCCCCTTCGACGCCGTCGGCGAGCGGCTCGGTATACCGGCCGACGAGGCCCTCGACCGCGTCGAGTCGCTCCGGGACGACGGTATCTTCCGGCGCTTCGGTGCCGTGTTGAACCCGCCGGTCATCGGTTCCTCGACGCTGGCCGCGGTGTCGGTCCCCGAGGCCCGCTTCGACGAGGTCGCCGCCGTCGTCAACGACTACCGGCAGGTCAACCACAACTACGCCCGCGACCACGAGTGGAACATGTGGTTCGTCGTCACCGCCGGCTCCCGCGAGAAGCGCGACGAGATTCTCGCCGACATCGAGGCCCGGACCGGCTGTTCGGTGCTCGTGCTCCCGATGCTGACCGACTACTACATCGACCTTGAGTTCCCCGTCGTCAACAGCGACAGGTTCGCCCGGGAGACACGCCCGGAGGGCGATTCGCCGGACGAGCGAGCGAGGGACCCCCAGGCCCGGATGGAGGGCACCGACGCCAGCGCCACCCGCATCAGCGAGGACGCCGCGGCCGACTTCTCCCCGCTCGACCGCCGGCTCCTGCTCGAGATACAGGACGGGTTCCCGCTCTCGGCGACGCCCTACCGGGACATCGCGGCCGCCGTCGGCGCCGACGTAGACGACGTACTCGCGGCCATCGAGGGGCTTCTGGACGACGGCTGTGTCAAGCGAATCGGCTGCGTGGTCAACCACATCACCACCGGGTTCGACAACAACTGCATGGTCGTCTGGGACGTCCCCGACGACCGGCTCGACGAGCTCGGCGAACGCGTCGGGACCTTGCCCTACGTCACGCTGTGTTATCACCGGCCGCGCCGCCCTGAACAGGACTGGCCCTACAACCTCTTTACCATGATTCACGGCCGGGACGCCGACGCCGTCGACGAGAAGATAGACGAGCTCTCGACGGCGTATCTGCCCGTCGACCACGACCGGCTCTACTCCACGGCCACGCTCAAACAGACGGGCGCCCGCTACGACGATATCGTGGGGGAGTGACCCAGCGGGACGACAGGGGGAGGAGTCCGAACGGTAGCGTCACGCCGTGGTGTTCGCCATAACGTTTTTGCGACCCTTGTGTCTCCTGTAAGCCGAGACAATGTCAGAACCCGGGGGGCACAGATACTCGTCGTCGACGACGATGTCGACGTGGCGGAGACGTACGCATCGCAGCTGGACGGTGAGTACGCGGTCGAAACGGCCTACAGCGGACCGGCGGCGCTCGAAGCGCTCTCGCCGTCGGTCGACGTAGTGTTGCTTGACCGGCGGATGCCGAAGCTGTCGGGCTGTGAAGTGCTGGACGCCATCCGCGAACGCGGGCTGGCGGCGCGCGTCGCGATGGTGACCGGGGAGGAGGCCGACTTCGATATCATCGAGATTCCCTGTGACGACTACGTCCAGAAACCGGTCACCGAGAAGGCGCTTCGGGGGACGGTCGCCCGTCTCGTTCGGTGTCTCACCTACGACGAGCGGGTTCGGGAGTACTACGCGCTGACGGCCAAACGGGCCGCCCTCGTCGAGAGCAAGTCCCTCGAAGAGCTGGCCGAGAGCGAGCAGTTCGGCGAGCTCGAAGCCGACATCGAGGCGGCGGAAGCGGCGCTGTCGGAGCTGGTGGCCGGCTTCGACCCGACGGACTTCGACCGGGCGTTCCGGGACATCGGGCGGTCCCGACCGCGAGCGGAGACGGGGTGAACCCGCGCCCGGACCCGGTCGCCCCGCTCCCCCGGCGGCCGGCAGAGCCGTCTATTCGCGGCCTGTGGGTTCCGAAAGCACTAACCGAGTCTCGTCCTAAGCGGGGCCAATGAGTCAGCAACTCCCGGACGTGCAGGCGACGAGTCCGGACGTGACGGTCGGTCTCAACCGCGTCGGTGTCACCGGTGTCGAGAAGCTCGTCAAGCTGGGCCGGCGCGACCGGGACCCGATCGTGCTCATGGCGGAGTTCGAAGTGTTCGTGGACCTCCCCTCCTGGCGGAAGGGGGCGGACATGTCCCGGAACATGGAAGTCATCGACGAGACGCTCGAAACCGCGGTCTCCGAGCAGGCCTACCGTGTCGAGGACGTCTGTGGGGACGCCGCCGAGCTTCTCCTGGAGAAACACGACTACACCACGAAGGCGGAAGTCCGGATGGAAGCCGACTACGTCACACACGAGTCCACGCCGGCCAGCGAGATGGCCACCCAGTCGACGGCGACCATCATCGCCTCGGCGACGGCCACCGACGACGGCACCAGCGAGGAGATCGGCGCACAGGTCACCGGGATGACCGTCTGTCCCTGCTCGCAGGGGATGTCGGCGGCCCGCGCCCGCGAGACGCTCCAGCAGATGGCCGTCGAGGACGAAGTCATCGACGAGTTCCTCGAGAAGATGCCCCAGGCCGGTCACTCCCAGCGGGGCCACGCCACGCTGACCGTCGAGAGCGACGGGGCCCCCGAGGTCGACCTCAACGAGCTCATCGAGGTCGCCCGCGACTCCATGAGCGCCCGCATCTACAACCTCGCGAAACGGCCCGACGAGGACCACATGACCTTCGAGGCCCACAAGGACGCGAAGTTCGTCGAGGACTGTGTTAGGGCGCTGGCCGAGGGCGTCGTCGAGCGGTTCCCGGACCTCCCCGACGAGGCCGTCGTCTACATGGAGCAGTCCAACGACGAGTCCATCCACCAGCACAACGCCCACGCCGAGCGCGTCGCGAAGCTGGCGGACCTGCGCGAAGAAGTGACGGACGAGGGGTAGCGGCGGCGTTCTTCTCAGGGCGGGCCGACGGGCGTCGCCTCGGCCCAGTGTTCGGCGAAGGCCTCGCTGACATCGGCGGTGAAGGAGGGGTCTTTCAGGTCGATGACGCCGAACGTCTCGTCCCGCCCGAGCGGGTGCGGGACCTCGATACACACCTCGGTGTCGTCGATGAGTTCGAACGTCGTCGAGACGCGCTGGCTGTAGCGGGCGCTGTAGTTGTCGTAGGCGGAGAGGCGCTCGTAGTACGCGCGGTTGGCCCCCTCGGGGAGCCGGTCGAAGAGGTCCCGTTCGACGAGCAGGGAGACGTCGACGCCCCGTTCCAGGGCGGCGACCAGTTCGTCGACGACACGTTCGGTCGCCTCGACGATGTCGAGCTGCTGGGCGGGCGGGGCGCCGACCACGACGATGCGGTCGTCGGCGGCGGCCAGCCGCTCCAGCAGGAGGTTCAGCGTCTCCTCGGACCCGACGGCGGCGGTCCAGAAGGGCTCCTCGACGTGGTTGCCGGCCTCCAGTTGACCGTTCAGCTCCGAGACGATGTCCTCGTACTGCTTTGCCTTCGCTTCGAGGTCCGCCTTCTTGTCGTCTAGCAGCCGGTCCAGCGCCGTCTCGGGCTCGACAGCGACGTACTTCTTCGGCCGGCTGGCCGTCTGGCTGCGCACCAGCCGGTAGGTCTCCAGGCCGTTGAGCACGTCGTAGATACGCCCCATCGGCACGTCGCTGGCGCGAGAGAGCTCCTTGGCCGTCGTCGGCCCGGTGTCGAGCAGCGACCGGAACGCGCGGGCCTCGTACTCCGAGAGACCCAGATCGCGCAGGCTTGCCATACGCAACCCTATCGGCCGGTAGACAAAAACGAATCGGAGGTTTACTGTTTTAGGTAGTGGTCAGCGCCGTTTCGAGGTTGGCGGGCGTCTCGCCCTCGGCGGTGACGGTCCCGTCCTCGTACCGGCGGGCGACGCCGTCGCCGTCGGGGTCGGGCACCACGGTCGTCTCGTGGTCGGCCAGGCGGAGCGCGGCCCGGTGGAGGTCCGTCCCCGCTTCGGTGCCGACGACGAGCCGCTGTGGGTCCCGGAGCCGGGCGGCCACGCTCGCGTATCCGGCCACCTCGACGCCCATCCGCTCGGCCGCGCCCGCGAAGGACTCGACAGCGTCGCGGGCGGCTCGGCGGTATCGCTCCTCACCGGTCAGCGCCGCGAGGTCGACGAGGGCGTCGGCCAGCTCCACCGTGGTGTCAAGCGGATGGAGCGACCGGCCACAGAGGCCGACACCGGTGTTGGGCCCGTCGCGGAACGCGCCGCTCGGTTGCTGGCGGTGCTCGATAGTCCAGTCGGCGACGGCCGCGGCGGGGCCGGCCTCCCCCAGCACCTGCCAGCTGGTCGTCAGCCCCTGCAGGACCCCGGCCTGGTCGATGAGCAGCCCGCGGTGGCTGTCGGCGGCGTCGTCGTGAATCACCGCGCCGTCCCCGTCGACGAGCTGTGTGCAGACGTACTCACGCGCGCGTCGGGCGTGGCGCTCGGCCCGCTCGTCGTCCGTGTAAGCGTGGGCCCACAGCAGGCCGTCGACGGCGAGGCCGTTCCGGTCTGCGAAGACCGTCTCGTCGACGTGCGGGGCGTCGGCGTCCTCCCGGTCGGTCGGGCTCGCCTGGTAGTAGTCGTCGTCGCCGGCCTGGCTGCCCGCGAAGGCGTCCCCGGTCCAGAGGTCGGTCGTCAGGTACTCCACGGTCCGCATGGCCGTGTCCCGGTAGGCCTCGGTGCCGGTGTAGCGGTATCCGTGGGCGAACGCGCGCACGAGCGCGGCGTTCTCGTCCAACAGCTTCTCGCGGCGCGGGTTCGACCAGTCCCGCCCCGTCGCGTAGCGGTAGAAGCCGCCGTCGTAGGTGTCGAGCAGGTGGGTCTGGATGGCTTCGAGGGTACGCGTGGCCTGGTCGCGAGCCCGGACGAGGGCGAACTCGACGGTCCGGGCCAGCGGGAACTTCACGTCCGACCCCCAGCCGCCGAACTCGTCGTCGAACGAGCCCAACAGCTGTTCGACCATGTGCTCCTCGATGCGCGGGCGTAACTCGCCGGCCGGCGGCGCCTCGTCCTGGAGCTGGCGCGGGACCGAGCCCGCCGCGGCCCCCTTCGCGTCCCACGACTCCCGCACGGAGTCGAGGATGCCGCGAAAGCCGTCGGGTCCGAGGAACGTCGAGCCGCTGATGACCTCGCCCGACGGCGTCAGGAACACCGTCGACGGGAACCCGCCCATCGTGTAGCGTTCCCTGACCAGCGGGTTCCGGTCGGCGTCGACTCTGACCGGCACGAACCCGTCGTTGATGTTGGCCGCGATGCGTGGCTCGCCGAAGACGCCCCGGTCCATCGCCCGACACTCCGGGCTCCAGGGCACCGACAGCGAGAGCAAGAGCGGCTTGTCGCCGTCGGCGGCCCGCTCGAACGCCTCGGGCCCCCACTCGCGCCACTCCACTTTCGTCTCCGCCACGAATTCGTCCATACCGGCTGTCGGTGGTGGGCACACATAGGGGCTGTCACTCCGACTAGTTCTGCCAGGTGTCCGAGCGGCTGGCGGACGTACTACTGCGAGGCGGTATGCAGTACGGACCGCCCATGTGAACACTGCGCACAATAGCTGGAAAGCCCCGGCGGGCCTTCCCGGCTGTCAGTAACCGCCGCCAGTCAGCCGTCGACTGAGCGACGAAAGACCGAACTGTCGGCCACACGAACGCCGTGTAATGGCAAGCCAGGAGGCGGACCACCCCGGCCCGGTCACGCCCGGCGACGAGCCGCCGCGCCCGGGCCGCGTCCCGGTCGTCGACAACACGCTCTCGATGCTGCGGGACCCGCTGGGGTTTTACGACCGCGTGGGCGCGATGGACGCCGACGTGGTGGGGTACAACGTCGCGGGGACGACGGGCTACTTCGTCACCCATCCGGACCTCGTCGAGCGGATACTCGTCACCGACGAGGGCAACTACGAGAAGGGCGCCCTGCTCCAGCGGTCGCTCGGGGAGTACATCGGCGAGGGGCTCTTTCTGCTCGAGGGCGAGGAGTGGAAGGAGCAACGCACCGCCCTCCAGCCCGCCTTCTACCGGGAGAAGATAGCGGCCTACGGCGACTCGATGACGGACTTCGCCGCCGCGACCGGTGAAGGCTGGACCGACGGTGAGCGGGTCGACGTCCTGCCCGCGATGCGCGAGTACACCCTGCGCGTCCTCGGGAAGACGCTGCTCGACGTGGACATCGACCGCACCGCGGCCGCGTTGGAGCCGTTGCTGTCGGCGCTCCGGGCGCGGCTGGACCCCCGCTCGCTGTCGGCCTACGTCCCGCTGGCCGTGCCGACTCCGACGAACCGGCGGGTCCGCTCGGCCCGCGCGGACTTCGAGGCGACGCTGGACGACATCATCGCCGAGCGCCGGGCCGAGAGCGCCGCCGACCGCGAGGCCCGCGACGACGTCCTCTCGCTGCTGTTGTCGCTGGACGAGGCGACGATGAGCCGGGAGCGGCTCGGACACCAGCTACTTACCTTCCTGGTGGCGGGCCACGACACGACGGCGCTGACCCTGACCTACGCGTGGTTCCTGCTGGGCCACCACCCCGAGCGCCAGCGGAAACTCCACGACGAACTCGACTCGGTGCTGGGCGGGGCGGACCCGACCCCAGCGGACCTCTTCGAGCTCCCGTATCTCGACGACGTACTGACGGAGGTACTGCGGCTGTATCCGCCCGCGTTCACCACGTTCCGCCAGCCCACAGAGTCGGTGACGCTGGGGAGATACGACATCGACCAGGACGCCCAGTTGACGATTCCCCAGTGGCTCGTCCACCGTGACGGACGCTGGTACGACGACCCCGACGCCTTCCGCCCGGAGCGGTGGACCGACGCCTTCGAGTCGCAACTCCCCGACTACGCCTACTACCCCTTCGGCGGCGGCCCCCGCCACTGCATCGGCATGCGGTTCGCCCGCATGGAGGCGAAACTCGCCATCGCGACCCTCGCCGGGCGCTACCGCTTCGAGACCGTCACCGACCCGCCGCTGGACCTCGCGATGCGCATCACGCTCTCGCCCACCAAACCAGTCGAGGTCCGGGTTCACGAGCGGTAGCGGCGGCCGCCGTTTCGCGTCGCGGTTTCTCCAGCCGGTCGACTCCCTGCTGCTTGCGGGTCGGTACGCTCCCCACTGCGCGTTTCCGAGGCGCTCGTTCCGTTCGCGACCTCGCTGCTCGCGGCTCGTTACACTCGCCGCTGCGCTTTGTCGAGACCTCCCGCCGGCTGGTCTCACTATCCAAAAGCGTTTGAGCCCGGCCCTGCAAGCGGGGATATGCTCCGGGCAATCGCCCTGTTGTTGCTCATTCCGCTGTTCGACGCGGTGCTGCTCGTCGCGCTCGCGACGGGCGTCATCTATCCGGTCTCGCCGCTGGTCATCGTGGCGCTGGTCGTCCTCACGGCTCTGGTGGGGATGCTACTCGTGCGGGCGGAGGGCCGGACCACGCTCCGGAAGATACAGCAGAAGCTCGCGACCGGCGAGGTGCCGACCGACGAGCTCATCGACGGCGGGCTGTTGGTCGCCGCCGGCGCGTTCTTCCTCACGCCCGGCCTCGTCACGGACTTCGTCGGCCTGCTGCTCGCGGTCCCCATCACCCGCATCCCGATTCGCGCGGCGGTGCGTCGGTGGGTCGTCCGCCCCTACATCGACGCCAAGACCGGCGGCTTCGCCTCCGGCCAGGTGTACATCGGCGGGTTCCCCAACCAGGACAGCGCGGCCGACACCGGCGCTGGCGGCCCGAGCGGCTCTACCGGCGGCGACGGCAGCGGCTTCGACCCCGACGAGGCGACCGACGTGGACTTCGAGGAGCGAGAGGACAGCTGACACGCGCTCGACAGTAGACTCCCCTGGGGCGGTTTCACACTGCCGGTGGTGAAACGTCACCCTTTTCTATACCCCTCGGGAATAATCGAACGCGCTCACCAGGGCCAATAGCTCAATCAGGTTGAGCGCTCGGCTGATAACCGGGAGGCTCTCGGTTCAAATCCGAGTTGGCCCACTCCAACCGACGGCTCGGCCGTCATTGGGGTCAAAACTCCCCGGCCAATTCATCTTCGGTCCGAACTGTTCTGAGTGGCTAGTCCGTGGTACGACCAGCCAAGCAGGCCTCGTGTGATTGCAGGGGCAGCGGGAAACAGCGGCGATAGGAGCGCCGACGGACAGCACAAAATCAGTGGTGTCGGTAGGGGCGCGGTTCGGTTGCGACGGACCCATCACGATGCCACGTCTGGTCCGGGAAGTCCCGTTCTGGGTCGGATTTTGTTCTCCGACAGTCATAAGTTATTTACAGGTATCCGAGAATTGCTACGGTGACATGATAGAAGCAGCACTTCGGTACCAGACTCAGGGCGAGGATTGGATCAAACGGGTCGGAATCGGCGGCGTACTCCTGTTTTTCTTCTGGCTGTTCATCCCGATTCTCACCGTGTACGGCTACATGATGGAGGTCATCCGGCAGGTCCTCCGCGGTGACAAGTCGAACCCGCCGAAATGGGGCGATTTCGACATGGTCAGCCTCACAATCCAGGGGGCCAAGGCGTTCGCGATACTGTTCGCCTACGGTATCGTCGTCGGCCTCGTCGCCGGGATTCCGTCGGCGGTCCTCTCGTTCATCGGGGCCCTGATCGGCAGCCAGATCTTCTCCCTGCTGGGGTCCTTGCTCGGGTTCGTGCTGAATCTGGTCGCGAGCCTCCTGGTGGCCATCGTGGCGCCGGTGGTGCTGTCGAACTTCGTCCTCAAGGACGAAATCGCGGCCGGCTTCGACATCGACGTGCTAAGGCAGGTCGGGACGAGCGGGACGATGCTGCGGGCCGTCGGGCTCGCCATCGTCGTCAGCATCCTCATGCAGATAGTCAGCGCCATCGTCGGCATCACCATCATCGGCCTGTTCGTCGTCCCGTTCATCTTCTTCGTCGGCTTCTCGGCCATCGTCTTCGTCTGGGCGACCGGCTTCGCCGACGCCTACCGCGAGGAGATCGGCGAACTCCCGGAGATTCCGGACGGCCCGGTCAAGCCGGGCGTCGAACAGCAGACTGCGGCCGGCACCACGGCGGCCAGTGAGGAACCGACCGCCGCGGACGAGGACGCGGCGACGACCGCCGATACGCCCGCCGACATCGCCGACACGAACAACGAGTCCGAGGGGACGGACGAGGACAGGGGACCGGACCCGACCGACGACGAACGCTGGGACTGAAGGCAGCGAAGGCAGTTATCGCGACCCCGTCACGCCCAGTTACGAGCGAGCTACCGTTATTTGACCGCCCGAGTCCGGTAGCAAGTCGAAGCGCGTAAGACACCACCGGGTGTGGTGGCAATTATGACCTCCGACGCCGCCGAGCCACACAGGAACGCCGAGCAGGACGTCATCGCGGTCGACGCCGACGACAACCCGCAGGGGACTGTCAACCGTCTGGACGCCCACACCGGCGACGGCATCCGTCACCGCGCGTTCACCGCCCTGCTGTTCGACGAGGACGGGAACGTCTTGCTGGCCCAGCGGGCCGCCGACAAGCGCCTCTGGGACACCCACTGGGACGGCACCGTCGCGTCCCATCCCGTGGAGGGCCAGACGCAGGTCGAGGCGACCGAGGAGCGCCTCGAAGAGGAACTCGGCGTCACCCCGGACCAGTACGACGACCTCCGGGTGACCGACCGCTTCGAGTACAAGCGGTACTACGAGAATGCCGGCCTGGAGTGGGAAGTGTGTGCGGTCCTGCAGGCGACGCTGACGGACACGTCGCTGTCACCGAACCCCGAGGAGGTCGACGGGCTCATGTGGGTCCCCTACGACCGCCTGGACCAGCACCCGGAGTACTACCGACAGCTCCGGCTCTGCCCGTGGTTCGAAATCGCGATGCGCCGCGACGAGGAACGGTAGCCCGGTCCGTCCGACAGCGTCAGACCGTCGGCGAACCGTCCGCGGCCGAGTCGTCGGTCACTGAGTCGGTCGCCGTCGACCCGTCTCGCGGTGGTTCGCCCGCCGACCGGTCGTCGACGGTCGACGGCCCCGTCGCCGCCGGGAGCTCTATCTCGACGGTCGTCCCCGGGCCGTCGACAAAGGAGAGCGTACCGCCGACGTTACGGACGACCCACTTCACGAGCCAGAGGCCGACCCCGGAGCCGTGCTGGAGGGGCGTCTCCTCGCCGGCCAGGATGACGTCCCGCTCGTGGTCGGCGATACCGGGCCCGTCGTCGCTGACCCGAACGACGACCCCCTCGTTCCGCACGGAGACCGCGATATCGACGTTCGGCGCCCCATCGCTGTGCTCCACAGCGTTGTCCAGCAGTTCCTCGAAGGCGAGTGAGAGCGCCGGCGAGCCGTCGACCCAGCACGCATCGGGGCAATCAAGTGTGACATCCGCCCGGGGGTAGCGGTTCCGGGCCTCGGCGACGACGGTCCCCAGTAACTCCGGCAGTCGGACCGGCTCGGCGCGCTCGCGTTCGAGCGCCTCGGAGACGCGGCCGATCTTGTTGCTCCGGTCGACGATGCCGTCGACGGTCCGGACGATGCGGTCGATGCGGTCCCGCTCGGCCGGGTCGACGCTGTCGGCGAGCAGGTCGGCGTTGCCCCGGACCACGTTCATCTCGTTGCGGATGTCGTGTCTGAGCAGTCGGTTGAGCACGTCGATGCGCTGCTCGCGCTGGCGGCGGTCCGTCACGTCGCGGAGGCTGACGAGGTGGCCCGAGACGACGCCGTAGGAGCGGTACAGCGGGGTGATGCGAACGTCGTAGTAGCGGACGGCGCCGTCGTGTTCCAGGCGGGTCTCCGTCTGTGCGCGCTCGCCCGCTTCAGGTACCGTCTCGGCCAGGTCGGGCAGTTCGGCGGCCAGTTCACGGCCCGAGAGCGCGGCCGGGTCCGCCGAGAACAACGCGGTGGCGGCGTCGTTGACGTCGACGATACGGCCCGCCTCGTCGACGATGACGACCGCATCGTCCATCTCGGTGAACACCGCTTCCTGCCCCAGGTCGCGTGTGACCGGGGCGACGTCCAGGAGCTGCCCCCGCAACAGCGCCCCCGACAGCACCACGCCGGAGACGACATAGCCCAGGCTCGTCGGGTCGAAGCGGGCGGGCACCAGGTCCAGCGCGTGGACGGAGTGACCGACCGTCGGGACGGTGATGGCGGCGAGCAGTGCGAGTACCTGCCCCTGGAAGCGGTCGGTGGTCCGCAGCATCGTCCGGATGAGGAGCGCGCCGCCGGCCAGTATCAACACGAGCATGTACGCGAGATGCCCCCAGCGGGTCAGCCCCCAGACCGGCACGAGCGTGGAGGTCTCGGCGCTTGTCACAACAGACCCACCGCGCCAGACGAGCCGGTGGGCGGCGTTCGACCACACCAGCGTGACGAAGACTGCGGGCTCTACCAGCAACAGCGCGACCCGCCTGCGGGTGAGCCAGTGGGGGTGCCCGGTGTATTCGAGGACCGTCACGAGCCACGCGACGGGGATGACGACCGAGAGCGTGAGCTGTATCTGGAGCAGACGCTCCATCAACACCACGCCGGGGACCGCGAGTTCGAGCCCGTGTGCGACGGCCCAGAGGCTGGCCGCGACGACGAAGGCCGCCAGCGGGCCGGCGCCCGGTCGGTCGCGGTGGAGCCAGACCAGAGCGGCCACGCCCATCCCGACCACCGCGGCCAGCAGAACCACCGCGAGGGAGGCCGAAACCATTTGATTCGGAGGTGGGAGGACGCCTGTATAAACGTTCGCGGCCCAGTATCGACTCCGATACTACGGACGGCGGTCCCGGGACATCTGTCGGACGGGCACCGCGACGACCCGGCTACGACCGGCGTGAGCGCAGCGCCGACCACACCGCGACGGCCCCCAGCAGGAACGCCGGGACCAGCGGCAGGGCCAGATAGGCCGCACGGAGCGTCAGCCCGAGCGAGCGGACGACGGACTGTGCGGCCGGCAGGAGCAGGATGGCGACGGGGACGACGAGAAAGCCCACGAGCACCATACCCACGAGTATCCACCCCTCGGTGCCGAACTCCTCGCCGGTCTCGGCCTGGCGGGGCGGTTCACCGCTCGGCCGGTGGACGTAGCTATCGCGGTCACCGTCGTCGGCCGCGTCGCTATCCATCGAACGCACCTGCCTGCGCGGCGGGCCCGCGCGAGCGCGGGGGCCGCGCGAACT
Source organism: Haloarcula laminariae (assembly GCF_025457605.1). NCBI lineage: Archaea > Methanobacteriati > Methanobacteriota > Halobacteria > Halobacteriales > Haloarculaceae > Haloarcula > Haloarcula laminariae. Next base: position 830,595 of record NZ_JAMZFY010000002.1, on the reverse strand, counting down.
CCGATTCCCGGACAGCGACCTGAACTGCCTGCATGGCTCACCGTCGGGTCAGCGGGCGCAAAACACTGGCGGTCCGAGACACACCTGCGGAGGACGGTCCCGTGTCGGAACAGCGCCGCTCAGACGTCTGTCAGCGGCTCCGGCCGGCTGATTTCGAGGCGGCTGACACGGTGGTCGTGCCGGTGCTTGTGGGTCTCGCGTTTCCCCGCCGCGGCCCTCGGAGACGTGTAGAGCCCCTCGAACGGGCATTCGTGACACACCACGTGGATTACCCCTTCCATACCACATTTCTCTGCCGAAGTTCGCATAAATTTTCCGTATTATTCGCCACAACTATCGGCCGTCAGGAGCGCCCAGCGCGTCGGGGGAACTGTTTACTCGGCGTGGCCCGTTGTCCCGACATGGTCGATTTCCAGTCCCGCGATACGCGCCGTGGCCCCACCGACGACGCGGACTCGTCGTCGGAGACCGCAGACGCAAGCGAGGACGACGCGGATGCGGACGAGGAGCCCTCGGAGCCGGACGAGGACACCGTCACCGAGACGGCCGACGCTGGGGCGGACGGAGCCGGCGACCCGCTGGCCGAAGACGGCACTACCGAGATGGACGACGCTGGGGTAGGGAAAGCCGACGACCCGCTGGCCGAGGACGCCACCACCGAGACGGCCGACGCTACGGAGCAAGGTGTCGGGGACCCGCTGGCCGAGGACGCCACCACCGAGACGGACGACGCTACGGCGGCGGACCCGCTGGCCGGAGATGCAAGACCGGACGAGGCGGGGGCGGCCGATACCGGCGCGGACAGGTCCGGGTCAACAGACGCCGCTGCACAGGTGACCGACGCGGAGGCGGCCGACCCGCTCGGGGAGCCGGCCGGGGGAGACGAGTCGGCAGGGACCGAGGCGGACGCCACGGGGAGCGGGCCGGAACAGCCAGCGACCGACGCGGCGCCACAGGCCGCACCCGCCCGGTCCGTCGACGTGGCCGTCGTGACGGTGTCCGGCGACCGGGAATCCCTCGAAGACACCGTGGCGGCGGCCTTCGAGACGGCCGGGCACGCGGTCGTGCGGCGCGAGCGGCTGCGTGGCGGCTACGACGGCATCCAGGAGATGGTCGACACGCTGGTCGGCCGCGAGGCCGTCGACGTCGTCGTCACGGTCGGGGGCGTCGGGCTGTCGGCCGACGAGATGGCCGTCGAGGCGGTCCACCCGCTGCTGGAGAAGGCGCTGCCGGGCTTCGGCGAGGCGTTTCGCTCCCGGCTGGCCGACCACGTCGGCACCGGTATCGTGGGCGTCCGGTCGGCGGCCGGCGTCAGCGACGGGACGCTCGTCTTCTGTCTGCCCGGCGACGCCGAGGCGGCGGCGCTGGCTGTCAGGGAGATTCTGGCCACCGAAGCGCCGGTACTGGTCGACCAGCTCGACGGGTAACCGTCGCTCAATCTCGTTTACGCCCTTACGTTTCACTCGTTTTAACCCGATTTTTCCCGGCGAGCGAATCGAGCCCAGTTCCGGCCGTTCGTCCGTTTTACGTCGGCAAAAATCCGGTTTCAAACCGTACAAACGGTCTAAATCGGCGTTAACCACGACCCCCCTTCAAGTGCCTCTCGGCAGATGGACCGATTGCAATGTCCGACCGCTCTGCGACCCGACGCAACGTCCTCCGAGGTATCGGCGCGTCACTGACAGCGGCGATAGGCACCACGGCCCTCTCCGGGAGCGCCATGGCGGGTAGCGGCTGGGAGTCCGTCAGCGCCCCCACGGGCAACACGCTCCACGACGTGGAGTACGCCGACGCCGGCGCCTACGCCGTCGGCGGCGGCGGTATCGTCCTCGAACGCACCACCGAAGGGTGGGAGAAGGTCCTCGACGGCGGCCCGACCGGAAACGGCAACAACATCTACGGCGCGGACGTCACCGACGACGGCCAGGCGCTCTGGTTCGTCGGTAGCTCCGGCGCCATCGGCGAGTACGACATCTCGACGGGCGTCGTCACCGACCACAGCGCGCCCAACGACGCGACCAACAACTTCAACGACATCTCGGTGACCGGCGCGGCCGGCGAGGCGAACGTCTACGTCGCCGGCGACTCCGGGAAGCTGTACTACTCCTTCGAGAACGGCGCGACCCAGCCCTGGGACTACGTGACGCCGGGCTCCGGGTCGGCCATCAACGCCGTCGACTTCTTCGGCGTCCGCTCGGGCCACATCGTCGACGGCAACAAGTCCGTCTTCCGGACACAGGACGGCTCGACGTGGAACAAGACCGGCCTGGCCGACGCCAACGTCAACTTCTACGGCGTCGATTCGGACGGCTTCGACGACGTCTGGGTCTCCGGTGGCGGCGGGATGGTCTTCCACTGGAACGGAGTCGAGTGGACCCCGACCGACACCGGCGACGCCGGACTGCGGGACATCGAAGTGACCGACGCCGACGGCGCCGGCCTCACGGTCGGCGGGGGCGGCGCGGTGTACGAACTGGCCGACGGCTGGACGCAGCGCCAGACCCCGACCGGCGCGAACCTGCAAGCCGTCGTCCGCGGCGCCACTGACATCGCCGTCGGCGCGGGCGGGGCCATCCTCGAGCGATAGCGCCCGCGCTTCGGCGTCGCCGTTATCCCCGTGGCGGGCGTAGTTCAGGTATGGAAACCATCGAGGTTCAGGGCACCTCGGTCCCCGCGCTCGGGCTGGGTACCTGGCAGCTGACCGGCCCGAGATGCACCGAGACGGTCGAAACGGCCCTGGAGCTTGGGTATCGCCACGTCGACACCGCCCAGGCCTACGGCAACGAGCGCCGGGTCGGCCTGGGCCTCGAAGCCGCCGACGTCGACCGCGAAGACCTCTTTCTCGTCACCAAGCTCGACGGCTCGAACCGGGACGCGAGGTCGGTACGGGAGTCGACCCGCGAGAGCCTGCACAAGCTCGGCACCGACTACCTCGACTGCCTGCTCATCCACTGGCCCAACACCCCGTGGATGGCGCCGCTCTCCGAGACCCTCGACGCCATGAACGGCCTCGTCGAGGAGGGGCTCGTCGAGCATATCGGCGTCAGCAACTTCTCGCCCGACCGCCTGGACCGGGCCCGCGAGCTCTCCGAGGCCCCTATCCTCACCGACCAAGTCCAGTACCACCCCTACTGGGACCAGCGGAAACTGCTGGACTACTGTCGCATCCACGACGTGCTCCTGACGGCGTACAGCCCGCTGGCGCGGGGCGGCGTGCTTTCGGACCCGGCGCTGGTCCAGGTCGGGAACCGCCACGGCAAGTCCCCCGCACAGGTCGCGCTGCGCTGGCTGGTCCAGCAAGCGGGCGTCGCCGCCATCCCCAAGGCCTCCAGCCGCGACCACCTGGAAGCCAACATGGCTATCTTCGACTTCGAGCTGACCGACGACGAGATGGCGTGGATTCGCAACCCCTCGAAGTCGAAGACGGCCGGCCAGTTCCTCAGGTCACAGCTGCCGTTCTGACCGTCGTTTCGAGCGAATTTTCCACCCGGGCGCCGAACCCCCGCTATGGTCACTCCGCTGGCCGACGATATCTGGTGGTACGACCTCGGAGGAACCAACGCCTACCTCGTCGACGACGGCGCCCTGACGCTCGTCGACACCGGGACGCGCTTTCACGCCAGCGACCTCATCGGCGGGCTCCGCGACGCGGGCTTCGAGCTGCGGGACCTCGACCGTATCCTCCTCACGCACTACGACGTGGACCACGTCGGCGGCCTCTCGGCCTTCGACGGCGTCGAGCTGACTATCCACGTCGGCGCGAGGGACGCCCCCTTCGTCGCCGGCGAGCGGAAGGCGCCGCTGTCGAACCACAAGGGGTTCGTCCAGCGACTCGGCCGCCCCCTCATCTCGACGCCCGACAACCCCGTCGAGCCGCTCGACGACGGCGACACCGTCGGCTCGTTCACCGTCTACGACACGCCCGGCCATACGCCGGGTCACGTCTGCTACGTCAGCGAGACGCTGTCGGCGGCGTTTCTGGGGGACCTCGTCGTCGAGCGGGGCGACGGGCGCTTTCACCCCTCGCCGTGGCTGCTGAGCTACGACACGGGCGATGTCGCACAGAGCATCCGCTCGCTGGCCGAGCGGGCGCCAGACTACGAGGTCGCCGGGATGGGCCACGGCGTCCCGTTCAAGACGGGCGGAAGCGAGCGGCTGGCGGACGCGGTGGGACGGCTCTGAAAACAGGCGCGGCGAGTCGCTACAGCTCTTCCGCGACCGCGTCGGGCCCGAGCAGGTCGGGGTCGACGACGAGGTCGGTCTGCCGGGAGGCGAAGTCGGGCAGCGAGCCCTCGGCGTAGACGACCACCCGTAGCTCGGGGTTGAGGTCCTTCGCGACCACGATGGAGGTGGCCTGGGACATCTCGGTCAGCAGGTACACCTCGGCGTCCATCACGCCGGCGTCCTCCAGCCCGGGGCGGTTGCCCACGTCGGCGACGGCGACGGTGTGGCCCTCGCTCTCCAGCGCCTCACGCATCCGTTCGGGGTCGTCCCCGACGAGCACGACGTTCATTCGTACTCGATGGTCGCGGGCGGTTTGTGCGTCACGTCGTAGACGACGCGGGCGACGTTCTCGTGGGCGCCCGTGATACGGCTCTGCATCCGCTGGAGGGTGTCCCAGTCGAGTTCCTGGGCGCGGGCGGTCATCCCGTCGCGGGATTCGACGGAGCGGACGGCGACGACCCAACCGTGGACGCGGTTGTCCCCCTTGACGCCCGTGGCCTTGCCGATGACGGCGGCCAGGGCCTGCCAGGGCTCGTACTCCTCCAGTTCCTCCTCGACGACGTGGTTGGCCTCGCGAGCGACTTCGAGTTTCTCCTCGGTGACCTCGCCGATGATTCGCACCGCGAGGCCGGGGCCGGGGAACGGCATCCGCTCGGAGATAATCTCCTCCAGGTCGAGCGCGCGGGCGACCTCGCGGACCTCGTCCTTGTAGAGGTCCCGCATCGGCTCGACGATGCCGTCGAAGTCGATGCGCTCGGGGAGCCCGCCGACGTTGTGGTGGGACTTGATGGTCCCCTCCGACTCGATGCGGTCGGGGTAGATGGTCCCCTGGACGAGGTAGTCGGCGTCGACCTCGCGGGCGACCTGTTCGAACTCCCGGATGAACTGCTCGCCGATGATGTGGCGCTTCTCCTCGGGGTCGGTCTCGCCGCCGAGTTCCTCGAGGAAGCGGTCCTTCGCGTCGACGATGCGCAGCGAGTCCATGTAGTCGAACGTCTCGCGAATCTCGTCGGTCTCGCCTTTCCGCATGAGGCCGGTGTCGACGTAGACGGCGGTGAGCTGGTCGCCGATGGCCTCGTAGGCCAGCGCCGCGGCCGTCGATGAGTCGACCCCACCGGAGAGGCCGATGACGGCGTTCTTGTCGCCGACCGCCTCGGAAATCTCCTCGATTTTCTCCTCGATGAACTCCTCGGGGTTCACCATCAGTGGCTCACCTCCGTCCCCGTGTCGTCGGGCGCGTGTGGTTCGTCGCCGAGGACGGCCTCCAGCAGGCCGACGAAGGGCGGGCTCGCACGCGTCGGTCGCGAGCGGAACTCGGGGTGGAACTGCGTCCCGATGAAGTAGGGGTGCTCCTCGGACGCGAGTTCGAGTATCTCCATACGGTTGGCAGAGCGCCCGGAGAACTTCAGCCCGGCGGACTCCAGTTCGTCGAAGTACTCGGGGTTGACCTCGTAGCGGTGGCGGTGTCGCTCCGTACAGGAGTCCCCGCCGTACAGCGCCGCGGCCAGCGTCCCGGGCTCGATGTCGGTCTCGTGGGCGCCGAGCCGCATCGTCCCGCCCATGTCCTCGACCTCGTACTGCTCGGGCAGGATGTCGATGACGGGGTGGGGGGTGTCCTCGTCGAGCTCCGCGGAGTGGGCGCCCTCAAGCCCGAGGACGTTGCGGGCGTACTCGATGACCGCGAGCTGGAAGCCCAGACACAGACCCAGGTAGGGCACGTCGTTCTCGCGGGCGTACCGGATGGCTTCGATTTTGCCCTCGGTCCCGCGGGTGCCGAAGCCGCCGGGGACGACGATGGCGTCGGCATCGCGCATCCGGCTCTCGTGGTGGTCGGGCATCTTCTCGGAGTTGACCCAGTGGACGTTGACGTCGACGTTCTTCTCCAGGCCGGCGTGTTTCAGCGCCTCGTGGACGGACATGTAAGCGTCCTCCAGGTCGTACTTGCCGACGAGCGCCACGTCGACCTCGCCGTCGGTCTGCTGGGTGACAAGTTCGCGCCAGCGGTTCTCGCGCTCGCCCTCGGGCAGGGCCTCGTCTTTGATGTCGAGTCGCTCCATGACGTACTCGTCTAGCCCCTCCTCCTCGACCATCAGCGGGACGTGATAGACGTCGTCGACGTCGGGGTTCGAGAAGACGGCGTCGGTGGGCACGTCACAGAACAGCGCTATCTTCTCCTTGGTGTCGATGTCGAGCTTGTCCGAACAGCGGCCGACCAGCACGTCCGGCTGGAGCCCGATGCTCCGGAGCTCCTTCACGGAGTGTTGGGTCGGTTTGGTCTTCTGTTCGCCGTTTTTCGAGTACGGGACGAGCGTCACGTGGGTGAAGAGGATGTCCTCCTCGTCCTCCTCGTGGGCGAACTGCCGCAGCGCTTCCAGGTAGGGCATCCCCTCGATGTCCCCGACGGTGCCGCCGACCTCGATGATACAGACGTCGTTGCCCTCGGCGGCCTCCCGGATGCGGCGCTTGATGTCGTCGGTGATGTGCGGGATAATCTGGACGGTGCGACCCAGGTAGTCGCCCGAGCGTTCCTTCTCGATGACGTGCTGGTAGGTCTTGCCCGTCGTGACGTTGTGGTCGAACGTCATGTCGATGTCCAGGAACCGCTCGTAGTTCCCCAGGTCGAGGTCGACTTCCCCGCCGTCCTTGAGGACGTACACCTCGCCGTGTTGGAAGGGGTTCATGGTCCCGGCGTCGACGTTGAGATACGGGTCAATCTTGACCGCGGTCACGTCGAACCCGGCGTTTTTCAGAAGGCGGCCCGTGCTGGCGGCAGTGATGCCTTTCCCCAGGCCTGACATCACGCCGCCGGTGACGAAGATGAACTTCCGACCCAGTTCCGGGTCGTAGTCCGTTTCGGGTTCGGTCGGCATACTGTCGGTGGCTCCCGTGCCCTCAAAACGGTTTCGGAGCGCGCTATCTTCGCCAGCGAGTGTCACTGGTACGGGCACAAGCCCCGAGCCGACCGTCCCGGGCCGGCGGGGGCGACGACGCCCGCTACGGGCGGACGGCCGGCCGTAACAGCGTCCGGGTGACCGCGACCAGGGCCGCAAGCGCCAGCGCTGAGAACACCGCGTCACCCGCCGAGGCGCCGACGGCGAGAAACAGCGCGAGACCGGCCAGAAAGCCGGCGGCGAGGGAGACGGCGCCGTGGCTGGCACGCCGGGCGAGCGGCGCTGGGCCGGCCGTTGCCATACGTGACTATTGTGCGGTATGTAGTATAAATATAGGGCCGGCAGCTGCCGGGTCACAGCCGGGTCGCCAGGAACCGTCCGACGAGGTGGCCGACCCGATTGAGGCCGCCGCGGAACTGGTGGGTCTCAGGGAGCCGCTCGACTGCGTGGCCCAGCGCCGCGGCGCGGTCGGCCACGGGCGCCCAGTCGACTGTGGTGTCGCGCTCGCCGACGACGACCTGACACGGACAGCCGACCGCGTCGAGCGCCTCGGCCTCGACGGCCGGCGCCAGGACCGAACAGGCGACGAGCGACGCGTCGGTTCGGGCGGCCGCCCGCAACGCCACACCGCCGCCGAAGCTGTAGCCGAACAGGCCGATGCGGTCGTAGCGGTCGGCGGCCCAGGCGATGGTTCGCTCGGCGTCGGTCGTACACAGCGCCGGGCCGCGCTGGTCGTCCCAGGGGCCGTAATCGAAGCGGAGACAGGCCGCGTCTGGGGCCAGCGCGTCGCTCACGGCCCGGAGCCGCGGGTCCGACCGGGAGCCGCCGTGCTGGGGATGGGGCGGGCAGGCGACGACGGCGGTGTCGGCGTCGGGGCGGTCCAGGCGCCCGGCGACCTCGCGGCCGCCGGGGACGACGACGGGGTCGCTCACGGCTGGACTGTCGGCCACAGGGACCGTGTAGCTGTCGACACGGCGACCCACACCCATGAAAGAAGTTTAAGGTCAGAGACCCGAACTGTGGGACATGGGAATCCTCTCGCGCGCATCGTACGTCATCAGGTCGAAGGTCAACGCCGTCCTGAACCGGTCGGAAGACCCGACGGAGACGCTCGACTACAGCTACGAACAGCTCCGCGACGAGCTACAGGACGTCAAGCAGGGCATCGCGGACCTGACGACCCAGAAAAAGCGCCTGGAGATTCAAAAGCGCCGCCTGGAGGAGAACGTCGAGAAGCACAACGACCAGGCCCGCCAGGCCGTCGAGCAGGACCGCGACGACCTGGCCCGGAAGGCCCTGGAGAAGAAAAAGCAGAAGATGAGCCAGATAGAGGAACTGGACGGCCAGATAGCGCAGCTCCAGTCCCAGCAGGACCAGCTGGTCGAGCAGAAGGACGAACTCCAGCGCCAGATAGAGCAGTTCCGGACGAAAAAGGAGACGATGAAGGCCCGCCACGAGGCCGCCAAGGCCTCCGTGCGGGTCAACGAGGCCATGACCGGGGCGGGCGAGGAGATGGAGGACGTGAGCCGAGCCATCGAGCGCGCGGAGGAGCGCACCGAGGACATGGAGGCCCGCTCGCAGGCGATGGACGAACTCCGGGAGGAGGGCGCCCTGGAGAACCAGCTCGACGACCGCAGCCAGCTGGACAAGGAGCTGGATGAGCTCCAGCAGGACGGCGAGGTCGACGCTGAGCTGGATACGCTGAAAGCCGAGATGGGCGAGGGGGGAGCGACCGACGACACCGACGACGCGAGCGAGGCCGTCGAAACGGAACTGGAAGCGGAGCTAGAGGACGATACCGTCGGCAGCGTCGACGACAGCGAGGTCGAGGCGGAGCTGGACGAGCTGAAAGACGAGGAGACGTAACCGGCTCGGCGAGCGCGGTTACCGGCCGGCGAGGAAGGTGACGGCGGTCCGCTGTTGTTCGACCTCGGTTCCGAGGTGGCCGTCGGACTCCGACTGTTCACGGCTTCCGGTCGTCCTCGACCGTCTCGTCCTCATCGCGTCGTCTCAAGACGAACAACAGTAGCAAGACGGCACTCAGTCCGCCGCCGACGGCGAGACCCGGCCAGGAAGCCGGCAGCCCCTCGCTGTCAGTCGTCGTGACACCGCCATCTGCAGGAGTCTCACCGCCATCAGGCTCCGGTCCAGCCGTCGTAGTGCCGTCGGCTGCCACGGCGTCTTCCGTCGGGCCGGTGACGACGAACTGCGAGAAGCCCGGGGTCTCGACCCGATAGACGTAGTGCGTCGCCGTCCGGTCGACGAGGGTCCCGGTCGCGGAGAAGTTCCAGGCAGTGCCGTTCCAGCGGGAGAACTCGACGGCCCCCGGGTCGGTACTCTCCGGGAGCGCGCGCCTGTCGACACGGTACCGGACCGCGGTGTCCGCAAAGCGTAGCGAGTCGTTGTTGCGGTGGGTCAGCCGGATGTACTGGAGGTTCTGTCGGCCCGGTGCCGGTTCGTGGACCGCCGACATCGGCGTCGGCGCGTGGGTGATGGCCATGTCGAAGGTGTCGTCGCCCGCTGTGACCATCCCGAGTTCGTCGACGGTCACCGCCTGCCGGCGCGAGCCGGGCTGTGAGACGTTGATTTCGAGCTGCCCGTCGGTGTCCACATTGAACGCGTCGACGCTGACGGTGGCGTTCACGGAGCTGTTCGTGGATACCTCCTGGACGAGGATGTAGCTTCGCTCGCTGGATAGCCAGACGGTGAGCTGCGGGCTCGACGGGGCTGCGGGCAACAGCTGGAGCTGGGCCTGTTTGTCCCCGCGACTGGTCGGCGTGAACGAGACGGGTATCGTGTGACGCTCACCGGGTTCGAGTGTCACCGGAAAGTCGCTGCCGACGGCGAAGGCTCCGGGCGTCTCCCCGACGAGATCGGACGACGAGATGGTGTAGCCGGTCCCGGAACTGTCGGGGTTGTACACCGTGAGGTTCATTCGGACCGTCTCGCCCACCGCGACGCGGCCGAAGTCGAGACTTCGACGGTCGATGCCCGGCTTGGGCCCGGTTCGGTTGCGGACGCTCACCGTCACCGACCCGGTCAGCGTGCGCCCGTCGGCCACTGCGACGAGGTCGACGTAGTGGCGTCCGGGCTCGTCGAACGCCGCAGTGACGGTCCGCCCGCTCCGGTCGCCCTCGCCGTCATCGTCGAGGTCCCACTCGTAGGTCGGCTTGGCGTCCGTCGGGAAATCGCCGCCGGCGGTCAGCGTGACGTTGCTGCCGACGACCACGTCGTTGCTGCTTGCCCGCGGGTCGAGCGTGAACCCGTTCGCCACCGCAGCGGTGTCCGTCTGCCCGGTCGATATCGGCTGACCGTCGACCGTCGCGTCGGTCAAGGTCGCCGTGTAGCTCCCCTCGGTAGTCACAGCGACGGTCGCCGCGTACACCGTATCACCGTCGGCCGTCGTCGTCGCGTCGAACGTCGACAGCGAGCGTGTGGCGTTCTCGGGGCCCTCGACACTGACGTTGAGCACGTCAAGCGCGGCTCGCGAACGGACCGAGACACGCAGTCCGTCGGCCGTCTCGGACAGCGTGAACTGCTCCGGCGGGACGACCGACTCGACGGTGGCGGTGGTTGACTGCCCGTCGGCCCCATCGTTGCCGGCATCGTCCGTCGCGGCCGTCAGCTCGGCGGTGTACTCGCCCCCTATCGCGGGGTCGTAGCGGGTCGTGTAGGTGTAGCCGAAGACGCGATCGGACTCGGTGAACGCGTCCGTCGTGAGCGTCGCCACCTCGGGCCCGTCGAGAGTGGCCTCGACGTACGCCAGCGGTACGTCGCTCCGGACGGTCAGTTCGACCGACCCGTTCGTTGCGGACGCCGCGAACCCGTCGATATTCGGTTCGCTGGTGTCACCGTCGTCGGTGCTGGACGAGACAGTGCTGGCCGAGGCGGTGTCGACGGTGACGGTATCGGTCTGTCCGCCCGCACCGTCGTTGCCGGCCGCGTCGACCGCCGCGGTCAGCGCTGTGGTGTAGTCGCCGTCGCTGCTCGCGCCGTAGGTGGCCGTGTAGGTGTACGTGTCCCCGTCGACAGCCTCGCTGAACGCGCCAGTCGAGAGGGTGGTCGATTCCGGGCCCTTGAGGTCGGCCGTGACGGTCGCCAGTTGCTCGTCGCTCTCGACGGTGACGGTCACGTCCCGGCCGGTCGGGTTCGTCGCCGAGAGGGCGTCGACGGTCGGTGCGGTGACATCGGCAGTAGTGAAGTTAAGCGTCGTCGAGTCGGTGAAACCGGCGTAGGCGTTGCCGGCCGTGTCCATGACGGCACCCGAATCGACGGTGACGTAGTAATCGGTGGCGCCGTCTAGCGTCGTCGTTGGGTCGGCCGTAATCGTCTTGCTCGATGCGCTCACCCGACTCGTGGTCACGTCTATCGACTCGACGGTCGTGTCGTCACTGGCGCTTTTCACCGCGATAGCGCCGCTTCCAGTCTGTACGTCCTCACCGAAGGTCAGCTCTATCGTGGTGTCGTTTGCCACTCCGCCGGCGCCGTCGGTCGGTGAGCTACTCGCGGGGTCGCTCGGGGCCTGCCGGTCGGACAGCGTCGTGGTCACCGTCACGCCGCCGGCCATCGCGTTGCCGGCGCCGTCGTAGATTGCACTCCCGTCGACCGGCCCGACATCGATCGACTCGTCGCCAGAGGCAGTGCCCGAAACCGACAGCGAGACCCGGAGCGTGGTCTCCCCGCCGGTCGTCGAACTGCCGTCAGTCCGGGTGACGCCGTCGACGCTGACACCGCTCACCGAGCCGTCGCTGTCACCCGACTGCGTCGCCTCGAAGTCGCCGGCGACGAGCCCGCCGGTGCCGTCGGCATTCTCGTAGACGCTCTCGCTGAACGTGACATCGACGTAGCTGTTGTCCGACGACACCGTCCCGCCGGTGACGGTCGGTGCCGTCGTGTCCGCGGTCGTCTGGTCGAGTTTCGGGGCCAGCTTCGCGTTGCCACCGTCGTCCGCAACCACGTACACGTCGTACGACGTGGCCTCGCTGAGACCGGAGGCCGAGAACGTCGTCTGGACCCCGGCCGAGATACTGCCGCTCCCGCTGTCCGCCGGGGCGTTCCCGTTCCCGTCGACGCCGGCTTTCACCTGCGACACCGAGGGCGCGGCCGCCCCGTCGTCTACGACGACGTAGTACCCGGTGCCGCTCTCGTCAGCGGTGAAGTCAATGTCGAACCCGCTCACACCGACGGAACTCGTCGACGGACCGGCGCTGAACGAGGGGGCCTGCTGGTCGGCCAGCGAGAGCGACCCCGTCGACTCGGTGTCGCTCATCGCGTTGCCGACAGCGTCGTACACCGACCGCCCGTCAGTCGGCTGTATGTCGACGGACTCGTCGCCCGACGGCGTCCCGGAGATAGACAGCGAGGCCCGAACCGTGGACTCACCGCCCGTGGCGTCAGTTCCGTCCGTCCGGGTGACTGCGTCGACGCTGACACCGCTCACGGAACCGTCGCTGTCGCCGGAGAGCGTCGCCGTGAGGTTGGCCGCGGTGAGACCGCCGGTGCCGTCGGCGTTCGCGTAGACGCCCTCGCTGAACGTGACATCGACGTAGCTGTTGTCCGACGACACCGTCCCGCCGGTGACAGTCGGCACCGCGGTGTCTGCGGTAGTGAAGTTCAGCGTCGTCGGGTCGGTGAAGCCGGCGTAGGCGTTACCGGCCGTGTCCGTGACGGCGCCCGAATCGACGGTGACGTAGTAGTCGGTGCCGCCGTCTAGCGTCGTCGACGGGTCGGCCGTCAGCGTCTTGCCGGACACGGTCACCTGCTGCGAAGTCACGTCTACCGACTCGACGGTCGCGTCGTCGCTCGACTGCTTGATGGCGATAGCGCCGGTTCCCGCTCGGATGTCCTCGGCGAAGGTCAGGTCGACGGCGGCGTCAGCCGCGACGCCGTCCGCGTCGTCGCTCGGCGACGTGCTGGCCGGGTCGCTCGGGGCCTGCCGGTCGGACAGCGTCGCGGTCGTGGTCGCGCTGCTTGACATCGCGTTTCCGGCGCTGTCGTAGATGGCGCTTCCGTCAGCCGGGGCGACATCGACGGTCTCGTCACCGCTCGCCGGACCGTTAGAGACCGTCACCTGGAGCCGGACGGTCCGCTCGCCCCCAGTTGTCGCCGCACCGCCCGTATCGGTGACGCTATCGACCGTGACGCCGGTCGCAGACCCGCCGTTCTGGCTCAGCGTCGCGTCGAAATCGTTCGCTGAGAGCCCGCCGGAGCCGTCCGCGTTCGCGTACGCGCCCTCGCTGAACGTTACCTCAACGTAGCTGTTGTCACCGACGGCGGTAGCGCCATCGAGAGTGGGGCTCGTGGAGTCGAGACTGTCGAGTCGCTGTGTGACGGTCGTCTGCCCCACGGCGATTCCCTCACTCGCCCGCGCATTGTACGTGTTCCCGCCGATTTCGATGTCGCCCGTGGCCTGGTTACTGTCCGTCGTCTCGACGTACCTGACGGTTCCGCTGCCGTCGACGTACACCAGTTCCTCTCGCGAGTCGCCGTAGAAATCGCCGGTCGCGACACCGGTCTTCTCGCCGGCCTTGTTGTCGCCGAGCCTTATCTTCGTGCCCCCGGCCAGGTCGAGGAGGGCCGGATAGCCGGAGCTGTCGATAACCGGGAACCGAACTTTCCCGTCATCGTCCAGGTCGACTGGTTCGCCGACACCGGCGTTCGCCCCACTCCCCGGCGTGTTGCTGGTGTCGAGTTTCTCGATGTCCGTGCCGCCGTTTTTGGCGCTGTTGTTCGTGTACTTGATAGCCGAGCTGTCGTCGAACCAGACGAGGTCCCTGACCCCGTCGCCGGTCACGTCGGCGGTCCCCATGTACGCCTTCGGCTTCGCGTCGAACTCCCCGTCGTTTTGGATTATCTCCGTCGGCGACGTGTCCGCGTCGACCCGGCCGACCCCGTTGCCCGTGGCGAGGTTGCTGTGTGTCACGTAGAAGATGTCGGGGTTACCGTCGGCGTCCCAGTCCCCGACAGCCAGTTTGTTATCCTTGGCTATCGTGTCTTTGACTAGTACATCGACAGTTCCGGTCTCGACGTCGACGACCTTCAGTGCCGGCCCGTTCGTCCCGTCGTCTTGCGTGTACGGCACCTCGAGGTTCCCGTCGCCGTCGTAGTCGACCGATGGACCGATGGCACGGATAGCGTAGGTCGACTCGTCGACGCCGGTGCCGACTTTCGTCCCGTCGTTTGCGACGATTGTTAGTTCGCCCGGCGCCGAATCCTGGACGTAGACGAACGCCGGGTCGCTCACGTTGCCCGCGGCCGCCGCCGTCCCGACCGGGGCGATAGCCAGTGTCATCCCCAAAAGCAGCACCGACAGACACAATGCCCGAAGACGACGCAGTTGATAGCTCTGTTCACCGTGCGACCCGGTCCCGCCTCGGCCCTGTACCAATTTCATCGTAAAGCTCCACTGTCACCGACAGCCCCGCAAGCGACGGTTCACTAACACCGCGGGAGTATCAGATAAAAGCCGTTATGGCCCAGTTCTCAGGCGTAAGATTCAGTTCGCGTGAAATCGACAGAAACGCCCGTTACCGGCCGGCGAGGAAGGTGACGGCGGTCCGCTGTTGCTCGATTTCGGTCTCCAGATGGTCGGCGAACTCGTCGAGAGGGATGTCGGTCTCCTCGCGCTCTTTGCGGTCGCGCACGGAGATGTTGCCCGCCTCTTCCTCGTTGTCGCCGATGATGAGCATGTACGGGACGCGGTCGTCGTGGGCGACCTGAATCTTCTTGCCGACGGTCCAGGAGCGGTCCTCTATCTCGACGCGGTAGTCGTCGAGCTCGTCCCGCAGCTGCTCGCAGTAGGGGATGTTGTCGTCGGAGACGGGGAGGATGCGGACCTGTTCGGGGGCGAGCCACGGCGGGAACTTCCCGTTGTAGTGTTCGGTCAACACCATGAAGAACCGCTCGTAGCTGCCATACAGCGCGCGGTGAATCATCACCGGGCGGTGGTCCTCGTTGTCCTCGCCCGTGTAGGTGAGGTCGAACCGCTCGGGCATGTTGAAGTCCAGCTGGACCGTGGGGCCGTCCCAGTTGCGGCCGAGGGCGTCCTCGAACGCGAAGTCGATCTTCGGGCCGTAGAAGGCGCCGTCGCCCTCCTCGACGACGTAGTCGATGTCCTGTTCGTCGAGGACCGATTCGAGCTGGTTCTCGGCTTTCTCCCATATCTCGTCGCCGCCGACGCTCTTCTCGGGGCGGGTGGCGAACTGGACGGTGTAGTCGAGGTTGAACGTGTCCAGCGTATCGAGGATGATGTCGACGGTCGCCAGCACTTCCTGCTCTATCTGGTCGGGCCGGACGAACAGGTGGCCGTCGTCGATGGTAAAGGCCCAGGTGCGGGAGAGACCCGATAGCTCGCCGCGCTGTTCCTTGCGGTAGACCTTCCCGTCCTCGAAGTACCGCACCGGGAGGTCGCGGTAGGACCAGGACTTCTGGTCGAAGATGGTCGCATGTCCCGGGCAGTTCATCGGCTTCAGGCCGTACTCCTCGTCGTTGACGTCGAGCAGGAACATGTCGTCGACGTAGTTCTCGTAGTGGCCCGACTTCTTCCAGAGCTCGGTGCGGAAGACGTGGGGGGTCTCTATCTCATCGTAGCCGGCCTCCCGGTTGAGCTGGCCGACGTAGTCCGACAGCTCGTTGAGTATCTTCTTGCCGTTTGGCTCGTACAGCGGGAGCCCCGGTCCCGTGGTCTCGTCGATGGAGAAGAGGTCCATCTCCTGGCCGATCTTCCGGTGGTCCCGCTCCTGGGCCTGCTGTCGCATCTCCAGGTACTCCTCCAGGCCGTCCTCGGTCGGGAAGGCCGTCCCGTACACCCGGGTCAGCGTCTCGTTGTCCTCGTCGCCGCGCCAGAACGACGCCGATATCTCCAGCAGCGCGAAGCCGCCGATTTCGCCGGTCGACTCGACGTGGGGGCCCTGACAGAGGTCGTAGAAGTCGTCCTGGCTGTAGAAGGAGACCGGGTCCTCGTCGGCGGCCTCGGTTTCGAGGATGTCCTGCTTGAACGGGTTGTCCTCGTAGCGGTCGAACGCCTCCTCGCGGGAGACCTCCTCGCGGACGATGTCGTAGTCGGCCTCGATGATGCGTTCGGCCTCGGCCTCGACGTCTTCGAGGTCGTCCTCGTCCAGGTCGACGCCGGTCACGTCGTAGTAGAAGCCGTCGTCGGTCCACGGTCCGATGGTCAGTGTCGCCTCGGGGAACTCCCGCTGGAGCGCCTGGGCGAAGACGTGGGCGGCGGAGTGGCGCAGCACGTCGACGTACTCGTCGCTCTGGGGTGTGACGATGACGAGTTCGACATCCTCGGTGAGAGGGGTGTGTTTGTCCACCAGGTCTCCGTCCACGACGCCCGCGACGGTGTCCGAACCGAGTCCCGGTCCGATTTCGTAGGCGACATCCTCGACCGTACTGCCTTCGTCCATCGAGAGCGTGGACCCGTCCGGCAGAGTGACCGTGACCGTGCTCATACCCACGCTACGTTAGCGGCCGGGGATAAGTGTATTGAGATGGGGGCGAGGGGACACTACCGCCGCTGGAGGGGGGTGGACTCCCCAGCGTCGGCGTCGTCCGTCCCGGACGCGGTTTCGAGCGCTCCCGCGGGAGCGAGCGGCGGCGTGTGTTCCACCGGTTCGAAGGCCCGCTGTTCCCCCGACGCCAGCCCGTCGAGGCGGTCCTCGACACAGCAGAAGGTGTCGCCGTCGTGGTGGGGAGTGACACAGCTGAGCTCGCCGTCCCGGTACTCCGCGAGCAGTACCGACGGGAGACGTAGCGCCCGGTAGCTGTCGCCGGTCAACGACCCGTCCACTTCGCGGACCTCCATCGCGGGCGCGAGCGAGCAGTCGTTGTGCCGCGCCCACTCCCGAAAGGCGGCCAGTCTGGTGACGAGGCGCTCGCCGACCGCGGTCCGGGTCGCGGCGATAGAGACCGGTATCTGGTGTCCACACACCTGCACGCGCCGTTCCCCGATGACGCCGTCCTCGACGAGGTCGCTGACCGCCTCCAGTGTCGCCCCCTGTTGTTTGCTGTATCCCTCCGGAAGTAGCGACCGAACGTACAGCTCCGCCCGGTCGGCCACCAGTTGTCGCTCACCGTTCATGACAATCAGAAATGACGACTGGCTGGCGCAAAAGTGTGTGCCATGACCAGCGAAGCCCCGTCGGTCGGGGGCCTCGAAGCGGACGGACGGGCTTCGTGTGGTGTGCCAACAGGGAGTACTATGTACCGTCGGGACACAGTTCCACGGGATGTACGACAACGTACTGGTCGCGACCGACGGGAGCGCCGGGACGACGGAGACGCTCAGCCACGCCGTCTCCATCGCCCGCGACAACGACGCGGTGGTACACGGGCTCTACGTCGTCGACCGGCGGCTGGTGCTGGCCGCCGAGAAGGACACGCAGGACGACGTGCGCCAGTCCCTGGAGGAAGAGGGCGAGGTCGCGCTCGACGACATCGCCGTCGGCGGGGAGGAGGCCGGCCTGTCGGTCGAGACGCGGATGGAGGAAGGAATCCCGCACAAAGTCATCGTGGAGTACGCCGAGACGGCCGACATCGACCTCGTCGTGATGGGGACCCACGGGCGCACCGGCCGCGACCGCGTGGCCAACCTGGGGAGCGTCACCGAGCGGGTCGTCGAGAACTCGCCGGTCCCCGTTCTCGTGGTCCACATCGACTAGTGGAGTCTCACGACTGATACTGCCGGCAGCACAGATTTACCACGGGGCCACGGAGGTAGGACAGAACACCCATGCCCGTCCCGACCGGCAGTGAGACCCTAGACAGCATCCTCGACGGCGGACTCCCGGAGAACCGGACGGTGCTGGTCACCGGCGGCCCGGGAACGGGGAAGTCGACGCTGGCCATGCAGTTCCTCGCCGAGGGGTTGGCCCGCGACGAGGACTGTCTCTACATCAGCACCGAACAGACCTTCGAGGAGCTCGACGACGCCTTCGCCGACTTCGCGTTCGACCTCGAACACGAGAACCTCACCGTTACGTCGCTGCACGCGACGCCCGGCCAGACCGTCGATAGCGGCGACGAGCGCGAGCTCACGCTGGAGACCCTGGAGGGCGGGAAGATGCTCGGGGGCGACTACTCCGCCCCCTTCGAGTCGAAGTACATCACGCAGTACCTCGAACGGTTCGCGCCCGCCGACCGCGTGGTGCTCGACTCCGTCTCGGGACTGTCGGCCATCGGCGAGGACCAGGACACGTTCCGGCGGACGCTGCTGGATTTCATCCGACTGCTGAACGACGAGTTCGGCGCGACGGCGCTGTTCACCGCCGAGGAGTCCCAGCCCGACGTGAGCCAGCAGGACGTAAAGACCGTCGCCGCCAGCGACGCCGTCCAGTTCAACACCCACGGCGTCCTCCGGCTCTGGCGGGAGAACGTCGGCGGCGACTACCACCGCTTCATCGAGGTCGTGAAGATGCGCGGCGTCGACCACGACACCCGCGTCCACGAGATAACGTTCACCCACGAGGGGCTGCGCATCTCGCCGCGGCTGCGGACCCACCCCGGTGAGTTCGTCCCCTCGGACCACATGTCGACGGGTATCGACGGCCTCGACCACCTCATGGGCGGCGGCATCGTCAAGGGCGGCACCCTGCTGCTGGAACACGACGGGCAGGCCAGCCCCCACTCCATCCTGACGAACCTCCTGGTCCAGTCCCACGAGGCGGGGATGCCGATAACCATCATCCCGCCCGTGGAACTGCCGCCCAAGCGGCTACGGACCATCATCGACGAGCGTATCGGCGACATGGAGGAGATGTTGGCAGACGACGACCTCTTCCTCGTCGACTTCGCCAACATCTGGGAGAACACCAAACGGAACGTGTTCAAACCCCAGGAGCACGACACCGACAACCCCGCCGCGGTCTTCCGGACCATCGACGACCGTCGGGGCGACCGGCCGATGTTCAGCGCCCTCAACGTCGAGGCCCAGCTCCCCGTGCTGTCCGACGACGAGCTCCGACAGATACGGTTCTGGGAGGAGGAGAACCTCTACCGGCCCGGCGACACCTCGCTGTACCTGTTCAACCCCGCGACACTGGACGACGAACTCGCCGCGTTCTACGAGAACGGCGCCTGGCAGACCCTCGAAACGTGGGTGACCGACAAGGGGCTGCAGTACATCGAACTCCAGAAGTCGCCGAGCGGGTTCATGGGGTCGACCCGCCTCGTGGAGTACATCGAGCGGGAGCCGTACATGCGGGTCCAGCAACCGCCCGGCGCGGGCAGCGCCGAATCGACGCTCGGTGACGGGGGCCGGTAATGGCGACCGACGCCCCGCCGCCCGGCTCGAACGTCATCGTGATGGCTCCCTCGCTCAGCGACGAGAAGCGGGAGATATGCCTCGACCTGCAGGACGCCGGCCCGCCCGAGCGCCTCGACGTGTTACACGTCACCTACTCCGACACCCCGACGGAACTCGTCAGCCGGTGGCGCGACCACCACGGCGGCCTGCCGGGCCGGATGGGCATCGTCGTCGTCGGCGACCAGCCCGGCGGGCGTTCGGGCGACGACGGCGTCCCCGAGAACGTCTTCGTCACGACGGCGAACCCCAACGACATCACGGGGCTCGGGATGCGGCTCAACAACTACCTCAACGACCACGACGACGACAGCCAGCTCGTCGCCTGTTTCGACTCGATGACGGAGATGCTCCAGTTCGCTGAGCTCAAACCCGTCTTCAAGTTCCTCCACATGTTCGCCGGACAGCTCCGGGACGCCGACGCCGTCTCCCACTTCCACCTGGACCCGGGCGCCCACGACGAACAGACCATCAGCCGCCTGAAGCCGCTGTTCGACGACGCCGTCGACCTGATGTAGCCGACCGCCCCGTCTCCGAGACCCCGCGGCGCTGTCAGCGAGTCTGGCTCAGCAGGAAGCCGACGCCGGCGACCAGCACCACGACGCCGGCCAGCAGCAGGTCGCCGTTCCCGAGGAGGGGACCGGCCACGAGCAGCGCCCAGGCGACGGCGAAGACGCCGTGAGCTATCGCGAACAGCCGCCGGCCGCGCAGGGCGAAGACGACGGTCCCGAGCGCGAAGCCGGCGGTCAGCGTCACGGCCGAGAGCGCGACCGGGCTGACGGTCAGCCCGCCGACGGGGACCGGGGCGACCACCGGCGCGGCGAGAAAGAGGAGCCCGGCCAGCCCGACGAGCGAGCCGACGGCGACCGGCCCGGCTTCGAGGTCCAGGCCGGTCATAGGAGCCGGTAGCTCCCGCCGGACTCGCTGGCCCGACCGGCCCGGACGAGCTTCGCCAGCGCCCGCCGGGTGTAGTCGGCCGGCACGTCGCGTTCCTCGGCGTAGGCGACCACGTCGGCCTCCGTGGGCGCCTCCAGGTCGCGAAGGGCCGCGAGGACGGTCTCCTTGCGGCTCCGACCGCCGCCGGCCCCCTGCCCGGCGCGGTCGGCGGCAGCGGCGACGGCGTCGCTGTCGACGCCCGACGCCTCCAGGTAGGTGTCGTCGTCGACGCCCGACGTCTCGACCTGGCGGTCCATGTCGGCAAAGGAGTCGAGTTCGGCGAAGGCCTCCCCGTGGTCCTGCCGGTTGGCGAGCATCGACGCCCGCACCTCGCGGGCGTGGTCCTCATCGTCGGTCTCGACGAACGTCCGGCGTTTGGCGTGCTGGCGCCGGCTCCCACAGCGGGGACACTGGCTCGTCTCCGGCCGCCCCTCGACGACCCAGAGGGCGCTGCACTCGCTACAGCCGACGACCGCGTACATACATCCTGGTAGGGCGGGTTCGCGGTTGAACGTTCGGATTGGTGCGTGCCAACGACTGTCCCACCGGCTTCGGGGACAGTACATTTACAGCCGACGGTAGCGACGGGGTGGTATGGACTGGTCGCGGGACTGGCTGAGCGCCCGGGCGACGATACTGTTACCGACGCTCGTCGCGGTGCTGTCCTTCGCCACTGGCGTGGCCAACATCACCGCGCCGGTGGGCGGGTTCCTCACGCGGTACATCCCCGAGAGCTTCCAGCTCGCGGTGGGGTTTACCGGCGCGCTGACCGGGTTCACGCTGCTCGTCGGCGTGACCGGGCTGCGCCGCCGGCTCCGTGTGGCCTGGTACCTGATGGTCGCCCTACTCCCGGTGGCGGCGGTCCAGGGCGTGGTTCAGACCTCGCGGCTCTCCGTGCTCTCCCTGCCGCTTGTCGTCCTCTCGCTCGTGTCGCTGCCGACGCTGCTGGTCAACCGGCACCGGTTCGACCGCGACCTCGACCTCTCGACGGCCCAGCTCGCCGCCGGCGCCGCGCTGCTTGGCGCGCAGGTGTACGGCACCGTCGGGACGTGGGCGCTTCGCGAGGAGTTCAACGGCGTCTCGACGCTGACCGACGCGTTCTACTACACGCTCGTAACCGCCAGCACGGTCGGCTACGGGGACGTGACGCCGGCGACCGACCGGGCGACGCTGTTCGGGATGACGGTGGTGGTGCTGGGGACGGCCAGTTTCGCCATCGCGCTGGGGACCCTGCTGGGGCCCGCCATCGAAAAACGCCTCTCGGAGGCACTCGGCAACATGACTGATGCTCAACTCGACCTGCTCGAGAACCACGTGGTGGTTCTGGGCTACGGCGACCTGACGGAACCGATACTCGACGAACTGGCCGGGGCGACCGACTTCGTCGTCGTGACGCCGGACCCGGATAAGGCGGCCAGGCTCCAGCAGCGCGACATCGCCGTGCTGACCGACGACCCCAGCGACGAGGCCCCCCTAGAGCGGGCCGGCATCCACGAGGCGCGGGCGGTCGTCGCCGCCACGAACGACGACGCCCAGGACGCGTTGGCCATCCTGACGGCCCGCGCGCTCAACCCCGAACTCAACATCGTCGCCGCCGCGACCGACCGCGAGAACGTCGAGAAGCTCCGCCGGGCGGGGGCCGACACCGTCATCAGCCCGGCCGTCATCGGCGGCCACCTGCTCGTCCAGTCGGCGCTGGGCCGCGAGGGCATGGAATCGGTCGCCGACCACCTGCTCGACGTCGAGGACGAGAGCGACCTGTAGGACCGGTTTCGTCAGCGACCGCTCGGGCACCACAGCGGACGCGGCGAGCAGTCTCTAGTGGCTCCGGTCGACGATAGCCACGTCCGTCTCGATGTCGTCCAGCCGCTCGAAGGTCGGCGGCGCGATGAGTCGGGAGGCCGCGCTCCGGTCCCGGCTCGCACCGATGACGACGAGGTCGTAGGCCTCGGCCGTGCCGGCGAGGAACGAGCGGATGTCGGCGCCGCTGACGCGCGTCTCGATGGCGCCCGCGAACGGCTCGACGAGGTCGGCCAGCATCGACTCGGCGCGCCGCCTGTCCCCGCCGTCGCCGATGCAGGTCGCGACCGCGACGCGACCGCTCCCGCCGGCGAGGCGGACGGCGAAATCGACCATGTGGTGGGCCACGTCGCTGGCCCGCCTGACCGGGACCAGGACCCGCCGCCAGCGGGTCCGGCCGTTGCGCGAGCGGTGGACGAGCACGTCCGTCCGCCCGCGGAACAGCTGGCGGAGATACGCCGTCAGGGCGCCGTGTTCGCTCTCGTAGGGGGCGGCGATGAGGTCGCAGTTCGTCGACTCGGCCGCCTGCAGCGTCGCCGCCGCCGGCTCCTCCCCGGCGGCGACGACCACCTGACAGGGGACGCCGACCCGCGTCTCGACGGTCGCGGCCCGCGACTCCAGCCGGTCGACCCGCTCGCGGAGCGCGTCGCTCACCTCGTCCGCCTGGTCGACGCCGGCCGCTTCCACGCCGCCGGCCCCCGCGCCCCCGTTCAGCATCGCCCGCTCGGCCTCGGCGGCCTCGGTGTCCGGGACGATATCGAGCAGGACGACCTTGCCGGCCTCGTGGGCCGCGGCCAGGCGGGCGGCGAGCATCGCCGTCGCGTGGGCGTGGTCGCCGCGCATCGGGACCAGCACGTGGTCGTCGCCGGTCGTCGACTCGTACAGCACCGTCGCCCGCCGGTCGTAGAACCGGTTGCGCCAGACGACGAAGACGACGGCGACGAGGGAACTCGCGAGGAAGATACTTCCCAGGAAGGCCAGCCGCTGGGCCGGCTGGACCAGCAGCGCCAGCAGCGCCGTCGAGTACGCCGACGGCTCCTCGATGTCGAAGGGCCAGGTGATGAGGCCCGTGGCGAGCGTCGCCAGGACGGCCGCGCCGGCGGCGACGCGGAGCTGTCCCGCGGGGACCGTGAGAAACGCGCTCGACACCCACAGGGCCCCCAGCCCGCAGGCCGCGCCGATGGTCAGCCCGGCGACGAACTGCCCGGGGTCGGCGTACTTCCCGCGCGGGTTCGCAAACAGCGTGTAGCTGCCGGAGGCAAGCGGCGGAAAGAGCAGGAACGACAGCGCCGGGACGGCGTTCGACAGCAGCGTCACCAGCCCGATGAGCAGCGGGACGAACACGAGCACCGAGAGGTGGACCAGCCGGTCGGTCGTCTCGGCCCAGCGGCGAAACTCCCGCAGCTCCCGGCGCTCGACCCGACGGAGGCGAAGCGCCAGCGCGCGGAGCCGCTGGATGAACTCCTTGAGCATAGCTAACGGGTGAACGGACGGGCCCCTAAGCTTCCCGGCCGCCTCACAGCGAGGCCGCGGCCGTCAGCGCGATGTCGATGGCCCGCTCGACGTTGTTGCTCGCCTTCTCGGGGAGTTCCTCGTCGTCGGTCTCTCCCTTCTGTGTCCCCTCGACGAGGTTGCCGTCGACGGTACAGATAGCGCCGGCGGAGAGGCCCTTCCGTCGGGCCAGCGAGAAGATGGCGGCGGCCTCCATCTCGACGCACTGCAGCCCCGCGGCCTCCCAGTCCCGGACGTACTCGTCGGTCTCGGCGTAGAAGGCGTCGTCCGTGGCGACCGGCCCGACGTGGACGTCTTCGCCGTTCGCCTCGGCCGCATCGACCAGGGCGGTCAGCGCGTCGTAGGACGGGACCGCCGGGACGGCCGTGTCCTCGTAGCGCTCGGTGGTCCCCTCGTCCTTGGCGGCGCCGGTGGCGACGACCATGTCGCCGATTTCGATACCGGACTGGAGCGCGCCGGTCGTGCCGACGCGGACGAACGTCTCGCAGCCGACGGCGGCCAGTTCCTCGACGGCGATAGCGGCCGACGGCGAGCCGATGCCGGTCGAACAGATCGTCAGGTCCCGCCCCTTGTAGGTGGCGTTGACGAGCTTGTACTCGCGGTTCTGTGCGACGACCTCGCTGTCCTCGCAGTGGCCGGCGATGCGGTCGACGCGGCCGGGGTCGCCGGGCAGCAAGACGACGTCGTGCAGGTCGCCCGATTCTACCAGCAGGTGGGGCTGTTTGGCCATGCCGGCCGTTCGGTGGCGGGGGGTAAAACCGCGGTGGATTCTCCGGAACAATGACGTGGGTCCGTCGCGACAGCCCAGTCATGAGCGACGACATCTCCCTGTTCCACCCGCGGATGCGAAAGCCGGGGCTCATCGCCCTGGTGTTCGGCCTGCTACTCGGCTTTCTGGCGGTAGGCGCCCAGCGCATCGCCGGGGGGACGGGCCAGTCCCCGGTTCTCGGTATCGGGCTCGGGCTGTTGGCGGCGGCGTTTCTCTACGGCATCATGTACCGCAACCTCTCGGAACGGCTGTCCGAGGAGGAGTAGCCGAAGTCAGCCGGCGAAGAGGAACAGGACGACGTTGTTCGTCGCCGGCCCGAGGCCGACGGCGGTCACGAGCGAGAGGACCAGACTCGCCTCGACGGGTTCGTCGTTCAGGTAGTCGTCCATGAGGACGACGACGGCGACCGCGACGAGCAGCTTCACGAGGACGAACAGCCACCCGCTCCCGATGGCCGATGCCGTCGGCAGCCCCGCGGCGAACTCCATGATGGCCCGCGGGACGGGCGAGCGCTCGCCGACGCCGAGCACGTCGGTCCCGATAGCCGTCGAGATGCCGTCGAAGACGTGGGCGAAGACGACGGTCGGGGCGGCGTAGCGCGCCCGGATGATGAGCGGCGTCCGCCAGAGCGCAACGGCGAGCACGGCGATGGCGGCGACGAACAGCGAGAGCAGCACCGACAGCGCGGGCCAGACCGGGTCGACGAGGCCGGACCGGAGGGCGGTGACGGCGGACAGCAGCAGGATGACGGTCAGGACGCCCGTCCCGACCAGCCCGAGGTTGCGCGAGATGTTCCCGCTGTTGCCGGTGCGGACGCCGAAAAACGAGAGCAGGAGCCACACCGCGCCCATGAGGTTGAACGTGGTGAGATACACCGACGGCGTGCCAAAGAGGGGGACCAGCGCCGCGTCGTACAGCTCGATTGGCGGCTGGTTGAGCGCGTGCAGGGCGCCCCCCAGCGCCATCCACGGGGCCAGCGCGACGACGGTCCGCTGGTCGACGGGCGGTTCCAGCGCGACCAGCAGCGCGGCGATGAGGAACGCCCCGCCGACGAGCGCGACCAGATACGGCAGCGGCGGTAACCCGAACCCCGACGGCAATATCATATCCCCCACGGCGCTCCGGGGCGAGGAAAAGCTTCCGGCCTCCGTGCCGGGACGTTTAGGTGCGTGCCATCTGCATACCGGGTATGGACGACGTACCCGACCGCATCGAACACACGGTGCTGGGACCGACGACGGGCCCCGAGGCGGTCCGCGACTGCCTGGACGCGGCGCTGCAGTACGGGATGCGGGCCTGTCTCCCGCCGTGGGCGCTCCCGCTGGCGACCGAGTACGCGAACGTCCCCGTGACCGCGGTCGTCGACTTCCCGCACGGCCAGGGGGCGACGGACGCCGTCTGCTCGGCGGCCCGGACCGCCTGGGACGAGGGGGCAGACGAACTCGACGTGGTCTGTAACGTCGGCCGGCTCAAGGCCGGCGAGGACGAGGCCGTCCGCGACCACCTCTCGGAGGTCGTCGCCGCCGTCCCGATTCCGGTGAAGGTCATCGTCGAAGCGCCGCTGCTTTCGGAGTCGGAACTCCACCGGGTCGGGGGGCTGGTGGCGGACGCCGGCGCCGCCTACTGCAAGACGGCCACCGGCTTCTCCGAGGGCGGTGCGACCGTCGAGGACGTCGAACTCCTCAGCCAGTACCGGCCGGTCAAAGCCAGCGGCGGCATCGGCTCCTGGGCCGAGGCCGAGGCGATGTTCGAGGCCGGGGCCGAGCGTATCGGCGCGTCGAGCGGCGACACCATCGTCGAGGAGTGGCACGACCAGCGGTCGGAACGCTGATGGGCTTCCTGACCGCGCTCGCGGACGCGACCCCGCTCGCCGTGGTCGTGGCCGTCGCCGCCACGTGGGCCGCGCCCGTCGGCGAGGCGCTGTCCCTGCTGGTCGGGCCGCTCGCCGGGCTGGCCGCCCTCGCGGCCGGGACGGCGGTGAGTCTGTGGTTCCAGACCGACGAGCGACGGTTCCCGCTCCTCCGGGTCGTGTTCGAACTCATTTCGGTGTCGTGAGCGGGAGTACAGCAGCGAGTGTCGGGTCGTGGCGCCCCGAGCGCGCTCGGCGGCCAATCCGTCGCCCTTTTTGCTCTCAGCCCACTGAATCGTACTAACCGATGGCCCGCTATCACATCGAGACGTACGGGTGCACCTCCAACAGAGGTGAGACCCAGCAGATAGAGCAGGCGCTCCGCGAGGGCGGCCACCACCCGGCCGACGATGCCGAGTCGGCCGACGTGGCCATCCTCAACACCTGCACGGTGCTGGAGAAGACCGAGCGCAACATGCTCAGCCGGGCCAAAGAACTGGATTCGGAGACCCCCGCCGACCTCGTCGTCACGGGGTGTATGGCGTTAGCCCAGGGCGACGAGTTCCGCGAGGCCGGCCTCGACGCCGAGGTGCTGCACTGGGACGACGTGCCCCAGTACGTCCTCAACGGGGAGTGTCCCACGGTGACACCCGACACGGAGACGGTCATCAACGGCGTCGTCGGCATCCTCCCCATCGCCCGGGGCTGTATGAGCGACTGCTCGTACTGCATCACGAAGCAGGCCACGGGCCGCATCGAGTCGCCGTCGGTCGCCGAGAACGTCGAGAAGGCCCGCGCGCTGGTCCACGCCGGCGCGAAGGAGATCCGCATCACGGGCCAGGACACCGGCGTCTACGGCTGGGACACCAACCAGGGGACGAGCCTGCTGCCCGAGCTACTGGACCGCATCTGTACCGAGATAGACGGCGAGTTCCGGGTCCGGGTCGGGATGGCGAACCCGAAGGGCCTCCACGGCGTGCGCGAGGAGCTCGCGGCGGTCTTCGCTGAACACGACGAGCTGTACAACTTCATCCACGCGCCGGTCCAGTCCGGCAGCGACGACGTGCTCGCGGACATGCGCCGCCAGCACAGCGTCGACGAGTACCTCGACGTGGTCGACGCCTTCGACGACGCGCTCGACTACTGGACCCTCTCGACGGACTTCATCGTGGGCTTCCCCACCGAGGACGGCGAAGACCACGAGCAGTCGATGGCGCTGCTCCGGGAGACGACCCCGGAGAAGATCAACGTCACGCGGTTCTCGAAGCGGCCCGGCACCGACGCCGCCGACATGAAGGGGCTGGGCGGCCAGACCAAGAAGGACCGCTCGAAGGCCATGAGCGAACTGAAGATGGACGTGGTCGGCGCGGCCCACGAGGAGATGGTCGGCCGGACCTCCTCCGTGTTGCTGGTCGAGGACGGGACCGACGAGTCGCTGGTGGGCTACGACGAGGCCTACCGGCAGGTCGTCATCGTCGACGCCGAGGAACGCGGGCTGGAAGTTGGCGATTTCGTCGACGTCGAGATCACGAGCCACAGCACCGTCTACGCCTTCGGCGAGCCGGTCGAGCGGGCGCCGCTGGCCGACTGATACGGTTTTAGCGTTCAGTCGCCGCTCCAGGCTTCCCGCAGGAACGCCAGCGCGGCGCCGAACATCGCCATGTTGCCGAAGAAGGCGAGCCGTTCGCCGTCCCGGTCCTCCGGGTCGGCGTTCCAGAAGTCGTGCATCGTCAGGGTCACCACCGCCAGGAAGCTGGCGACCGCACCCGTCGCGAGACGGGGGAGCCGCCAGAAGGCGACGCCCAGACCCCCGACGAACATCATCCCAGAGGCCAGCGGCGCGAGCAGGTCCGGGAGCGGCACCCCCGCCGACTCGGCGTACTCGACGGTGTCGTCCATGTCCCGGAAGTCCTCGGAGGCCTGCAGCGCCATCCCGAGGCCGAAGACGAGCCGTCCGAGCCTGAACGTCGTACCGTCGCTGTCGTCCGTCATACCGTACCGGACGGCCGCATCCGCCATAAAGTCCGCCGCGAACCGCGCGGCGCTGATGGTCTTAACTTCCTTCGTCAGGTGGCCGCCGCGGGAACCCGCGACGACCCCCTCGTCCCGTCATTCCAGGTCCGCGAGCCGCTCGACCTCGTCGTCGTCCTTCCACTCGCCCAGTTCCTTCGGGTCGACGTGGACGAACACGTCGTCGACCTCCGGCAACGCCTGCACCGACTTGATGACCTCCGTCTCGATGTTGTGGGCCTCGTACAGCGTGAGTTCGCCCTCGACCTCGATGTGGAGGCTCACGTCTATCTCGGGGCCGACGTAGTGGGCGATGACGTCGTGGGCGCCCCGGACCTGGTCGTGGGCCAGCGCGCGTTCGAGAATCTCCCGCCGGAGGTCTTCCGGCGGGGCCGCCCCCACCAGATAGGCGACGTTGTCCCGGACCACCTCGTAGCCGGTGTAGAGGATGCCGACGGCGACGACGATGGCCGCCAGCGGGTCCGCGAGCGGGTAGCCGGCGGTCGCGCCGGCGACGCCCACCAGCGCCGCCCCGGCGGTGAGGATGTCGTTGCGGTTGTCCTTGGCCGTCGCGACCAGCGCCGGGGAGTTGGTCTCGGTGCCGGCGGCCAGACAGTAGCGGTAGAGCCCGTACTTCGCGACCGCCGACAGCAGGAGGACGCCCACGGCGTAGGGGCCCTGCGTGACGGCGACGGTTCCGGCCGCCAGCGCCCCTATCGCCTGCCAGAGGACGACGCCGCCGGCCAAGAAGATGCCCGCGGCGACAAACAGCGAGACGAACGGCTCGATGCGCTCGTGGCCGTGGGGGTGTTCGAAGTCCGGCGGCCGGGTCGTCAGGTAGAGCCCGGCGACGATGACCAGCGAGTAGGCGGTGTCGGCGGCACTGTTGACCGCCTCGCCCTGGACGGCCAGGCTCCCCGTCGTGAGCCAGACGACGCCTTTCAGCGCCGCCAGCGCGAGGTTGACGCCGAGGACCAGCAGGCCGACCCGCCGGAGTGTGCCCCGTCGCGACATCTATCCTGGAGTTGTCGGTGGCGGCTAAAGCCCCTTCGGAGGCGCCTCGACCCGGACGGCGGCGTCGGGCCCGGGGACGGTGGTCCCGTCCTGCTCGGCGAACGCCTCGTGTATCCGGCCGTAGCTGTCGTCGACGGCCTCGACGATGACCTGCGTGTCCCCGACCACGGGCATGAAGTTGGTGTCGCCCTCCCAGCGCGGGACGACGTGGGTGTGGAGGTGGTCGTCGATGGACCCGCCGGCGGCGGACCCGCCCAGGTTCAGGCCGGCGTTGAACGCGTCCGGCCCAAGCCCCCGCTCCAGCGCGTCGAAGGCCCGCTGTTTCAGCCGGGCGTGGTCAAGCAGCGTCTCGTCGTCGAGGTCGCCGTACTCGCCCGTGTGGTCGTGGGGGATGACCATCACGTGGCCGGGGTTGTACGGGTAGTTGTTCAGCAGGACGAACGCGCGGTCGCTACGGGCGACGACGCGGTTCTCGCGGTCGGCCCCGTCGTCACGGAACGCACAGAAGACACAGTCCTCGTCGGGGTTTCGCTCCTCTCGTTCGACCCACTCGATGCGCCACGGCGCGAAGACGCTGTCCATACAGGTGGCTCCGGTTCCCGGTGCAAAACCACTTCGACCGGCCGAACATAGTATATAAATATTTCGGCCGTTCACGGGTTGAACCGAATATCAGTGGCTGAGAACAGCGCCGAAATGGGCTGTCGACCGCGGCAACCGACGACCGCAGCAATCGGCCCCTATTAGGGGGATAAACGGTCTGAACGGACGGAACGGTAGAGGGTTTTTATGCTATTATCGGCGGGAGTATCGGGTAGAATGGCTACGACAAACGACGGGGTCGATATGTCGGAGGCGTGTTCGGACTGCGGGCGCGACACGCCCCACGCGGTCAGCGTCCAGATACAGACCGAGAGCACCAAAGCCGAGAACGCCGAGTTCTCGCGCGAGCCCTACCGGGTCAGCGAGTGCCAGGTCTGTGGCGCGACGACGAGCACGCGGATGAACAACGCCTGAGCCGCCCTGTTCGTCGGGAACGCCCCGCCGTCGAGTTCCGTTAAAATACGCGAGCGATTCCTCCACGTTTTCGCCGTCGGGAGACTGCCCCGGACCTACGGACAAATCGGTACCGCAAGCGACCGCGCTACTGCGAGCGCGTCGTCACTTCCACGCCGTCCTCCCACCTTTTTCGTCGTCGGGTCCGCTCGCTCTACTCGCGGACCGCTCCTCGAAAAACGTGGGCGAAAAAACGGGACCTCACTTCGTTCGGTCCCGCGAACCGCGCTCGGACGAACGGAGACTCTACCGCGAGCGCGTCGTCACTTCCACGCCGTCGTCGGTCACGATGACGGTGTGTTCCTTCTGGCTGACGTACTTTCCGTCTGCCTCTTTCAGCACGGGGTAGCCGTGGACCATGTCCTGCTGTGTGAGCCGGCGCAGCGCCATCTTCGCCCGCGGGGAGTCGAGCCAGCGGGCGGCAAACGGCAGGGTCTTGAACTCCTCGGTGACCTGGTCGAGCACCTGCCGGGCGGTTCGGTCCCGGATGTTGCCCTCGCGTTCGAGCGCGAAAATCTCCTCGCTGGACCCCTCCTTGACCTTGCCGCGGCCGTCCGTCGCGAACGGCTCGATGGCGACCACGTCGCCCGGCGACAGGGTCGCCCCCTGGGCCACCTCGCGGTTCGGGATGTTCGGCGCGGTGTGTTGCTCCCAGTGGCCCAGCCCGTGGCCGGTGAGGTTGACGACGGGGTTGAACCCGTACCCCTCGATAACGTCCTCGACCGCGGCACCTATCTCGCCCACGTCGACGCCCGGCCCCGCGACCTCCAGTGCGGCGTCGAGCGCCTCGGCGGAGGCGTCGGCCAGCTCGTCCTGTCCCGAGAGGTCGACCGTCACGGCGGTGTCGGCGAGCCAGCCGTCGACGTGGACGCCGATGTCCAGGTTGACCATCTCCTCGCCGAACGTGCTGTCGTCGTCCCGTTCGGGCGTGGCGTGGGCGGCCTCCTCGTCGATGGAGATGTTGACCGGGAAGGCGGGCTCGCCGCCCAGCTCCCGAATCTCGTTTTCGGCCCACTCGGCGACTTCGAGGTGGGAGGCGCCCACCTCGACGCGCTCGGCGGCCTCGTCGCGCACCTGTGCGAGGATTTTCCCGGCCTCGCGACACTTCTCGTACTGCTCGGCGTCGAAGTCCACGTCACTCATATCCGACTGGTTCGGGTGTGGCCGGCAAATGAATTTCCATCGGGCCGGCGCTCAGTCGGCCGACCCGCGGGCCGTCTGCATCACGGCGGTGTTGCGTTCGCTGCCGACCCGGCCCTCGTGGTCCAACACGAGCACGCCGGCCCGGCCGCCGGTTTCGGCCTCGAACTCGGCGATAGCCGTGTCGGCGGCGTTCCGCGGACCGAAGGTGTCGAGCAGTTCGACCGCTCGCCGGGCCAGTCCGAACCTGGCGATGGCCTCGCCCTCGCCGGTGGCGCTGGCGCCGCCGCGGTCGTCGGCGAAGAAGCCGGCTCCCCGCTGTGGCACGTCGCCGACGCGGCCCGCCAGCGCGAACCAGCGACCGGCGGTCGAGGTCGCCGCCGCCAGCCGCTCGCCGTCGGTCGCCACCGCGCCGACGGTGTCGGTGCCGCCAAAGCGGTCCCGGACCCAGTCGAGGTGGGCGTCGGTCCCGTGGTCGGGCGGGTCGGCCTCCGCGTAGCGGCGGCGCGTCCCGTCGGTCAGCAGCTCCACGCCCGTCTCGATGCCGCTCGCGGCGGCCAGCTCGACCGCCGGGTCGCCGGCCACCAGCAGGTGGGGCGTCTCGCGGGCGACGACGGCGGCCACGTCGGCGGCGCGGGCCACGCCCGTCAGCCCCGCCGCGGCCCCGGTGACCCCGTCGTCGGTCATCACGCCGGCCTCGGTGCGGACGACGCCGTCGCTCTGGACCGCGCCGCCGACGCCGGCGTTGAACGCGGGGTCCCGCTCCAGCGGGCGGACGGCCGCCCGGACGGCGTCGAGGGGCGTGTCTGCGCTGCTGGCGGTCGCTGCCGCGTCAGCGAGTGTCCGCTGTCGGTCGGCCGGCGCCTCGGACGGGCTCCCGGCGCCGCCGTGGACTGCCACGTGCATACTGTCCGGTTCGACTGTCGGACGGAAAGCATGTTCCCCGCCGCTGGACGCCGCCGGCGCCGAGAACGTCGAACCCGACCGGCGGGTGGGGTGCGTTACCAAGTTTGTGAGAAAGCGGCAGTAATTTAGGCACAACTATCATGGGCGACGATATGGGCTACGACTACGACAAAGTGGACGTCCCGGACGAGGGACAGCAGATTGAAGTGACAGACGACGACGAACTCGACGTTCCCGAGAACCCGATTATACCTATCATCCACGGGGACGGTATCGGGACGGACGTGGGCCCGGCCGCCCAGAAGGTCCTCGAAGCGGCCGCCGAGGCCACCGGTCGTGACATCTCCTGGATGCGGGTCTACGCCGGCTCCAGCGCCCGCGAGATGTACGACGAGAACCTCCCCGACGACACCGTCGAGGCCATCAAGGAGTTCAACGTCGCCATCAAGGGGCCGCTGACGACCCCCGTCGGCGCCGGCTTCCGCTCGCTGAACGTCGCGCTCCGGAAGACGCTCGACCTCTACGCGAACGTCCGACCGACCTACCACCTCGACGGCGTCCCCTCCCCCGTGAAGAACCCCGGCGAGATGGACATGGTCACGTTCCGGGAGAACACCGAGGACGTCTACGCCGGCATCGAGTGGGAGGCCGGCACCGACGAGGTCCAGGAGGTCAAGGAGTTCGTCGAGGAGGACATGGGCTACGATTCGACCATCCACGACGGTCCGGTCGGCATCGGCATCAAGCCGATTACCGAGTACGGGACCAAGCGGCTGGTCCGTGAGGCCATCGACTACGCCATCGAGGAGGACCGCGACTCGGTCACGCTTGTCCACAAGGGCAACATCATGAAGTTCACCGAGGGCGCCTTCCGCGACTGGGGCTACGAGGTCGCCGAAGAGGAGTACGACGACTCGGTCATCACCGAGGACGAGCTCTGGGAGGAGTACGACGGCGAGGCCCCCGAGGGCACGCTGGTCGTCAACGACCGCATCGCGGACAACATGCTCCAGCAGCTCCTGACCCGGACCGACGAGTACGACGTCATCGCGACGATGAACCTCAACGGGGACTACATGTCCGACGCCGCCGGCGCACAGATTGGCGGTCTGGGCATCGCCCCCGGCGCGAACTTCGGCGAGGCCCGCTGTCTGGCGGAGCCGGTCCACGGCTCGGCCCCCAAGTACGCCGGCGAGAACAAGGTCAACCCGACCGCGATGATTCTCTCCGGCCGGCTGATGCTCGAATACATGGGCTGGAAGGACGCCGGTCAGCTCGTTCGCGACGCCGTCGAGGAGACCATCTCCAGCGGCAAGGTCACCTACGACCTTGAGCGACAGATCGAGGGCGGCGAGAAGCTCTCGACCTCCGAGTACGCCGAGGCCGTGGTCGAGAACATCGAGAAGCTGGCCTGAAGCCACCGTCTCCGATTCGCGCGGTGTAACCGCGCGGCAATCGAGACGCCCGCGGAAGCGAACGTCCGACCCCGACCTTTTTTGACCGCTACGTCAGGACAGAGCCCTCAGCCGCCGCTGACCGGGGGAAACAGCGCTAACTCGGTCTCCTCGGTCACGACCGTCTCCAGCCCCGCCGCGTCGGCGAAGGCGTCCTCGCCGTCGACCAGCAGGCGGATGTGGTCGGCCAGGTCGCCGTCCTCGAACAGCGCCGCTCGCAGCGCCGGCTCGGTCTCGACCAGCGCGGCGAGGGCCTCCCCGACGGTCGCGCCGGGCTCGACATCGACACTGACCGTCTCGTCGCCGGCGGCGTCGCGGAGGTGCGCGAACAGTTTCCACTCCATACGGGACCCCGGAGAGCGTCCGACTTGAGCGTTGTGCCGCTGTGGCGGTCAGTTCCGCGCGTCCTCGTCGGTCAGTTCGGCGTCGTCTCCGCCGGCGCTGTCCCCGACGAGGTCGCCGTCGGTCGCGCCCGACTCGTCCGTGGCCGCGTCGGCTACCTCGGGCGGCCGCGTCCGGCCTGCGGCCGCCTCGACCCGTCGGAGCGCCTCCGGCGTCGCGATGGCGTAGACCACGTCGCCGTCGTCGAGCACTCTGTCCCGCGAGGGAATCGGCTCCGGCTGTCTGTCCGGCCCGGTGATGGCCGCGACAGTCACGCCGAGCTCGCCGACGGGCGTGCCGACGAGTTCGCTGCCCGCGGGGACGGCGATAGTCCCCATCGTCTCGTCGGCGGCCCGGAGCAGGGAGGCGAACTCCCGGTCGGGACGGTCCTGGACGGGGAGCGTCACCAGTTTGTACTCCCGGGTCGGGTCGAGCTTCGACGTGTCGTCCGCGTCGACGGCGATGGTGACCACGTCGCCCGCGACACCGCGCAGTTCGCCGGTCAACACCCGTTCGGCGGGGTCGGTGTCCCACACCTGCACGAGGTCGCCCGAGCTGGCGGCGTGGGCCGGGTCGGCCCGCACTGCGACGGCGTTGGTCGCCGGCGGAAGCGTGGGGCCGATACCGGCGGCCCGCGAGCCGACGGCGATGTACTCGACGGTGCCGTCGTCCTCGAGTTCGAGGTCGACGTGGCCCACGCCGTAGTCGGTCTTGAGCCGGCTGACGAGGCGCTCTCTGAGTTCGGTCTTCGTCAGCCGGCGGGGGAAGAGGAACCGCTTGCCCGCGAACGTCTGTTTCGTCGCCGCCGGCATCGGGTCGTAGCCGACGATATCGTCGACGTCCTCCGGGAGCTTCACCGAGGTGACCCGACCGACAGTCTGGACGATTTCGCTCACGTCGGCGTCGACGGTCCGGCCGCCGGTCGCGGCAAAGAGGTCCGTCCCGACGACGTCGCCCACGCGGATGCCGACCGAGGAGCCCAGCGCCCCCAGCGCGAAGGCGGCGAGGTTCGGCAACACGTCGCTCGACCGGAGGATGGCGCTCTGTGACCCCGGGTCAGAGATGACGGCGCCCAGCGCGCCCTTGGTCCCCAGATACGCCGTCACGACGGTCAGCCCGAAGAGGACGCCCAGCCCCGTCGGGACCCGCTCGCGGACGTACCAGCGGTAGACGAGAGCGACGAGGGCGGCGGCCGCCGCGGCGGCGACCCCGGTGCCGACCAGCTGTGCGGCGAGTATCACCGGGTCGCTGATCGCCCAGTTGACCTGCAGGAGGGTCATCGGGCCACCTCCTCGAACGCGTCCAGCGCGTCCCTCGTCCCGACGACGTACAGCTCCTCGCCGGCCACGAGTTCGGTGTCGCCCCGGGGTGCCAGCCGCCAGCCGCCCGGTTTCCGGACGGCCAGGACCGCGATGCCGTAGCTCTCGCGGACGCGCGCCGCGCGGAGCGTACTGCCGGCGAGTTCGCTCTCGGCGTCGAGGGTCACTCGCCGGAAGCGGTTGCCGGCGCGACGCAGCAGGGAGATGAGTTCGTACTCGCGGCGGGTGCCCCGGGGTTCGACGATTACCTTCGCGCTGTCGGCCCGCAGGAGCGGTCCCGCGTCGGTCCGGTTCACCGCGACGGTCAGCCGGCCCTCGCCGCCGGTCGTCGTCGGTGCCCGCACGGCCGCCGGCGGCGCGTCGGCGTCGGCCACTGACGGCGGGTCAGGCGTCTCGGCGGCTTTCTCGACGCCTTTCTCGGCGTCTTTCGTCCGTCCACTGATGACGGTCCCCCGCACCTCGGCGTCGGGCGTCAGCACCGTCACCTCGTCGTTGCGGGCGAGCCCGGTCGGGAGCAGGGCGTCGACCGACACCGCGTGGCGGCCGTCGGTGATTCGCTTCGAGAGCCCCGAGAACGGCGGCGCGGCGACGACGGTCGCCCGCCCCTTCTCGTCGATACTGACGGCCACGTCGCCGAGGTCGAACTCCGTCTGCAGGCGCTCCTCGAGTCGCGCTTCGAGTTCGCCGATGCGGAGGTCGACGGGGAAGGTCCACTCCCCGTCGCGTATCTCGGCCCGCAGCGACTCCGGCAGGGGCGGATACCCCTCCATGTCGGCCACGTCGCCGGCCACGCGAATCCGGACCTCGTCGCGCCCACCGACCAGCTCCACCACGTCGGCCGAGAGGCGCTTGTCCCGCAGTCCCCGCAGCGAGAGCCGCCGCGGGAACTCCGCGCCCATCTTGTCGCCCTTGCTGTGGGCGTACAGCGACACCATCCCGACCAGGAGGATGGCGGTGACGACGCGCTCGGCGTTGGGCGCCGACGTGATGGACTTGTCGGCAAGGGCCAGCAGGCCGCCGCTGACGCCGGCCAGCGCGATGGCGAGGACGACGACACCGAGCCCGGGGATGGAGACCCCGGTGAAGTACTTGAACGTAAATCCCAGGGCCCACGAGACCAGCGCCGGGATGACGCCAACGAGCAGCCCCAGATAGATGCCCAGCAGAATCTCGACGGGGAGGGAAGCCATGTCTCCACCGTGCCGGTCCGCTGATAAATGGTTTCCGGCGCGGTCCGTGTGCGTTCGGCGCGGCCGCCGGTGGCTCGGCGTCTACCGCTGGCCGCCCGCCGCCGGGCGCAACGGCGTCAGAGCCACGGCGTCGACCGCTGCTGGATCTCGCCGGCCAGCGGCGTCGCCATCGTGTCGGCGGCGTCGTCGCTGTTTGCGAGCGCCCACATCAGCTTGACCTTCGCGGTGCCGGGCAGCATGTCCTCGCCCTCGACGACGCCGGCGTCGAGCAGGTCGCGGCCCGTGTCGTAGACGCGGTCACACACCCGGCCTTCGAGACACTGGCTGGTCATCACGACGGGGATATCGAGGTCCTCGATGACCGATATCCAGTCGGTGTTGACGTGGCCCAGGCCGGTCCCCTCGATTACCAGCCCGTCGCTTCCCTCGGCGGCGGCTTCCAGCAGTCCGGGGTCCATCCCCGGCGTGAACTTCACGAGCTCCACGTCGGTCGCCAGGTCGTCGTGCAGCGCCAGCTCCGCCTCGCCGCGGGACTCGTACTCCCGGCGGAACGACACTGCGCTCTCGCCGTCGGTGTCGTAGTCGACGACGCCCAGGGGCTTTGCGCCCACCGTCTCGAAGGCGTCCCGGCGGGAGGTGTGGTTCTTCCGGACGCGGGTGCCCCGGTGGAGCGCACAGCGGTCGTCGGCCTCGGTCTCGTGCATACAGACCAGCACCTCCGCGCAGTCGCTTTTGGCCGCCTCGACGGCCGAGACGGCGTTCATCACGTTGTCCGAAGAGGGGCGGTCGGCCGACCGCTGGCTGCCGGTGAAGACGATGGGGACCGGCGTATCGAGCATGAAAGCCATCGCCGAGGCGGTGAACTGCATCGTGTCGGTGCCGTGCATGACGACGACGCCGTCGGCCCCGGCCTCGATTTCGTCGCGGATGGCGCTCGCGAGGTCCTGCCACACGTCCGGAGTCATGTTCTCCGAGAGGATGTTGGCGACGACCCGGCCCCGGTAGTTGGCCATCCCCGCCAGGTCCGGTACCGCCCGGAGGACGTCCTCGGCGTCGAACTGTGCCGTCACCGCGCCGGTGCGGTAGTCGACGGTCGAGGCGATGGTCCCGCCGGTCGAGATGAGCGACACCGTCGGGAGGTCGTCGTCGAACTCTATCTCCGAACTCGCCTCCTCGTCCTGTGCGCTCTCGACGTCGTAGACGTCGGACTCGAGTACGTCGACGCTCGCGGCGTCGCGGTCGATACCCACGTTGTACCCCCCGTCGAGCTTGACCACGAGGTGGTCGTCCGTGCTGGAGGGGAGCAAGACGCCCTCGTAGCGCTGGTCCGCGCGGTCGACGCGGACCCGGTCGCCTGCGTTCATATCCGCCAGTTCTGGCCGGTGTGACTTGAACCCACTCGTTCGCCCCGGCCGGGCCGGTGCCGCGGTGTCCCGGTGGCTGACGCGTGTCAGACGCGCCCACAACAGACATAGGTCCAGCGAGCACAGTGGACGTATGTCCGAACAGACGGCGGAACGAAGCCGCGACTCGGACGCCGACCCGGTCACCGACGTGACGGAGGCGTCGACCGGCCCGCTGACGGACGAGAGCGCCGACGAGTCCGGCGGCAGTTACTTCTCGGTCCGGGCGCTGGTGGTCGCGTTCGTCGCCATCGGCGGCGGGATGACGCTCGGCAGTCTCATCCCGATGATTCCGTTCACCGCGTTCGCCGGTATCCCCGTGGGGGCGTTCGTCCACGGCCTGCTGGACCGCGAACGCCGCTACGCCGAGACGGCCGTCGCCGGCGGCCTGCTGGCCGGGCTGTCGGTCGTCACCTCGCTGCTCCCGCAGTTGCTCGCCGGCCTGAACGGGACGCGGCTGTTCGCCATCGCCGCCGCCGTCGGGCTGGTGCTCTCGCTGGGCGGCCACTACTTCGGCCGGGACCTCCGTGCCGGACTGACCCGCGAGCTCTAACGCAGCTGCCAGCCGTCGTCGGTCCGCTCGACGACGCCCTCGTCGGCCAGGTCACCGAGTGCCTTCTCGACGAGTTCCGGCGGGGCCTCAATCTCGCGGGCCAGCGACTGTACGGACGCCGGACCGGGGGTGAGCGCGCTCACGAGCTCCGCGTACAGCCGTCCCTCGCCGTCCTCGACGGCGTCGTCGAACCGGTCGCGGATGTCGGTCACTCGGCCCTGGACCCATCGCTGTGCCAGCGACAGCTCGTTTTCCAGCTGTTCGAGCCGCGCGAGCTGTCGGGCCATGTCCCGGAGGTCGCCGCCGTCCTCGTCCTCCACTTCGATGGAGAGGTGCCGACACGTGGAGATGTCGAGCCCAGTGTTGGACGGGTAGGCGCTCTTGGTCCCGAACTCGTACGGCGAGACGCGGACCTCGAGCCGGAGGTTCCGCGCGATAGAGAAGTACTTCCGTCGCTGGTCGTCGGTCCGCGAGTCGACCATCCCCGCCGCCTCCAGCTTCTTGAGGTGGTCGATGACGGCTTTCGGGCTGACGCCGAGATACTCGCTTATCTCGGTGACGTAGCAGG
Source organism: Haloarcula laminariae (assembly GCF_025457605.1). NCBI lineage: Archaea > Methanobacteriati > Methanobacteriota > Halobacteria > Halobacteriales > Haloarculaceae > Haloarcula > Haloarcula laminariae. The sequence goes on along the minus strand of NZ_JAMZFY010000002.1, from coordinate 791,316 downwards.
GCTTGTGCGCGAGCAGGCGCAGAATCCGCCGGCGGTTGGCGTTTCCAAGCAAGTCGAGCAACTCGGCGGAGTCCATTCACCTGACGTAATGGGCCGTGGTAAAAAAGGGTGACCCTCAACTATCCGTCAGTTTCCGGAGCGACCGGGCGCACCGCCGCCGTTCCCGCCTCCGTTCCCGGCGCCCGAACCGCCGCGGTCACTGGCGTCCGAGCCGCCGCCGTTCCCAGCGTTCGAGTTGTCACTGCCACCGGCGTCCGAACCGTCGTTGTTCCCGGCATCTGAACCGCCACCGTTCCCGGCGTCCGAACCATCGTTATTCCCGGCATCTGAACCGCCACCGTTCCCGGCGTCCGAACCGTCGTTGTTTCCGGCGTCTGGACCGCCACCGTTCCCTGCGCCCGAACCGCCGCGGTCACTGGCGTCCGAGCCGCCGTTCCCGGCGTCCGAGTCGTCGCTGTCACCGTCGTCGGAACCATCATCATTTCCACCCTCCGAACCGCCGTTCCCGGCCCGCGTTGAATCACTGCCGTCATCGGAGTCCGAGGGACCCGATGGTCTGCCGTCCGGAGCATTGCCCGAGCCCGGTGTGTCCCCGCCCTCAGTCCGGTTCGCTGGCGGTCCGCGCTCGCCGGCTTGGTCGCCCCCGGTTCGGTTCGCTGGCGGTCCGCGCTCGCCGGCTTGGTCACCCCCCGTCCGGTTCACTGGGGGCCCACGCTCGTCCCGGTCGTCCGGCGGCCCGCCGCCCAGCCCGCGGGCGATGGCCGCGACCTCCGGACCGGTCAGGTCGGACGCGTTCCGCCTGAGGTGTTCCAGCCGGCTGTCGTTCACGCCGGCCCGGGTCGCGGCCTCGTCGGTGTCGTTGACCGCCGTCCGCAGCGCGTCGATGCGGGCGTTGAGTCGGCTCTGCCGGGCGATGTAGGCCGGTTCCGGGAGCGAGCCGTTCTCGTAGCGCTCCGTCAGGCTCTCGTTCCGGGACTGGAGCCGGTCCAGCCGTTGCTCCAGGGTCCCCGTCCGGTCCCGGACAAGACGGGCCCTGTCGCTGGCGTTTGACTGATTGAACCCCGCCTTCCACATCCCGTTCTCGACGGAGTCGTTCACCGCCGAGGACGTAGACTGAGTGAACGCCGTCAACTGCGCCCCCATCCCAGCGGTCTCCCCGCTCTCGTTGGTCGTGTTCCGGGTCGCCGTCGCGGTCTCCTGGGCCAGTATGGTCGGCGAGACCAGCATGGCGAGGGCGACCGACACGACGAGCAGCGTGTGCCGGTGAGTCATCTACCGACCTATGAGCGTCCCTGAAATAAAAACCGGCCCGTTCGTTCGTGTCGTTCACGTCCGCTCGAAACCGTCCGAGCTAGTCCAAGAGCGTTTATACACCGCTCTCGTCGAGTCGGGGCAACCAACGGGCCGCCAGTGCCACCGAACCGACCGACAGGGCCACGGTGGCGACGACGAGCGCGGGGCCGGGGTCGTAGCGCAGCGGCGGGTAGTAGCCGAAGCCGTAGTCCAGCACGTCGTTGGCAAGCGCCAGGACCAGCGCCGTCGCCAGCGCGCCGCGGGTCGTCCGCGCGTAGTGTGGGACTAAGGCCCCCTCGGCGACGAAGCCGACGTGCGTGACGATAATCCCGAAGTAGGCCCACAGCGCGGGGAAGTACACGTCGAACCCGAGGTTCAGCGCGACGACCGTCCAGACGCCCATTTTCACCAGCCACACCAGGGCGATGGTGTGGAGGTAGGCCAGCGGGCGGTTCATCGGCATGTCGTCCAGCGAGCCACCGAGAGCCGGCCACAGCGTCACCAGCGACAGCGTCATGAGGAACAGGGCGGTCGGCGAGTCGGCGTACAGCGGCCAGAGAAAGGTCGAGACGCCGGGCATCGTCTCGACGTAGTAGCGGACTCCGACGAGGACGGCCACGGCGTTGACGACGACCAGCCACACCAGGCTCGGCGCGTTCTCCAAGTAGTATCGCGCGTACGTCCGTGGGAGCGGTCCCCGCTTGTCCATACAGTCCCTGCGATGGCGCGGTCGGAAACACTGTCGGTTCACTCGCCCCCTACCGAGCGATGGATGCGGCACAGCCGTGTCGGTCACCAGCCGCGATGGACCGTCCCCCCGGAACGGGCATCGGACCGCGGACGGGACTACTCGACGACTTCCTCGATGTCGGCGACGGCCTCGACCTCGCTCTCGGCGATCTGTATCGCTTCGCGGAGGTGATACAGCGCGTCCTCGTCTCCGGCCGTGTCGTGAGCAGCCCACAGGTGTTCGAGGACTGACTCGGGGACAGAGTATCTGGGTTCGGTACCGTCCATACACCATACCCTGGGGGTTTCTCACTCAAATGTTCCGGTATCTTCCATTACCATTCATGATACCGCTATAAAAGTAGAGCCGGTGATTCAAGTAGCCACGCCGGGCGGCCCGTATCCGTGTCCGGTCACCACGGCGGGTATCCCGGTGGCCGGGACCCGCGGCGGATTCAGAGGAGGCTGTTAGCGGTAGAATAGCCCGCCGACAAGAGGATTTCGCCGAAGGCTTTTATATATGTATGTGCATCGTTCACGCGTACCGATGTTCGAACAGTTCTCACGCGGCTACTACCTCGGCCGCCTCTACGTGGAGCCACGCGAGGGCGGGGCCGCGATGTGTCGGGACCAGCACGAGCGAGTGAACCAGCAGTTGTACGGCGACGAGGGGGTAACACGGACAGACATGCCCCTGGTGATGAAGCTGGGCCGGCGTCACTTCCCCGTCCGCGGGGACGAGGAGGTGCCGGCGGACACGCTCGCGGTCCCCGAGGCGGTCCTGGAGTCCGCCGACATCCGGAACCCGCCCAGCCTCAGCGAGGTGTTCCTCGCGAAGGCCGACCACGCGGCCCAGCTGCTGTCGGTCGCGGACACGGCCGACGCGGTGCCCGACAGCGCGGTGTAGCCTGTCGCCGGCAGCCAGTTTTAAGCCGGTCGCCGGAGCCAGTAGCTCCCATGCTTGACCGGCTGCTGGGGCGCGCGTCGCTGAAGGAGCGCGTCGCCGAGCTCGAAGAGACAAATCGCCACCTCGAACGCCAGCTCGAAGCGGAGGAGGAGCGCCGCGCCGAGGCGTCGACGGCTCGCCAGCGGGCCGAGCAGCGGGAGAACCGACTGGAGGACCGCGTCGCCGAGCTGGAGGACCGCGTCGAGCGCCTGCAGTCGGCCGACGGCGCCGCCGGGGACCGCGAGGCCGAACGCCTCCACGGGGCGCGTGTCCGCGAAGTCCTCGACCGGCTGGCGTCGTTCGAGACCGAGCGGGAGGGCGTCTTCACCGCCTACGTGGCCGGCGAGCACGACGTGCCCGACGCGGTCCGCGAGGCCTTCGGCGACCGGAGCGAAACCGTCGCCGGCGCCGCCCCGTGCCTCGCGGTCACCGACGACGCGGGGCTGCTGTCGGCCTGCCTCTCGGTGCCCGCGCCACCCGAACCGTTCGCGGGCTGGGACGACCACGTCCAGTTCGAGCGGTCGTGGTTCGAACCCGCCGGCGAACACACCGTCGCCCTGGTCCGCTCGGACCTGTTCGCGCTCGGGGAGTACGACGGCCGCGAGCGGACGGCGTTTCACGGCTTCGACTCCGAACTCAAGAGCCAGCACTCGAAGGGCGGCTTCTCCCAGTCCCGGTTCGAGCGCCTGCGCGACCAGCAGATAGCCAGCCACGTCGACCGCTGTCGGGCCGCCATCGACGAGGTCGACCCCGAGCGGCTGTACGTCGTCGGCGAGGGGTCGGTCATCCACAAGTTCGACGAGCGCGCGGCGGTGACGAAGGCGGTCGATGCGACCGGCGACCCGGAAGCAGCGCTTTCCGACGCCGTGCGGTCGCTGTGGACCGTGCGGCTGGTCGTGCCGTGACCGGGGTTTATTTTAGCAGGAACTGACTGAGAGAGCCAGAAAGCCCCACCCGTGCCGGCTGGTCAACTGGCTTTGGGTGGAATGAAAGGGTCCGCGTTCTCAGCGACCCCCGGCGACGCAAGCACCTACTGGAGCGCAGCGAGCCGCGGGTCGCGTGGGACCTTCGGTCCCACGTCTTGACGAGCGGCAAAGCCGCGAGTCAAAGCTGAGAACGCGGGGGCTTTCTGGCTGTTTGCCACTCTTACCACGTAACTAAACACAACCATGACCGTAGACCCTAGCTTTAGGCGCTCGCCACGCGACCGAACCCCTATGCAGGTCGCCGTCCTCGCTCACGAGTCGTTCCCCGACCGCGCCAAGACGGCGGTCGGACTGCTCCGCTACGGCGACCACGAGGTCCGCGCGGTGCTGGACCGGGCCGGCGCGGGCACGCGGGTCGCCGACCACGTCCCGGACGTACAGGACGCCCCTATCGTCGCCTCGATGGCCGACGTACCCGAGGTCGACGCCCTCGTCATCGGCATCGCGCCGATCGGCGGCGAGTTCGACGAGTCCTGGCGGCCCGACGTTCGCGCCGCGCTGGAACGTGGCTGTCAGGTCCTCTCGGGACTGCACTACTTTCTGGCCGACGACGAGGAGTTGGCCAGCCTTGCCACGGAACACGATGGGGGGCTCGTCGACGTGCGCAGGCCGCCCGAGGACCTCTCCGTGGCCGATGGGACCGCCGCCGAGGTCGACGCGACCGTCGTCACCACCGTCGGCACCGACTGCTCGACGGGGAAGATGACCACGGCCTACGAGCTCCGGGACGCCGCCCGCGAGCGCGGGCTCGACGCCGCCGTCGTGCCGACCGGCCAGACCGGCGTCGTCATCGAGGGCTGGGGCATCGTCGTCGACCGCGTCGTCGCCGACTACGCCGCCGGCGCGGTCGAACGGCTGGTCGAGACGCCGGTCGGGCTGGACCTGATAGTAGTCGAGGGCCAGGGGGCGCTCGCCCACCCCGCCTACTCCGGCGTGACGACGAGCGTCCTCCACGGGTCGGCACCCGACGCGCTGGTCATGTGCCACGAGGCCGGCCGGGAGGCCGTCCACGGCTACGAGTCGTTCGAACTGCCGCCGTCCGCCGACTACGCCGACCTCTACGAGCGGATGGCCGCGCCGGTCTCCGGGGCCTCGGTCGCCGCCGGCGCGCTGAACACCCGCGGGCTCGACGACGACGCGGCCACCGACGCCGTGGCGGCCTACGGCGACGCTATCGGCGCGCCGGCGACCGACCCGGTCCGGGACGGGGTGCCCGACGACGTACTGGACGCGGTACTGTGAACTGGACCGTCACCCGCCACGACCTGCCGCTGTCGACGCCGTTCGGTATCAGCCGCGGCACCAGCGCGGTCTCCGAGTCCGTCGTCGTCGAGTTGACCGGCGAGGGGACCACGGGGTACGGCGGCGTCGCCCCGTCCCCGTACTTCGGCGAGACGGCCGAGTCGGTCGCGGCGGCGCTCCCCGACCTGCTCGACACCGTCGCCGAAGCCGGGACTCCCCACGCCGGCCAGCGAATCGAGCGACGGCTCCGCGAGGAAGCGCCCGACCAGCCGGCGGCCCGCAGCGCGGTCACTGTCGCCGTCGCCGACTGCGCCGCCCGCGACCTGGGCGTCCCGCTGTATCGCCAGTGGGGACTGGACCCCGACGGGGTGCCGCCGACGACCTACACTGTCGGTCTGGACCCGCCAGCGCGGATGGCCGAGAAAGCGGAAGCGGCCGTCGAGGCGGGCTTCCCGATACTGAAGGTGAAGCTCGGCGGCGGCGACGACCGGGCCCGCTTCGACGCCGTCCGCGAGGCCGCACCCGAGGCGGAGCTGCGGGTCGACGCCAACGGCGCCTGGGGCGCCGACGAGGCCGTCGAGAAGGCCGGGTGGCTGGAAGCAGGCGGCGTGACGCTGCTCGAACAGCCCGTCGCCGCCGCCGACATCGAGGGCCTCGGCCGGGTCACCGACGCGACGGCGACACCGGTGTGTGCCGACGAGGCCTGCCGGACCGCCGCGGACGTTCCCCGGCTGGCCGAGGCCTGCGACGTCGTCAACGTCAAGCTCGTGAAATGCGGCGGCCCGCGGGCGGCCCGGCGGCTCGTCCATGCGGCCGACGCGCACGGCCTCGGGACGATGCTCGGCTGTATGGTCGAGTCCAGCGCCTCGCTGGCCGCCGCCGTCCACCTCGCGCCGCTGGTCGACTACGCCGACCTGGACGGGGCGCTCCTGCTCGGTTCGGACCCCTTCGACGGCGTCCCCATCGACGGCGACCGCTTCGACCTCCGGGCGGTCGAGTCCGGGACCGGCGTCTCGCCCGCTCCGGGCTGGGATAGTCGCCACTGACGCGTCAAAACGGCACAGAAAAGCGCTCTCGCTCGCGTTCAGGCGCTCTCGGCGGCGTCGAGCAGCTCCTCGTAGTCCGGCTCGTTGGTCGGGTCGTCGGCGACCCAGCTGTAGGTGACCTCGCCGTCGTCGTCGAGGACGAACACCGAGCGGTTGGCGACGCCCAGCAGGCCGAGGTCCTCGATGTCGATTCGGACGCCGTAGGCGTCGATGGCGTCGCGGCCCATGTCGCTGACCAGCGAGAACTCCAGCCCGTGTTCCTCGCGGAAGGCGTTCTGCGAGAACGCCGAGTCGGCGCTGACGCCCAGAATCGTCGCGCCGGCGGCCTCGAAGTCGTCGAGGTGTTCCTGCAGCGCCACCATCTCGTTGGAACACGGCGGGGTGAACGCGCCGGGGAAGAACGCGAGCACGACCGGGCCGTCGCCCAGGTGGTCGGACAGTTCGAACGCCTCTACCTCTCCGTTCGCGACCGTCGCGGAGATGTCGGGTGCGGAATCGCCTGTGGATACCATCGATGTTGCATACGGGCGGGCACCGGATAAATGGTGGTCCGTCGGCGCGGGCTGCCCGATTCCTCGGTCTACTTGTCACGCCGGCCCGAAGAAGCACGCGTGCGTCGGATGCTCGTCCTCGCCGTCGTCGTCCTGGCCGGCTGTAGCGGCGCCTTCGGCGGCGACACGTCGTCCGACACCCCGGAGCTCACGCCGGCGCCCGTACCGACGGCGTCGGCCCCGGAGCTCTCGCTCCCGGTGACGGCCGACGGCACGCCCGCGGTCGGCCGCATCATCGCGGACCACCGGGCAGCGCTGTCGACCCGGGACTTCCACCGGCGCGTGGTGGTCGGCGGGAACCTCTCAACGACCGACGTGTGGGTCGACCGCGACGGGAAGCGGACCCGGGTCCGGCATGTGACTGACACGACCGACGAAGCGGTGGTGGCCGACGGCCGCCGGTACGAGCGCCGCGCGGACGGGAGCGTCCGGGTCAGCCCCGGCGGCTGGGAGCTCCCATACGTCGACAGCGCCTCCGGCCGGTTCGTCCTCCAGCGCCACGTCGCCGGGCTCGTCTACGAACGGACTGACACGGTCACCCGCAACGGGACCGAAATGGCGGTGTTGCGGGCGAACACGACCGACTCGACCCTTTCGCGGCCGGGGTCCCGGACGATAGTGGCGGCCAACTCGACGCTGTACGTCGACGGGAACGGCATCGTCCGCGCGATGGACCACCGGGAGCGCTACGCCGGCGGGACCGTCCGGACGGTGCGCTTTCGGGTCTGGACCGGCGAGGGGACCGCGGTGATGCCCGAGTGGTTCACCGAGCGGGAGACGTAGTCACAGCCACTCCGCGAAGGCGTGGTGGTCGCGGGACCGCTCGAAGTACGCCCGCTGCATCTCGGCGATAGCCGTATCGAGGTCGTGCCCGTCGTCCAGCCCCGCCCGCACGCGGTCTATCTTCCAGGAACTCGGCGTCTCACCGGCGGCGTAGCGCTCCTCGATGGGTTCGAGGTACTCGTCGATGCGGGCCCCGGGAATCCCCTGTTCTTCGAGTCCCAGCCGGGCGAACCGGAACAGCTCGTCGAAGATGACCCCGTGGTCGGTGGTGCGCTCGCCGTCGACGGTCACCCACGAGAGGTCGGCGTCGAGCCCGTCCGCGGCGGCGGCGTAGAAGCTCCGCTCGGCCTCCCGCCAGGGCAGCTCCGTCACCGGGTGGTCCGCGACGACGAGCCCGCGGATGAGTCCGACCGTCAGCGCCTGTAGGCCGATCATATCCTTGACGTGGGGCTGGGTCGGCAGCGGGCGGTACTCGATGCGCAGGGAGCGCTCGTCGCTGGCGCCCTCGACCGGCGTCCCGCCGACGACACAGCGGAGCCACCGCCAGTAGGTCCCCCGCTTGTGGTCGAACTCCCAGATGCGGTCCTCGAGGCTCCCGCGCTCGCTGTCGTCGAGCCACTCCCGCAGGAACGGGCCAAAGAGGTCGTCGGCCACGACCCGGTCGACCACGTCCTCGACGGTGTCGATGTCCCGTGGGACCCGCACCTTCGGGCTCTCGCTCGTGTTGACCGACTGCTCGAACGCCGCGATGCGCAGTTCGTGGTCGGTGTTGGCACAGAGCCACTCGCCGTCGGTGTCGTCGGGATAGAAGTCGGCGGGCAGGAACGGCGAGTTCACGGACAGCGCGAGCAGCGGCCCCAGTGTCCGGATAGCCGCGTTGTAGTACGTCGGGAACGCGTCGCTGTCGGGAATCTGGAGGTGGGGCTGAATCGAGGTGGCCAGCGACTCGAACAGAATCGTGGGAAAGTCCCCCTCGTAGCCCGGCACGGAGAAGTCGATAGACCCGCCGGCGTGTTGGAGCGCCTCGTTATCCAGCGCGACGTACCGCGGCGCCTGGCGCATGTTGTCCGCCAGGACGACGCCGTCGCGCTCCTCGTGGGCCGAGAGGTATTCCTCGCCGCCCTCCTCGGGCGGAATCGTCCACATCGCGTCCAACACCAGCTCGCAGTTGTGCTTGCTCGCCTGCTGTCGGGCCTGCTTGGTGTGCATCTCGACGGCCGTGGTCTGGACCTCCATCCCCGCGCCGTCGAAGCTGTTGGGCTCGGTGTTTATCTCGGCGTTGTGCAGCCCCAGCTCCTTGTTGGCCTCGCCCTCGAACACCACGTCCGGGAGCCGGGTGAGCCGCCCCTCCCACGCCTCGGGGTCCATGTACGGCTCGTCGTCCTCACTCTCGGCTTCGGCCTCGACCGCCGGTTCGGGTTCCTCGGGGTCGACGTCCTCGGGGTCGTCAGGCGCGAGCGGGCTGTCCGGGTCCACGTCGAGGGATGGGCCCTCGCCGGGGCCGAAGTCGTCGTCAGTGGCGTCGTCCGCGCTTCCGTCGTCGGCCCCACCGCCGGGTTCCTCGGGCGGCGGCGTCTCGTTGTCCGGCTCCAGGGAGGCACCGCTCCCGCCGGACGACGACTGCGGCTCCAGCGAGCCGTCCCACGACGACCCGCCGCCACCGCCCGAGAGGTCGTCGTCGAGGTCGCTCTCGTCCCGTTCCGAAGCGTCCGCGTCGTCTTCCTCGTCCTCATCGCCCTCGGGTTCGGGCGGCTCCGGCACGCTGTTTATCGCGTACAGCTCGACTTCCAGGCCGACCGAGAAGGCCTCGTTGTCGAACTCGCCGGCGGCGATAGCCCGGCGAAGTTCCGCGGCCTGTGCGTCGACCCGGTCGGTGAACTCCTCGTCAGTCGCATCGGCCAGCGAGCGGCGCACCAGGTCGACGATATCGTCCATGGAGCAACTGTGGCGGCTCTTGCATTATAAGTGCCCCGTCCAGCAATCGGAGTGCGGGCGGGCACCGGCGGCGGACCCGCGGTTCCCCCCGGTCCTGCGTCGTTTCGAGGCGTCTCGCTGCGCTCAGTACTTCACCCGACTCCACGGCTCACGCTGTTCGCCGTTCCGTTTCGAGGCGTCTCGCTGCGCTCGACGCCTCGCACTACTCAAATAGGTCCCCGTGTCGCGCAGCCAGATTCGCGTAGTCCCCCGAGGAAAAGGCCTCGAACACTTCGTCGGGGTCGATTGTCGTCTCCGACAGGGGCGTCACCTGTGCGGGGCTCCCCCGGACGAACGACTCGGGGGGCACCTCGTAGCCCGGCGGGACGACGGTCCCCATCGCGACGATGGAGCCCCGGCCGATGATAGCGTCGCTGACCGTGGAGTTGAACCCGATGAGGGCGCCGTCGTTCACCTCGGTGTCGTTCAGGACGGCCCCGTGGCCGACCATCACCTTCTCGCCGACGGTCGACGCGTGGAGGACGGCGCCGTCGCCGATGGCCGACTCGCGGCCGACTTCCACGGCGCCGACGTCGCCCCGGAGCACCGCCCCCGGCCAGACGTTGGCGTTCGGGCCGATACGCACGTCACCGACGACCGTCGATTCGCGGCTGACGTGGGCGTATCCGTGGATATCGGGTTCGGCTCCCTCGAACTCGTACTCGCGACTGTCCATACGGATATCGGGAGTGGCGCGTCCGAAAAGATACCGGTCGTCTAATAGGTCAGCCGTTCGAGCAGCCGCCGGCCGAGGCCGGGGCGGCGCGACTCGTGGGGGTACACCGTGACGGTCGTACAGCCGGGGTTCGGGACGGTCGGGCCGTCGTCCAGCACGGCGTTGCGGAGGCGCTGGTCGGCGCCGCGGCGCACCAACACGTCCGGTCGGGGCGGGGCGCCCCCGTCGGTCCGGAACGCCTCCGACCGCACCGGGACCGAGAGCATCGACGACAGTTCGGACTGGTAGTCGGTGACAGTCTGCTGTTGCACGTCGCTCCCGTTGCCCGGGTGCCACAGCGAGACGCTGCCGCGGTTGGCCTGGGCGATGTCGCCGGCGACTTTCACGGCCAGCGGCGGGTACGGACCGCCGTCGCCGGAGAGTGCGATTTCCTTCGGGCCGTTATACCCCAGGTTGTCGACGAGCAACACGTCACAGTGGGCGTGTCGAACGACCCAGTCGATGGGGTCGCCGCCGATTCGGGACCGGAGCCTGAGGGGTTCGTGTTCGGCCACGATGGTGTCGACCCCGCGGTGGTCCGCGTAGTTGACGATGGCGTGTTTCGTGTCGTGGCTGACGATTTCGTCGGCCTCGACCTCGACGTCGAGTTCGTCGGCCAGGGCCTCCGTCCGCGTCTCGAAGGAGATGTCGGCCGAGGACTGGGCCGTCATGTCGTCGGTCAGGGGGACCTGGTCGGGCACCTCCTGGAACCGGACCGCAACGACGCGCCCGTCGTCGGGCCGGACGAGGTCCGCAGCCAGCGCGACCAGCGCCCGTTCGCGTGCGCTGCCGTCGTTTTTCGTCAGGGCGACGAGCACCTCGTTGGGGTTGGTCTCGATGGCCGATTCGACGTCCGTCAGCGCCTCACGGCCGACCTGGCGGCGGATGGCGTCGGTCGCCGCGCCCTCGCGGTCGACCCGCTGGCGGACGTAGGCGAAGTACCAGGCGACGCTGCCGACGACGATGACGACGGCGCCCACCAGCGCGACGGTCCCCATCTGCGTGAGCAACAGCGCGCCGGTGACGGCGCCGAATATCTGCATCCACGGGTACAGCGGCGAGGTGAACTCCGGTTCGTACTCCGCCGACCCCTCGCGGAAGGCGACGACGGCGACGTTGATGAGCGCAAATACCATTATCTGGAACGCGCTCGCGAGCTTTGCGATGTCCAGTATCGGGACGAAGGCGATGAGTACTAGCAACACCGCGCCGGTGAGCGTGATGGAGTTCAGGGGCGTCCCGAACCGCTCGCTGACCTCCGAGAGCGACGGCGGCGCGAGCTTGTCCCGGCTCATCGCGAAGGGGTACCGCGACGAGGAGAGGATGCCCGCGTTGGCCGTCGAGACCAGCGCGAGGATGGCCGCGAGGATGACCGCGATGACGCCGAGCTGTCCCATCGTCGCCTCCGCGGCGACCGCGACCGGGGTGAGCGAGCCGGCGACGCTGCCGGGGTCGGTCACGCCGACGAGGACGGCCACGATGGCGACGTACAGGAGCGTCGTGAACACGAGCGAGCCGAGGATGCCGAGCGGGATGTTCTTGCCCGGGTCCTCGACCTCCTCGGCGACGCTCGCGACCTTGGTGACGCCGGCATACGAGACGAACACCAGCCCGGTCGCCGCCAGCAGGCCGCCGATACCGTCCGCGAAGAAGTTCGCGTAGTTGGCCGACTGCACGCTGGGGGCGCTGCCGGCGGCGAACCAGCCCAGCGCCGCGAGCATCACGATGACGATGCCGACCTGGAGCCGGCCCGTCTGTTTGGCGCCGACGATGTTGATGAGGATGAGCGCCCCAGCCAGCGCCAGCGCGACCGGTTTCAGCGGGAGGTCAAAGAGCAAGAGGAGATAGGGGACGCCGCCGACCAGCGCCAGCGCGCCCTTGAACGACAGCGAGAACCACGTGCCGACGCCGGCGATGGTGCCAAGCAGCGGCCCCATGCCGCGCTCGATGTAGATGTAGGTCCCGCCGGCTTCGGGCATCGCTGTCGCCATCTCCGACTTCGAGAGGGCGGCCGGAACGACGAGCAGACCGGCCAGCGCGTAGGCGACGATGACGGCCGGGCCGGCGATTTTCAGCGCCAGTGCCGGGAGGATGAAGATGCCGCTGCCGATCATCGCGCCGATGCTGATAGCCAGAACTGAGGGGAGGCCGAGGTCGCGTTCGAGATTTTTCGTCATGAATGGGATTCCGATGGTTCCGGGAGCGTCTGTTCGAGAGCGGCACCGAGTTCGCCGGAGAGACAGCTCGACCCGCAGACGACGTGGGTCGCCACGTCGTCGACGACGTCGTGTCGCTCGGGGTCGTTGAGCAGGACGACGACGGAACCGATATCGAACTGCGTCCGGAGCAGCTGTGTCACCAGCAGTGCCCGTCGGTCCCGCCCGACGGCGACCACCGCGACGGTCGCCTCGGAGCCGGCAGCGAGTGTCTCGGGGGCCGTCAGGTCGCCGACGTCGGTCCTGACGCCGTCGGGAGCGCGTTTGGCGACGCGCTCGCTGTCAGTGACGAGGCCGACGTCGGCCACGGACTCGTAGTCAGCGGCGAGCGTGGTCCCGACGTAGCTGTCGGTGACGACGAGCAGCGACGGCGCTGGCGAGCCGGCGAGGGGTCCTTCGAGGCGGGTTCGGAGCGTCATATTGTGTGGGAACCGGCGGCGTCGGACGGCCGGGGCCGTCGCACCGCGCAGTCAGTACCCAGCATAGGTTCCGGAAGCGGATAAAGAGTTGGGTTTGAATTCCGTTTCAGAAATAGACGTGCTCTATAGGAAGATTGTCGGAAATATATCCCTATTTATCATCGACATCCGACTCCGTGCTGAACTGGTGGAACGGCCGCGTGTACTCGTTGCGGATGAGGTCCTCGTCGACGACCTCCAGTCCGATATCGTTGAGGTCGCGACCGATGCGGCTGAGGTCGTTGCCGTCGACGCCGACCACCTCGACGTGGACGTTGTCGGCGCCGGTCATCACCTCGCGGATGGCGACGACGCCGTCCACGTCGAGGGCCCGCTGGGTTATCTCCTCGCGCTCGTGAATCGGCGCCGTACAGACAATGAGCGTGTGTAGCTGGTAGCCGGCGGCCTCGTAGTCCACGTCGACGTCGTACCCCCGGATGACGTTGGCCTCCTCCAGGTTGCTGATTCGGTTCCGGACGGTCCGGGCCGAGACGTCCAGTGACTCCGCTATCTCGCTCGCGGACGTGTGGCGCGCGTCGCGCTGGAGCGCGTGGATAATCTGTCTGTCGAGGTCGTCTATCGGATACTCCGAATCGGCCATATACGTCCGTTTGCGGGGGATGGCACAAAAGTTCGCACTCGTGGTACACCGACAGCGGCCGGCGACCCGGCACAGTGGCGTGACCTACCGGCCGAGTTCGGCGTGGGCCGAGGAGAGATGCCGCGAGGACAGCGCCGCGAGCAGGGAGAGCTCGCCGGCCAGGACGCCCGCGGCGATGACCTCCGCGAGCGCGTCGGCGTTGCTCCCGGCCGGGTCGCCGCCGCCGGCGTAGCCCAGCACGTCCAGGGCCTCGGACTGGGTCGGCAGCGAGGTGCCGCCGCCGACGGTACCCACCTCCAGCGACGCCAGCGTCACCGAGGCGTACAGCCCCTCCTCGCGGGCGTCGACGGTCGTGATGGTGTTCGACCCCTCGACGACCTGGGCGGCGTCCTGGCCCAGCGCGAGGAAGGCGGCGGCGACCACGTTCGCGGCGTGGGCGTTGAACCCCAGCGCGCCCGCTTTCGCCGACCCGACCAGGTTCTTTCTCGTGTTCGCCTCGGCGATGGCCGCCGTCGTCGTGTCCAGGCGCTCCTCGACCTGCTCGTGGGGAATCAGCACGTCCGCCGACACCGTCCGCCCGCGGCCTTCGACGGCGTTGATGGCGGCGGGCTTCTTGTCCGAACAGAGGTTACCCGAGAGGGCGACGAGGTCGGCGGGCGTCTCGCTTTCGACGAGTTCGCAGGCCGCCTCGGTGGCGATGGTGGCCATGTTCATCCCCATCGCGTCCTTCGTGTCGTAGGAAAACCGGAGGAAGACGCTGTCGCCGACGACGTAGGGCGTCACGTCCTGGAGTTCGCCGTGACTGGTCGTCGATTCGGCGGCCTCGGCCAGTTCGTCGACGTGTTCGCGGACCCACGCAGACACCTCGCCGGCCGCCGCCACGTCGTCTACCTTGAACACCGGCGCGCGCGTCATCCCTGACTTGAGAACCCTCGCCGTCGCGCCGCCGGCGTGGCGAATCGTCGAGACGCCGCGGTTGACGCTCGCGAGCAGGGCCCCCTCCGTCGTCGCCAGCGGCAGGTAGTGCTCGCCGTCGGCGGCCCCGCCGTCGACGGGCAACGGTCCGACGACGCCCATCGGTATCTGGGCCGCACCGACCATGTTTTCGATGTTGCTGTCGGCGTCGGCGGCGTCGAAGGCGTACTCCCCCACCGTCGAGAGGTCGGCGCCGGTTTCCTCCCGCAAGAGCCGCCGGCGAGCGGCGGCGGCCGTCTCGGCGTCGGCGTGGTCTTCCAGTTCGTAGAGGCGCAACTCGCCGTCCCGTACCTGCCGGGCGAGCGTCTCGGCGTCTGTCATACAGGCCGGTTGCGGGCCGGCCCCCTAACAGTTGCTCTTGCCGGTGGCCGATCCGGGGAGACGGCCGGCCCGGAGGTGCTCGGCGACGGCATCGTGTCAGTTGCTACCACATACCAAAATTCGACAAAGGCCGATACCGACCTAGGATTTTCCCCATCGGAATGTATTGAAGGCAAAAATTTTTCAATAGAGGGGTCCGAACGACTAGCCACCTATAGGAGGGTCCACTTTGCCCGCAATGGAAACGGCTGAGTTCGATACCGACCTCAGTCTCTTCAAATACGACAACCTCGAACAGCTCCCACCGGCCTATCGGGAGCTCGGGGACGACGAACGGACCGAGCGCATCGAGGCGGCGCTCGAAACACTGGGCGACGACGTGGTCATCCTGGGGCACAACTACCAGCGCCGGGAAATCGTCGAACACGCGGACTTCGTCGGGGACTCCTACCAGCTGAGCAAGGAGGCCGCGGCCGCCGACGCCGACTACGTCGTCTTCGGCGGCGTGACGTTCATGGCCGAGTCCGCCGACATCATCACGGACGACAGCCAGAGCGTCATCCTCCCGTCGATGGAGGCGTCCTGTCCCATGGCCGGGATGGCCGAGGCGCTCCAGGTCGACGCCGCGTGGGCCGAACTCACCGCTGAGACCGACGAGGACATCATCCCCGTCACGTACATGAACAGCTACGCCGACCTGAAGGCCTTCTGCGCCGAGCAGGGCGGGCTTGTCTGTACGTCCTCGAACGCCCACGAGGCCTTCGAGTACGCCCTAGAGCGGGGCGATAAGGTCCTGTTCCTGCCGGACAAACACCTGGGGGAGAACACCGCCCACCGCTTGGGGATGGAAGAGGAAATCGTCGACTGGGACCCCTGGGACCCCGAGGGGACCACCGCCGCCGAGGCCGTCGAGAACGACGTCATCCTCTGGGAGGGATACTGCCAGGTCCACGAGCGGTTCCGTGAGAGCCACGTCGAGGGAATCCGCGAGGAGCACCCCGAGGCGAACGTCATCGTCCACCCCGAATGCCGCCGCGAGGTCGTCGAGGCCGCGGACGTGAGCGGGTCCACGGCGACCATCTGCGAGAAAGTGGCCGAGGCCGAACCGAGCGAGACGTGGGCCATCGGCACCGAGATTCACCTCACCCACCACCTCCAGCGGTGGCACCCCGAGGTGAACGTCGTGCCGCTCTGTGGCGACGCCTGCATGGACTGCAACGCGATGCGCCAGATAGACCCCAACTACCTGACGTGGGTGCTGGAGGAACTCGTCGAGGGGCGCGAGCGCAACGTCATCGAGGTCGCGCCCGAGGAGAAGGAACTGGCACAGGTCGCGCTCGATAGGATGCTGGAGATATGACCATGAGTGAAACGTCAGACGTGCTCGTCGTCGGCTCCGGCATCGCCGGGCTGGCGGCCGCGCTGGGCGCGGTACGCGAGGGCAGCGACGTGACCGTGGCGACGAAGGCCACCCGCCCCGAGGGGGCCTCCTCGTGGTGGGCCCAGGGCGGCATCGCCGTCTCGCGGGACCACCCCGAGCAGTTCAAACAGGACATCGTCGCCGCGAGCGACGGCACCGCCGACCCCGAGGCCGTCGACGTGCTCGTCGAGAACGCCAACGACGCCGTCGAGGACGTGCTGCTTGACACCTTGGCAGTCGACTTCGACGCGGACGGCGACGGGCTCGACTTCGCCCGCGAGGCCGCCCACAGCGAGGACCGCATCCTCCACGTGGACGCCGCGACGGGCAAGCACATCCACGTCCCGTTCCTGAACTACCTCGACGCCCACGACGGCGTCGAGATACGGGACGACACCGCCGCCCTGGAACTCGTCCGCCACGAGGGCCGGGTCCACGGCGCGATGCTGGAATCCGACGGCGAGGTCCGTCCCCACTACGCCGGGAGCGTCGTCCTCGCCACCGGCGGCATCGGCGAGCTCTACCCGCGGACGACGAACCCCGATATGGCCACCGGCGACGGCATCGCCATGGCCGCGCTCGCGGGCGCGGACGTGGCGGACATGGAGTACGTCCAGTTCCACCCGACCGTCGCGCTCCCCGACGGGAGCGACGGCGGCGTGTTCCTCGTCAGCGAGGCCGTCCGCGGCGAGGGCGGACTGCTCCGCAACGGCGACGGCGAGCGGTTCATGCCGGAGTACCACGACGACGCCGAGCTCGCGCCCCGCGACGTGGTCGCCCGCGCGGTGGCGGCCGAACGCGAGGCCACCGGCGAGGTACTGCTCGACGTCTCGCCGCTCGACTTCGCCGCGGCGTTCCCCGGGCTGGCAGAACGGTGCGAGGAACACGGCATCGACTACGACCGGGGCATCCCGGTCGCGCCCGCCGAACACTTCCTCTGTGGCGGGGTCGCGGTCGACGACCGCGGCCGGACCACGCTCGACCGCCTCTACGCCGTCGGGGAGTGTTCCCGGACGGGCGTCCACGGGGCGAACCGCCTCGCCTCGACCTCCCTGCTCGAAGGGCTGGTCTGGGGCCTCCGGGCCGGCGAGGACGCCGCCGGCAGGTCCGTCGAGCCGATAGAGGCCCCCGACCTGCTGGAGCGGGACCCCGACCTCCCCGACCGGTTCGCGGCCGACAAGATGCACCGCCTGCGCCGCGTGATGGACGAGCAACTGGGCGTCGAACGGGACCCCGACGAACTCGGGACGGCGATGGCGCTGCTCCGCCGGCTCAAGGGCGAGGTCGACGCCTACGTCCGCACCCGGACCAGCCGGTCGCTGTACGAGCTGCGTCACGCCAGCGTGACGGCGCTGCTGGTCGCGCGCCACGCCAGCGAGAACGGCGAGTCCGTGGGGACCCACAACCTCGTCGGGAGCGCCCCGGAGCCCGCCGCGGACTGATGATCACCGACGCCGACGTCGAACGGTGGCTCCGCGAGGACGTGGGTCACCACGACGTGACCAACGACGTGCCGGGCGAGACCGAGGGCCGTCTGGTGGCGAAGGAGGGCGGAACCGTCGCCGGGCTGGACGCCGCGCGAGCGGTGTTCGACTATCTCGGCTGCGAGGTGCGAAGCGCCCCGGAGCGGGGCGGTGGAACCGCCGAGCGGGTCGAAGCCGGCGACCGAATCGAGCCCGGCGACGTGGTCCTCGAAGTCGCGGGGCCCGCTCGCGACGTGCTGCGCGGCGAACGCGTCGCCGTCAACGTGGTCGGCCACGCGTCGGGTATCGCCACGAGGACGGCGGCGGCCGTCGACGCCGCCCGGAGCGTCTCCGCGGACACCGCTATCGCCGGCACCCGCAAGACCACCCCCGGGCTCCGCGGCGTCGAGAAGCGGGCCGTCGCGGCCGGCGGCGGCGATACCCACCGCCTCGACCTCTCGCACATGGTGATGGTCAAGGACAACCACGTCGCCGAGATGGGGCTGGCCGGCGCTATCGACCACTTCAGCGAGCGGACCTCCTTCGCCACCAAGCTCGACGTCGAGGTCGAGTCAGTCGAGGACGCCCCCCGGGCCGCCGAGCTGGGCGCCGATATCGTCCTGCTCGACAACATGACACCCGCCGAGACCGAGCGGGCCGTCGAACTCGTGGCAGAGGCCGACGGCGGGACGCTCACCGAGGCCAGCGGCGGAATCACGGTCGAATCGGTGCCCGACTACGCCGCGACGGGCGTCGACATCGTCTCGATGGGGTCGCTCACGCACTCCGCGCCGACGCTCGACCTGTCGTTTCGGACGGGGTGAGCAGGGGGCTTTTCACCGACACCGACCGACGGGACACCATGCCCGAGAACGTTCGACGGTGTAGCGACCACGGCTTCTTCGAGGGCGGCGAGTGCCCGCGCTGTGGGGCGGTCGGCGAGCGGGTCATCGACGGGAGCCGGCGCCGACAGCTCTCGAAGTTCATGTCGGGCGCGCTGCGGCACTTCCCGGACGACGCCGGTGTGGCGCTCGACGGGGCGGGCTGGACGCCGTTTCCCGACCTCGTCGACGCCGTCGAGTCGAAATACGGGTGGGCCGACCGGGCGACCGTCACCGCCGTCGTGGCGACGGACCCGAAGGGCCGGTTCGAGCGGGACCCCGGAACCAGTGACGAGCCCGACCGCGTGCGGGCGGCCTACGGCCACTCGGTCGACGTGACCATCGAGGACGACGGCGGTCCGGTACCGGAGACGCTCTATCACGGCACCGCGCCCCGCGACCTCGATTCGATTTTCGCCGAGGGGCTCCGCCCGATGAACCGCCAGCGGGTCCACCTCTCGGCGAGCGTCGAGACGGCCCGAGCGGTGGGCAGTCGCCACGCCAGCGACCCCGTGATTCTCGAAGTCGACGCCGCGGCGATGGAGCGGGACGGCCGCGACATCGCCAAACGTGGCGAGGCGACGTACACGACGGACCGCGTGCCGTCGCGGTATCTCAGCAAAAGCGACGGCTGATTACTCGACCAGCGGCTCGCCGGTCATCGCCTCGGGCCGGTCCACGTCGATGAGCTCCAGCATGGTCGGCGCGAGGTCCGCGAGCGTGCCGCCGTCGCGGGCGCGCAGGCCGGCCGCGGTCCCGTCCGGCGCGACGTAGATGAACGGTACCGGGTTCGTCGTGTGGGCGGTGTGGGGGTCGTCCTCGGTGCCCATGTCGTCGGCGTTGCCGTGGTCGGCACAGACGAGGACGTGGCCGCCGGCGCCGTGGATGGCCTCGACCAGCCGGCCCAGTTGTTCGTCGACGGCTTCGACGGCCTCGACGGCGGCGTCGAAGTCGCCGGTGTGGCCCACCATGTCGGGGTTGGCGTAGTTCAGGACGAGCGCGTCGGGGTCGTCGGAGTCGATGACTTCGAGCGCTTTGTCGGTCACACCGGGGGCGCTCATCTCCGGCTGGAGGTCGTACGTGGGCACGTCGGGGCTCCGGACGATTTCCCGGCGCTCGCCCTCGAACTCGACCTCGCGGCCGCCGTTGAGGAAGTAGGTGACGTGGGGGTACTTCTCGGACTCGGCCAGCCGTAACTGCGTCAGGCCGGCCGCCGAGAGCACCTCGCCGTAGGTGTCGGCGGGCTGGTTGGGCGGGAAGGCGACGGGGAGGTCGAACGTGCTGTCGTACTGGGTCATCGTTACCAGCCGAACCGTGGGCGGCTCGGTGTCGGCCCCCCAGGCGTCGGGGCGGATGTCCGCGAGCATCCGGGAGAGCTGGCGGGCGCGGTCCGACCGGAAGTTGAAGAAGATAGCGGCGTCGCCGTCGTCCATTCCCTCGTAGTCGCCGACGACGGTCGGCTCGATGAACTCGTCGGTGGTGTCGCGGGCGTAGGACTCGGTGGCCGCGGCGACGGCGGTGTCGACGCTGTGGTCCCCCTCGGCGTCGACGACGGCGTCGTAGGCCCGGCGGGTCCGCTCCCAGTTCTGGTCGCGGTCCATCGCGTAGTACCGACCCGTCACCGTCGCGACGTGGCCGGTACCGTGTGTCTCGGCGTGGGCGGAAAGCTCCGAGAGGTACCCCTCGCCGCCCTTGGGCGAGGTGTCACGGCCGTCGGTGAAGGCGTGGGTCACGGCCTCGGTCCCGCGCTCGTCGGCGAGTTCGATGAGCGCGTGGAGGTGGTCCTGATAGGAGTGGACGCCGCCGTCCGAGACCAGCCCCATGAAGTGGACTTTCCCGTCGTTGGTCTCGGCGTAGTCGAACGCCGACAGCAGCTCCTCGTTCTCGAAGAAGGGCGGGTCCTGGTCGTCGGCGTCCGGCGGGCTGTTGCCGCGCGAGCGGGCGACGGCGTCGGAGACCCGAGCCGAGTCCTGCTTGACCACGCGCCCGGCGCCGATGTTGAGGTGGCCGACCTCGCTGTTGCCCATCTGGCCCTCCGGCAGTCCGACCCGGCGGCCGTGGGTCGTAAGCGTCGAGTCCGCGCCGGCCTCGCGGTACCGGTCGAAGTTCGGTGTCTCGGCCGCGGCCACGGCGTCCCGTGCGTTCTCGTCCGGATTCAGCCCCCAGCCGTCGAGGATTACGAGCCCGACTTGCATATTCGGACGGTCTCACGAGCGGGGTAATAGCCCTTCGGTCCGGAGGGTCTCGGGGGACCGGCTCTCACCTTCGATAGCTGGAACCCGGAGGTTAAGAGGGTGGCCCGTCACCTTTCCGGCATGACGCGTAACATCCTCTCGGACGATCTGGCCGACAGCATCGTCACAACAGCGCGGACAGCGACTGGCGATTCGCTGCGGTCCGTGACCTACTTCACGCGGGCGAACTTCGAGCAACTCTATCTGCGGGACGATCTGCAGCGGGACGCGGACCTCAACGACTTCGTCGGCCACGAGTGGCAGGGGTACAAACAGACGAAGAACGCCTACCAGGAGTCCGAGCTCGGCGACTACCGGTTCACCGTCCGGGCCTTCGAGAACGGCTACCTGCTCCGGGCGACCACGGACCGACAGGGCGTCCTCATCACCACCGACGGCCTCTCGATGGGCTCCTACGAGGAGATAGCCGAGGCCATCGAGCGGCTCCTGCGCGAGTCGACCAAGGAGTAGTCACAGCAGGTTCAGGAGCCAGTTCGCGGCGTTCAGGACGACCAGCAAGCCACCCTCTAGCCGAGTGAGCGTTTCTTCGGTGTAGAACAACACGACGACCAGCACGGTGGTTCCCAGCAGCCACGCCGCTCCCTCGACGCCGGCCGGGGAGACGGCGAGGGGCCGGACGAGCGCGGCCAGCCCCAGCACACCGAGGACGTTGAAGATACAGCTACCGACCAGGTTCCCCGCGGAGATGCCGGTCCGGCCGGCCCTGGCGGCGGCCAGCGAGGTGGCAAACTCCGGCAGCGAGGTGCCCGCGGCGACGATAGTGAGCCCGATGACCCACTCGGAGACACCGGCGACCCGGGCGATGTCGACGGCGGAGACCACAAGCAGGTGCCCGCCGCCGACGACCAGCGCGAGGCCGACGAGCAGCCGACCGGCGTCGGGCGGGTGAAACGGGTCGGCCGCCGTCTCCGCGTCGGTCGAGCCGGCCCGGGAGAGCACGAGCAGGTACGCGAGCAGCGACGCGAACAGCACCGCGCCCTCGACGGCGGAGAGGCGGCCGTCGGCGGCGACGGCCAGCAGGACCGCGGTCGAGCCCACGAGCAGGAGGCCGTCGCGGGCCACGAGGGTCCGGGACATCGCCATGGCCCGGACCAGGGCGACGCCGCCGAGGATGAACCCCAGGTTCAGGATATTGGAGCCGACGACGTTGGCCACTGAGATGTCCGACTGGCCGGCCAGTGCGGCGTCTATCGTCACCGCGAACTCCGGGGCCGAGGTGCCGAAGGCGACGACGGTGAGCCCGACGACGAGCCCCGGGACGCCGAGCCGGCGGGCGACCCGCGAGGCGCCGGTGACGAACTGGTCGGCGCCGAACCACAGCGCGACGACCGAGACGCCGACGTAGAGCACGTCGAAGACGACCACGTCAGTCGCCTCCGGCGGGACGGCGCGGGCGCAGTTTCGACAGCACTGTGTCCGCGTAGCGACAGGACACCCCTAACTGTTTCCCCAGCCCACCAGAGTTATGCCGCCACCGGCGAACCCTCGCACATGACGCTGGACCCGGTGCACGTCGACGGTATCGCCCAGCTGGCCGGACAGGTGGGAGCGACCGTCGAGACGAGCGACCAGGGGGCCGCCGCCGAGGACGTGTGGGCGTCGTTTCTGGACCCGCTGTACGACACCGACGGCCGCGAGATACTCGCCCCGCTGGGCGAGCAACGCCGCCGGAAGGTCCCAATCGAGGACATCGCCCTGGCGGACCCGCCGTTCCCGACCCAGCACGGGCTGGATTCGGGGACCATCAACCCCACGACGTTCAAGAACGGGCTGGTACTGGACGTGGCCCAGGCCGCGATGAGCGCGACCCCCTCGGACGTGGAGCTCCACCGCGGCCGGACCATCATCATGGCGGTCCACTCGAACGACGCGACGCTCGCCTTCGACGACGAGTGGCGGGCCGACGACCGCGGCTACGCCCGCCGCCGGGTGCTCGACGCCCCGCAAGTCGACCGCTTCGAACAGCGGGTCGTCCACGCGCTGGCGCTGTATCTGGCCGAGAGCGAACACGCGCTGTTGAACGCCGACGCCGTCGATGATTTGTTCGTCCTCGACGGCCCAATCTACCCCACCGGCCTGCTCCGGTGGGCCGACCGCGACAGCGAACTCGCCGACCTGCTGGCCGAGGACGACCGACCGAAGTCCGTCGTGGGCAACTACGTCGAACTCGTCGAGCGGTTCGTCGAGCGTGACATCCCCCTGGTCGGGTTCGTGAAGACCTCCTCGCGCAAACCGCTGACCCGCGTCGTCCGCAAGAAGACGGCGGCGCCCTGGAACAGCGACAGCGCATTCTTCCGGCACGTGCTCGAACGCCGGGACGACGGCGAGCGACTGACGGACGCGCTGACCTGCACTAACTGGTTCCGCTCGCGGGCGGGCACCGACGGCATGCTGGCCGCCGACGGCGACGCGCTGGGCATCGACCGCGAACTCGACCCCGAGGCCTACGAGGTGACCTTCTTCGTCGTCTACGACCCGCGGACGGACCTCGTCTTCCGGGTGGAGGCGCCCTACGCGTTCACGCGGGACCCGGAGCGGCGGGACCGGCTCACGCGCCAGCTGTTACACGACGTGGCCGCCGAACAGGGGCCGCCGCTGGCGGTCTCGAAGGCCGACGAACTCGCCAGCATCGACCGCCAGGGCAGCGAGGAGCTCACCCGCCGAATCGAGCGGGAGTTCGGGATGGACCGGGACGCCTCCTACAACGACCTCCGGTGGGGCGCCATCGAGGAGAAGTTCTAGCCGTCGGGCCGCTCTACGGTAATGTCGACCTCGCTTTCGGGGACGCCCAGCCGGGCGAACTGGGTTCGGACGTGGTCTTTCGCGGCCGACAGCGCCGCCGCTTGGTCCGGAAAGCCGCGGGGCGCCGGCGACTCGAAGGCGATGCGGAGTGTCCGGTCGCCGATAGTCTGTGGTTTCCCGCCGCTCTCGACCTCGTAGAAGGCATCGCACACCCAGACGTACGGCGCCCCCTCCTCCGGCGCGCCGCGGTACGACGGCGGCTCCTCGCCGGGTTCGTACAGCGTCCCGGTCAGGCCCGCCTCGCCGGCAGTGCCGGAAACGAGTAACATAGCCGAGAGTAGGCCTCCGAGCGGCAAAAGCGTCACTCCCTCGGATAGCCCGGTCTCAGAACTCGCAGTCAACCACGACCGGGAGGTGGTCGGAGGCGTAGTGGTCGTCGTCCCGGTCGGTGACGGCCGACCAGCCGGTGACCGCGGCGTCGTCGCTGACGAAGACGTGGTCGATGCCCATCCCCGGCAGCAGGTCCTCGAAGTCGGTCCGGGTCGTCGTCGGCCCGTGACGGCTCGACACCAGCTCGCGGCTGTCGCGGAGCCGGCGCCCGCCGCCCAGGTCGTAGCCGGTGGCGGCGGCGTGGGCCGGCCCGCCGACGACGCAGTTGAAGTCCCCGCAGACGACGACCGCCTCGTCGTCGACGAGCCCGGCGAGTCGGGACAGGGCCAGTTCGATACCCTCCCGGCGGGCGCGCTCGCCGTGGTGGTCGAGATGGGTATTCAGCACGACCAGCGCGCGGTCGGTCCCGGCCTCGCGCAGGCGGACCCAGGTCGCGACCCGCGGGTGGCGGGCGTCCCAGCCGACGGAGTTGGCCGCCTCGGGCGTCTCCGAGAGCCAGAACGTGTCGGTCCCCAGCCCGCTGAAACGGTCGCGCCGGTAGCCGACGGCGGTGTGTTCCCCGCTCGGTGCGACCGTATCGCGGGCGTCGCCGACCCACTCGTAGCCCGGGAGCATGGTCTCCAGCTCCCGGAGCTGGTGGGTCATCGCCTCTTGGACGCCCACCACGTCCGGGTCGTGATACCGGATGGTGTCGGCTACCAGCCGCCGCCGATGGGCCCAGTTGTGGCGCCCGTCGATGGCGGTGTCGTACCGAACGTTGAACGACATCAGCCGCACCGGGTTCATGTGGGTCGGTCTGTGGGCCAGAAGGGTAAGCGTTCCACTTCCGCCGCGCCGGGGAAAGGTGTTAATCCCCGGCTACCGTGGGTGGCTGTATGTCCGACCTCGGGGATTTCACTGACTTCGACGGCGGGGGCGATGACAGCGACGAGTCGCCCGCGAGCGCCGACAGCGGGGCCAGCGGGGACGCCCAGTCCGCCACGGACGACGACTTCCAGGACGTGGACGTGGCGCCGGCCGGGAGCGACAGCGGGCTGGGCGTCCTCTCGGCGGCCGACGGGCTCCGCATCAGCGAGGACGACGACGAGTGCAACCTCCGGGCCTACGTCACCGTCCAGAACCGCTCGCGGGTCCGCCTCGGGAAGTACCTCCTGGTCCCCTACCCCGACGGCGAGCGCCTGTTCTGTCGCATCTCCGCCCTGGAGTACGCCCAGGAGTTCCGCGCCGACGACGCCACCGAGATACACGCCCGGCGCGCGATGCGGGAGTCCGGCATCGACGAGCAGGACTTCAAGTTCATGGCGTCGCTGGACCCCATCGCGGTCCTCTACCAGGACGGCGACGAACTCAAGCGCCGGATGACCGACCGCGTCCCCAAGCCCGAGACCGTCGTCCGCGAGGCGACGGACAAATCGGAGATAAAGACCGGGCTGAAGATTCCCGAGGACGGCGTCTTCCTGGGTCACCTCTCGGTCGGCGGCGAGAAGGTCAGGACCGGGGCCCGCCCTCCGACCATCGACTACCGGCTGAAAGACGACTACGAGTCGGGCGACCCGCTCGTCTTCCGGCACACGCTGGTCGCGGGCGGCACCGGCTCCGGGAAGACCCACAGCTCGAAGAACGTCCTCCGGCAGTATCTCGGGCGGACCTACGAGATGGGTGACGGCCGCACGCCGGAACTCGCCGTCGTCCAGTTCGACCCCCAGGACGAGTACGCCCAGATGCACGACGACAACCCGAAGCTGGACGAGGAGTTCGCCCGCCGCTGTGAGCGCGAGGGCGTCAAGACCGGCGGCCACGACGACACCATCGCCTTCGTGCCGAAGGTCGCCGGCGCCGACTACAGCGCCAGCCACCACCGCGCCGAACAGGTCGAGTTCACCATCCCCTTCTCGCTTGTCCACTCGAACCCGTGGCTCATCGCCGGCTCCAGCCTCAACGACAACCAGTACGGCGCGCTGGTCAACACCCTGCTCCCGCGGTTCAAGCGGGAGTTCGGCCGGGGCGGCACCTACGACCAGTTCACGACCTTCCTCTCCGACCCCGCGCTCAAGGAGGAACTCGACGAGACCGGCGACATCCACGAGGCCACCTTCGACGCCGTGAAACGCCGGGTCCGGGGCTTCGGCGGCGTCTTCGACCAGGACGCCCGCCCCATCACCGACCAGATATCCCAGCTGGTGCGGGCCGGCGGGCTGACCGTGATTCCCACCTACCACATCACCGATTCGCGGACGGCCTCGACTATCGTCCTGGCCGTGTCGAGCCTGCTCATCGACCAGAAGCTCTCGAACGACCCCGCCTACGACCGCATCAAGGAGACGCCGCTCGTCCTGGGGATGGACGAGGCACACAACTTCCTCACCGACGCCGACAGCGTTCAGGGCCGGAAGGTCATCGGGAAGTTCACCGAAGCGGCCAAGCAGGGCCGCAAGGAGCGGCTGGGCCTCTATCTCATCACGCAGGACCCACAGGACATCGCCGACCCCGTGTTCAAGCAGATAAACACGACGATGGTCCTGAACCTCGGCGACGAGGACGCTATCAAGGCCGTGAACATCCCCAGCAACCTCGAATCGAAGGTGCCCTACATGGAGAAGGGCCAGCGGGTCGTCTACTCGCCGGACAACTCCGAACCGGTCGAACTCATCGGGCTCTCGACGTGTGTGACGCGACACGGCCGGGATTAGCGAGGTTTGGTCACCAGCTCGGATAGCGACCCGCGGAGCTGTGGCGAACGGAGTGAGAGTGTACACCGAAACGCCGAGCGAGTGAGCCCCTCGGCCGAACATTCAAGCCCGGCGGTACTGCCATGGTACGTATGAGCAGACGAATCCTCGTCCCGGTCGACGGCTCGGACCAGGCCAGAACGGCCACCGAGTTCGCGGCCGAGACCTTCCCCGACGACGCGATAGTACTCTTACACGTCATCAACCCCGCCGAGGCCGGCTACAGCGCACAGGCGTCGGTCCCCTCCTTCTCGGAGGAGTGGTACGAGCAGCGACAGACGGAGGCCCGAGAGCGGTTCGACGAGCTGGAGGCCGTCGTCCGCGAGGCCGGCGTCGAGACCGTCGAGACGGTCATCGAGGTCGGCCGGCCGACCACGGCCATCGTCGACTACGCCGACGACAACGACATCGACCAGCTCGTGATGGGGAGCCACGGCCGGTCGGGGATGTCCCGCATCCTGCTCGGCAGCGTCGCCGAAACCGTCGTCCGGCGGGCGAACGTTCCGGTGACTGTCGTGCGATAAGCGGGACGGAAAAGAGCTGGATTGCCGACTTGGGCGTGCCGAGGCCGGCTGGACTGCCGCGCTCACGCGTGCCTGATGATGTAGACGTCGTACCCAGGGTCCTCGGAGACGGGCGCGCCCACGCTCGACACCGGCGAGGAGACGCGACCTGCGTTCTCGCTACCGATGAAGACGACGGAGGCGCCGACATCGTGGGCGACCGCGCGGATGGTCCGGGTCACGTCGGTCGTGATGGAGGCCATCGAACTCACGTCCTCGGGGACCTCGTAGCGGAACTCGGCCTCGGGAGCGATGTCGGCGACGCGCTCGCGGAACCGCTCGGCGACCGCCCCGGGGTCGAACGGCTCCTCGGCGTCGACCCAGTTCCGCGAGAGGGCGTACTCCGGCTGGTCGGGCACGACGGTCAACGCGAGCACGTCCTCGCCGGTGAACTCCGCGAACTCAGTTGCGCGTTCGAGGGCGGCTTCCGAGAGCTCCGAACCGTCGAATGGGACGAGCAAGGTCATGCCCGGGAGTTCGCCGGTGGGCCAAATAAATGGTAGTTTCGACAAACGTCTCGATGGCCGTGTCCACCAGCCTCAGAAGATGTTGGCCTGCTGGTAGACGCTGATGCCGTCCATCGTTATCTCGTAGGGTTTGGTCTCGCGTGAGTGGTTGGCGTTGCGTATCTTCTGTATCTCGACGGCGAGGCGGGTCTCGCGGGTCTCCGAGCGGACGTACTGGAGAACGAAGACGGCGTCGGTCAGATACTCGATGATGCCGTGCCGGGAGGCGTAGGGGTTGTCCTCGCTGGCCTCGGAGGTGAGCATCGTCGTGACGCCGGCGGCCTTCAGCGACCGGGTGAAATCGAACACCTCGGTGCGCCGGTTGGCGGGGTTGTCGTACATCATCTCCAGCAGGGAGACGGAGTCGAGGACGAGGCGGTCGGCGTCGAAGTCCTCGATGAGTCCGGGGAGCTCGCCGCGGATGTTGTCGAGGCTGTTTGCCATCTCGACCGGGTCCAGGTCGACGACGGCCAGCTGGTCGTTGTCCTCGTACTTGTCGAACTCCCAGTCGCGGTCGTTGGCGGTGTCCATGATAGCCGCGTGGGACTGTTCGAGCGTGATGAAGACGCAGTTCTCGCCGTTCTCCAGCCCGTGGTGGAGAAACTGCAGGCCGAAAGTGGTCTTCCCGGTCCCCGCCGAGCCGATGGAGACGATGAGGTGGCGGCGCGGGATTCCGCCCTGTATCATCCGGTCTAACCCCTCGATACCCACGTCGATGCGGGGGATGTCGGAGTCGAAGTCCTCCTCCTCGAACTCGGTCCCCGAGCCGCCGCCGGGGCTGCCGGCGGACTCGAACGCCGTCGCGAAGTCGTCGCCGAAGAGGCTCCCGCCGTCGTCCGAGCCGGACTCGCTGCCGTCATCGTCGAAGGGGCTGTCACCGGCGTCGTCGTCAAAGGGGCTTCCGCCGTCGTCATCAAAAGGACTGCCACCGCCATCGTCGTCAAAAGGACTGCCACCGCTGTCGTCGTCAAATGGGCTGTCACCGCCCTCGTCGTCGAACGGACTGCTCCCACCATCGTCGAAGG
Organism: Haloarcula laminariae; assembly: GCF_025457605.1. Classification (NCBI taxonomy): domain Archaea; kingdom Methanobacteriati; phylum Methanobacteriota; class Halobacteria; order Halobacteriales; family Haloarculaceae; genus Haloarcula; species Haloarcula laminariae. The sequence goes on along the minus strand of NZ_JAMZFY010000002.1, from coordinate 762,506 downwards.
GGCTGTCACCGCCGTCGTCCTCGTTCGCGAACGGCGTCTCACTGTCCGCGTCGCTGTCGGGGTCGTCGGCCCCGTCGCCGGACCCGTCCGAGTCGTCCTCGAACGCGCTCTCGAACCAGTCGTCGTCGCGGTCGTCCTCGCCGTCGCTCATTCGCGCGACCACCGGCCACAGACAGCCATGGCTTCCAAACTCTTGGGGACGAATATAAGCTTGCCGTCGTGGAGGGTTTATGGTCGCCCGGCGGGAACCGCCCCCAATGACTGTCGGTATCGTCGCACAGCGGGACAACGACCGAGCGATGGCGCTCGCGAGCACGCTGACCGACCGGCTCCACGACGTCTCGGCGACGGTCGCCGTCGACGAGACCACTGGCGGAGCGCTGTCGGACCACGAGGCCTGGGACGCCGCCACGCCGCTGACGCGGCCGGTCGAGGAGATGCGGGCGTGTGACCTGGTCGTCAGCATCGGGGGCGACGGGACCTTCCTCTATGCGGCCCGGGGCGCCGGCTCGACCCCCATCATGGGCGTCAACCTGGGCGAAGTCGGGTTCCTGAACGCGCTGGCGCCCGAGGAGGCCGTCGAGACGGTCGTCGCCGAGGTCGAACACATCCAGCGGACCGGCAGCGCACGGACCAGGGCGATGCCCCGGCTGCGGGCGACGGGCGACGGCTGGGGGCTGTCGCCCGCGCTCAACGAAGTGGTCGTCCAGGGCTCGCACCGCGGGAGCGGCGGCGGCGCCGAGTTCGAGGTCCGTATCGACGGCTCGCTGTACACCAGCGGCCACGCCGACGGCGTGCTGGTCGCGACGCCGACGGGCTCTACCGCCTACAACCTGAGCGAGGGCGGGCCGCTCGTCCACCCCGCAGTGGGGGGCATCGTCATCTCGGGGATGGCACAGGCCGACGGGATGCCGCCGCTCGTCGCCGACGTCGACAGCGACGTGACGGTGTCGGTCTCGGCCACCGACGAAGGGTGTGTCGTCAGCGACGGCCGCATCAGAGCGGAGCTATCGCCGCCCGAGCAAGTGACAGTGACGCGGGCGAGCGAGCCGATTCGGCTGGCCGGCCCACCGCTCGATTTCTTCACCGCCCTGGAGAAACTGGGGTAGTTACTTCCGTCCGACGGAGTAGATAACCGGCGCGAGCGCCAGCAGCACGAGCCCGACCAGTTTGTACGCGAAAGACGACGTGAGCAGACTACCGGCGTTCGGTGCCAGCATCGACGAGGGCAACAACAGCAACAACACGCCGATTGAGACGGTGTGGAGGCCCAGCGTCTTGAGCGAGCGCGTCGGCAGGATGCCGACGGCACCGAGGACGAACCCGAGCAACAGGACATCACCGATGGTGTAGTTCAGCAGAAAGCTGTCGATGACTTGCAGCGGTGGCGCGAGCATTCCTACTATCAATCTGGCCGTGACGCAATCTTTAAAGTTCCGTTACGTGCCTCGTGAAGACCGGCTGACGGGCCGGAATCGCTCGCCACACAATAATTATATGCCCGCTCGTGACAGTATAGACTACTGTGTCAGAGTCTACTGCGGACGCAACCGTCCTCGTCGTCGACGACGAGGCGGAGGTGGCTGACGTCTACGCGTTGCGCCTCCGCGACCGGTACGAGACGGAGACGGCCTACGGGGGCGGGGCCGCACTCGACAGGCTGGACGACGAAATCGACGTGGTGTTGCTCGACCGGCGGATGCCGGACATCGGCGGCGACGAGGTGTTAGAGGAGATACGGGACCGGGATATCTCGACGCGGGTCATCATGATAACGGCGGTGGACCCCGACTTCGACATCATCGACATGCCCTTCGACGACTACCTCTGCAAGCCCGTCGAGAAGGCGGACCTGGTGGCTGCCATCGACCAGCAACTCGCCGCCAGGCGGTACGACGACCGGCTCACGGAGTATCTGGAGGTCACGTCGAAACTCGCCCTGCTGAAAGGGGAGAAGACGGCCCAGACGCTCGACGGCAACGAGGGCGTCGAGTCGCTCGAACGGCGGGCCGAGACGCTCCAGGCGGAGATGGACGACGCGCTCTCGGACTTCGAGGATATCGACACCGCGTTCCAGGACATCACGCGCCGGCCGAGCTGACTAGTTCTGCGGCGTGTACAGCAGATAGCCGGTCTCGCCGTTCGCCACCGTTCTGAGCCGGAACCGTGCGGTCCCGACCGTCGTCTCGCAGTCGACGATGCGGTCGAGCCCACCGGCCGTGACCGCCTCGGCGTCGACCGTCTCCTCGCCGGTCACCAGGAGGGCCTCAGGAAGCGGGGTGTCTTCGAGCCGGTCGGTCGGGACGTCGAAGGTCTCGCCGAACGCCGTGTTGACCGCCCGAACGACCGGCCCGTGGCCCTCGGCCGCGTAGTACAGCACGGGGTCCGGGTGACCGGCGAAGAGGTCCGCCGGCTCGGGCGTCGGCGTCTCCGAGGCGTCGGTGTCGACATCGACCGTCATCGTCTGGTCGGGCGATTCGGCGAGGGCGCCGGGCCGGAAGAGCCGGGCGACACCGCCGACGCCGCCGCCCAGCGCGAGGCCGAGCCCGACGGCCACCTCCCGGGAGAAAGGCAGTACGACGACGGTATCGAGCACGGCCAGCCCGATGGCGAGCGACACCGCCCCGACCGCAATCCACCCGACGACAGTCAGGAGGCTACCGAGCTGCGGGCTCCCGCCGGCCCCCCTGTCTGACTGCTCGCTCATTCGAGTGGGAGTCGGCAGCCCATCTGTTAACTTCTTTCGGGACGGAGTGGCGGGACTGGCGACGCTCGGGATGGTTCCTCGCAAAGAGGTAACTTCCTGCGGGCACAATGACGACCGGTGCCACACGATACGGACCGGCGGGCGCACGTCCTCGTGGTCGACGACGAGCCCGACGTGGCTGAGACACAGGCGCTCAGAATCGGAACGACCTACGAGACCAGTGTCGCCCACGGCGGCGAGGAGGCGCTCGAACGGGCCGGTCCGGGCGTCGACGCGATACTGCTCGACCGCCGGATGCCGGACTGCCACGGCGACGAGGTCCTGACCAGGCTCCGGGACCGGGGGTACGAGGGCGTCGTCATCATGCTGACCGCCGTCGACCCGGACCTCAACATCATCGAGATGGACTTCGACGACTACCTCCAGAAACCCGTCGACGGGGAGTTGCTGCTCTCGACGCTGGAACAGCACCTGGGCGGGCGAGACGGGGACGACCGGCTGAACGAGTTCTTCCAGATAACGTCGAAGCTACAGGTGCTGGAGGCACAGCGGTCCGCCGAGGGGCTCGCGGACAGCAGGGAGTACGCGGCGCTGGAAGCGCGGGCCGAGGAGCTCGAAAACGCGCTCCGGGACGAGCTGGACGAGTTCGAGACCATCTACGAGACCTACAGGTCCATCGAGCGCAGCGGCGACTGATGCCGCGGTGAGACCGGCGACGGGAAGCACCAGACCGCGAGCAGCGCGAACCGAGCGCCGGCGACCGGCTACTCAGTGCCGTCGTCGCCGGGCTCGCGCAGGTTCTTCTCCAGCGTGTCCCGGGAGGCGTACGGCTGGCCGGTCGGTCGTCGGGCGGTCCAGCGGCTCGGACGGCTGTCCCGCGAATTGGCGGTGTCGCCGAACTGGTACCCCTCCACGGGCCGGACGCTGTCGCTGATGAGGTGGGAGTCGATGTACGCCTCCATCGCCTCCCAGATGACCGGCCGGAGGTCGTCGGTCCGCGTCGTCGCGGTCACGAACACGCCCTCGACGGTTGTCAGCAGAAATATCGCGGTCTGCTCCGCGTCCACGTCCCGGAAGGCCCCCTGTTCCACGCCGGCCTCGATAATCCCGGTGAGCTGTTCGATGTACCTGTCGGTGGTCTCCGTGAACTGCTCCCGGAAGGCCGAGTCGTGGATAGCCTGGGAGCGAAGCTCCAGCCAGATACCCATCCGCTCGACGGCATCGCGCGAGTCCCGTTCCGTCGGGTGGACGCCGACGAGGATGTTGAGAAACGCGTAGAGGTCCTCTATCGGGTCCCCGGTGGACTCGGTATCGAACCCGCGGTTGAACTCCTCGATGGTGTACTCCGCGAAGGACAGCAGGATGTCGTCTTTCCCGTCGAAGTGGTGGTAAAACGAGGACTTCGAGAGGTCGGCCTCCGCTGCGAGCCTGGAGATGGAGATGCCCGCGTAGCCGTGTTTCCGGAGCGCGGCGTAGGTGGCGTGCATTATCTTCTCGCGCGTATCGGCGGCCTCGCCACCGAACGCAACGTCACCGGCCATGTTCATGCCTTATTCCACTGACAGTGAAATACTTTCGTGATGGGGGCCGGGAGCGGTGAACGGGCGGGCGAGCGGACGGGCGTCGGGCCCCGATATCCCCCGACTGGTGACGGTGTCGGCGGTCCGTCCGCGTTCGGAGAGGCGTCGCTGTCATGGGCACGTCGGTTGGTGGTCGGGTGACATTGTGTGCGGAAAGGGTCGGTCGGTCAGCTGTGCGTCACGGAGCCGCTCACACCGTGCCGGGGATGTTGCCGATGCCCGCCAGGAGGCCGGCGTAGGACAGCAGTCCCAGCAGCAGCGTCGTCACGATGATGGCGGCCGCAGGCGGGTCGAAGTGGGTGTCCGAGTGCGCGTAGAAGACACGCTGGACCGCCTCGCCGACGAGCGCCCCCAGGGCGCCGATAGCGCCCGCGGCGAGGAGGGCGACCGGGTCGGAGAAGCCGGCCAGCGACGCAGACGTCTCGCTCGCGGGCGTGGTGAGCATTATCGCCAGGAAGCTCCCGGGCAGGGTCATGTGGTGGGTCACCGGGAACTTCGCCACGCCGAGGTTGAGAAACAGCAGGCTCGCCGCGGAGACACCGAACGCCAGCACGGGGCTGCCGGTGATGATGCCGATGTACCCCCCGAGGATGCCGGCGACGAGACCGAGCATCGCGACGCCGGACCACTTGTACTGGTGGGGGAGCCACGGCTCGACGGCGAGCCGGTAGGACTCCGCCGCGCCGCCGTCGGTCCGGACCTCACCGCCGTCGGTGGCGGTCCGCATCGTCCCGTTCTCGAACGGCGACATGTCCAGCAGGCCGCTGCCGCGTGCCGAGCCGATGAGCGGGTAGCCGAAGACGAGGCGCGCGACGACGGCGGTGCCGATGACGCCGACCGCGGGCGGGTCGACAGGCAGGACCAGCGTCGCCTGGGAGGTCCACCGGAAGGCGACGCCGAGGACGCCGAAGACGCCGCCGACGGCGAGGATGTCGGGGCGGGTACCCAGCGCGTAGGCGATGTCCTTCGCGGGGTGGTATTCGCCCTCGTCCGGTTCGGGCATCCCGTCGTTCTTCGCGGCGTAGGCCGCCGCCGCGACACCGCCCGCGAAGGCGACGTGGGGCCCGAAGACCGGGCCAAAGGCGAGACTGCCGGTGACACCGCCGCCCGAGATGGCGAAGCCGGCGGCGTTGGCCGCGCCGTCGGCGGCGGCGGTGATACCCAGAACGTTGCCGGCCTCGCCGACGAGCACCATGAAGCCGGTGAAACAGAACGCCGGGAGCGCGCCGATAGCGGCGCCGAAGGCCCCGCCGGCGAACCCACAGATGAGCAGGGCGGCGAGCTGGGCGGCCTCGAACCCCCAGATGAGCGCCATCGTCAGTCACCCCCGTCCTCGGGCCGTTCGTGAGCGGCCCCGTCGAGACCGGTCGTGACGACGTCCTCGGTGCTTTCCCGGCTACCTATCGTGCCGTGTTCGACCCCGACGGGCTCGGGATGAGTCTGTGCGTGCTTCTCGTACGTGTTCGCGCCGGCGTGTGTGTCTACTATCATTGTGTCCAGTAGCCGAACGTTCGTTCGGCCACGTGGACGAACGAACGTTCGTTTAGTACATTAACGTTAGGGTAGGACCTCGGTGCCGGCAGACGCCGGGTCGAACCGTCGACCCGCTGAAACGGCGGTGTGGACGTGAGAAATCACAAGGCTAATTAGTGAATTGCGCCTGAGTTTTAGCTGACTGAGTAGCCGCTCAAATTCGGAGGCCGACGAACCGCGGGGGGACCGTCGGTCGCTGTAGAACGACCCCCGAGACTGCCCTATCCGCTATCAATGAAAAAACGCTCACTCGCGATGTTACTGGTCGCTGCCGCGCTCGTGCTCGCCGCCGGAACCGCCACCGCTGTCACCAGGGGGAGCCCGGACATCACCGCGACACTGCAGGACGACACCGTCGCCGCAGGCGAGGAGGGCACGCTCGAGGTAGTGCTCGTCAACAAGGGCGACCTGGACATCGGTGACCAGCAGAACCCGTCCCTGAACAGCGAGGTGACGACCGCCCGCGGGCTGACCGTCGACATCGAAGACGGCAAGGCTCCGATATCGGTTACGACCGGCACGCGGTCGCTCGGGAGCCTCCCGACGGGATCGCCGACCACGACGAGTTTCGACATCAGCGTCGACGAGAACGCCGAGCCCGGCACCTACAACGTGCCGGTGGAGCTGAGCTACGACTACTACAGCCAGATTTCGGACGGCGTGCGACAGCAAAGCAGCGTCACGCGGACCCGCACCGTCACCGTCACCGTCAGCGACGACGCCACCTTCGACGTGACGAACGTCGACTCGAACGCGCAGGTCGGTTCCAGCGGGACCGTCGCCGTCACCGTCGAAAACACCGGACAGACCGCCGCGAACAACAGCGACGTCACGCTGGCGAGCCAGAACGGGGAGCTGACGTTCGGCGAGCGGACCGAGAGCACCCGTTCGGTCGACTCGTGGGCACCGGGCGAGAGCCGGACGTTCCGGTACGACATCGCCGCGACCGACGACGCCCAGGTCGAGAGCTATCCGTTCCAGCTCTCGGTCGCCTTCGACAACCCCGACGGGGTCCGCAAGGAGTCAGCCACCAGCTCGGTGAGTGTCACGCCCGACCCCGAGCAGACCTTCTCGCTCTCCGGGGTCGAGAGCTCGCTCAGAGCCGGCGAAGAGGGGACCGTCGCCGCAACCGTGACGAACGACGGGCCACGCGCCGTCGACAACGTCGTCATCAACTGGGCCAGCGACAAGAGCGACCTCTCGCCACAGGAGACACAGGTCGCGGTCGGGGACCTAGCGCCCGGCGACTCGACTGACGTGAGCTTCACCGTCGACGCCACCGACAGCGCCGAGGCGGGGACAAAGCAGTTCGACTTCGTCGCCAGCTACCGGAACAGCGAGGGCGACCGCGCGGAGAGCGACACCCTCGAAGCGCAGGCGCAGGTTCGGCCGAGCCAGGACGAGTTCAGCGTCGACTCGGCCAACACCACCATCGGCGTCGGCCAGTCCGGCAACATCCAGGTCACGGTGACGAACACGCGCAACCAGACCTTCTCGGACATCACCGCGAAGGTGTTCACCTCCTCGCCCATCAGCGCCGACGACGACGAAGCGTATATCGACGAACTCGAACCCGGCGAGTCCGAGACGATTACCTTCAGCGTCAGCGCGGAGGGGAGCGCGCTTCAGAAAGGGTACCCCATCTCCCTGGACTTCCGCTACGAGGAACCCGACGGTGACTCGAGCATCTCCGACACCTACCGGGAAGAGATAAAGGTCACCGAACCGAACGACGGCGGCGGCCTGCCGCTGCTGGTCATCGGCGGCGTCGTGCTCGTCCTGGTGCTGGCCGTGGGTGGGTACATGCGGTTCCGGTAGCCACGGATGGGCCACCAGCGTTACATCGACTGGGTAAACGAGCGCATCGCGACCTCGCCCGGTCGAATCGTCCTCCTGTTCCTGGTCGTCACGGTCGCCTTTACCGGTGGCCTGAGCGCGATAGAGACCGAGACGGGCCAACAGCAGTTCATCGAGGACTTGGACTCCTACGAGACGTTCCAGGACATCCAGCGGGACTTCGGCGCCTCCTTCGGCGAGTCGACGACCACGACGACGCTGCTCCAGCAGGACGACAACGCGCTGTCGAAGCAGTCGCTGGTGCAGTCGTTGCGGGCACAGGAGCGGCTCGCCGACGCCGACGGCATGCGCGTCTCCGAGACGAGTTCGCCGGCGAGACAGGTCGCGCGAACGCTCGACCCCGACGCCACGACGCTGGGCGCACAGCTAACGGTTCTCGAAGGGGCGACCGAACGCGAGGTGGCCCAGGCCGTCCGGACGACCGCCGAGACCAACCCCGGGTTCACCTCGTCGGTCAGCGAGGACTTCAACCGGGAGGCCGCGTCGGCCTCGGTGACCGAATCGACCGTGACACACGACGCCGCCGAGATAGACAACCGGGAGGAAAGAGCCAGGGACATCGTCGGCACCGTCGGCGGTGACATCCGCGTACTCGGGAGCACGCCGAACACCATCACCACGTCGCTGGGCATCGTGTTGCCGGCGGCGTTTGTCCTCATCGTCACGTTCCTGCTCATCGCCTACCGCGACCTCGTCGACCTCGCGCTGGGCGTCGTCGCCATCGTGATGGCGCTCATCTGGACGTTCGGCTTCATCGGGTTCGCCGACATCCCGTTCAACCCCCTGCTGGTGTCGGTACCGCCGCTGTTGATAGCGGTCGGTATCGACTTCGGCATCCACGTCGTCAACCGCTACCGCGAGGCCCGCGCCGAGGGGCGGGACATCGTCGACGCGATGGACGTGACCAACAGACAGGTGCTCGTCGCCTTCGGCATCGTCACCGGGACGACGGTCATCGGCTTCCTCTCGAACCTGGTGAGCGCGTTCCCGCCCAACCGGGACTTCGGGCTGGTCGCCGCCGTCGGCATCGTCTTCACGTTCCTCATCTTCGGGATATTCCTCCCGGCCGCGAAGGTGTACATCGACCGCCTGCGGGAGCGCTACCCGGTCCCGACGTTCAGCCAGGAACCGCTCGGTTCCGAGGACTCGGCGTTCGGACGACTGCTCTCGGGCGGCGTCTCAATCGCCAAGCGGACCCCCGTCATCTTCCTGCTAGTCGTGCTCGTCAGTACGACCGTCGTCGGCGGGTACGCGACCGGCGTCAGCACCGAGTTCGACGCCGAGGACCTCCAGCCGGCCGAGGAGACCCCCGACTTCCTCCAGTATCTCGGCCCGCTCGCGCCGCCCGAGTCGTTCCAGTCTATCGAGAACCGCAACCTGCGTGACCGGCACTTCGACCAGGAGGAACAGGTAATCGTCTACGTCGAGGGGGACCTGCGCCGGGACGACGCCCTGGAGTCGCTCAACCGGGCCAGCCGGAACCCGCCCGACGAGATAGAGGGCGAGGGCCGCGAAGCGGAGGTCACGAGCCTCGTGACGCTCGTCCGGGACCGCGCCGAGCAGGACCCGCAGTTCCGGGCGCTCGTGTCCCGCAACGACCACAACGACAACGGCATCCCCGACGACAACCTCCCGGTGATATACGACGCGCTCGCCGAGAGCGGCCAGCTGGACCAGTTCCTCAGCGAGGACCGCCGGAGCACGCAGGTCATCTACACGGCCGACGGCACCGCGACGAACGCCGAGATAGCGGCCGCCGGCGACGAGGTGGCGGGCAACTACCGCGCGGACGCCTCGCCGACCGGTATCGCCATCGTGTTCAACGCGGCCGGGGCGCTCATCCTCGATACGGTCATCCAGAGCCTGCTGATAACGCTCGTCGGGTCGTCGCTGTTCCTGGTCGGCATCTACTGGGTCCTCGAAGGGAAACCCAGTCTCGGCGTCGCGAACATCATCCCCATCGCGGTGGCCGTCGTCGCCCTCGTCGCCACGATGCGGTTCGTCGGCATCGACTTCAACGCCATCAACGGGAGCATCCTCGCCATCACCGTCGGGCTGGGGACAGACTACGCCGTCCACGTCGTCCACCGCTTCGCCGACGAGCGGGAGAGTATGGCGCTGGAACCCGCGCTGCGACGGACCGTCGTCGGCACCGGGGGCGCGCTGACGGGCAGCATGCTGACGACCGTCGGCGGTATCGGCGTGCTGGTGCTCGCGCTGAACCCGGTCATCGGGAACTTCGGGCTCCTGACGGCGCTGTCGGTCGTCTACGCCTATCTGGCGTCGATGTTCATCCTCCCGTCGGTGCTCGTGGTCTGGGACCGGCTCCGCCGGTACGACGGGGCCAGCGGCACCGTCGCCGACACCATCTTCCCGTGGACCGACGAGCCCGGCGTGACAACGGACCAGCGGCCCGCGAAGGCGGCGACGGAGGGCGACAAATGACCGCGTGGCGGCGTTTATCCACGTCCGCCCCCAACCCAGAACGTACCGATCGCACCACCGACACCGCCGGAAGCGAACGAACCAGATGAACTACCAACGATACATCGACTGGGCCGACGACCGCATCGTGGATGACTCCCGGAAAGTCGTCCTGGCCTTCCTGGTCGTGACCCTGGTGTTCAGCGCCGGGCTGGGCAACATCTCGACGAACGCCGGCACCCAGCAGTTCACGACCGGGCTGCCGGCCGAGGAGGCCTTCGACCAGGTCAACACCGAGTTCTCACCCGCCTTCTCGGCGGACACCGGGAGCACCCAGCTCATCCAGGAGGAGTCGAACGTACTCAGCAGACCCGCGATGTTGCGGATGCTCCGGACACAGGAGTCCCTGGAGGAACACGACGGCCTCAGGGTGACTTCGACGTCGAGCGCGGCCGCTATCGTCGCCCGGGAACTGAACGCGAACGCGACGACGACGGAGGCGCAGATACGGACCGTCGAGCGGGCCACCGACAGCGAGATAGACGCCGCCGTCCGCCGGGCCGCCGACGACCCGCAGTTTACCGCGCTGCTCAGCAACGACTTCAACCGCAAGTCGGCGTCGGCGTCCGCCACCATCGGCGTCGTCACCCACGAACTGCCGGCCGGGCTCTCCTCGGGGTCGGGGCAGGGCGGGACCAGCCCGCTGACCGACATCCAGCGCCAGGCCGAGTTCACCGTCGAGGCGACGGGCCAAGGGTCGATTACGGTGTTCGGGTCGGGCATCCTCGCCGACGAGTTCTCCAACGTCGTCGCCGACTCGCTGATTCTGACGGTCCCCGCCGCGATACTGTTCATCCTCTTCTTCCTCGCTATCGCCTACCGCGACCTGGCCGACATGGCGCTGGGGCTGGGCGCCCTCTTTATGGCCATCGTCTGGACGTTCGGCTTCATGGGCCTCGCCGGCATCCCCTTCTCCCAGATGCTCATCGCGGTGCCCCCGCTGTTGCTGGCGGTCGGCATCGACTTCGGCATCCACGCCGTCAACCGCTACCGCGAGGAGCGCGACGGCGGGACCGACATCGGTCAGTCGATGCGCGTCACGACCGACCAGCTACTGGTCGCTTTCGGTATCGTCACCGGGACGACCGTCATCGGCTTCCTTGCGAACCTCTCCAGTGACCTCCCGCCCATCCGCGACTTCGGCTACGTCGCCGCCGTCGGCATCATCTTCACCTTCCTCATCTTCGGGGTCTTCCTCCCCGCCGCGAAAGTCGAACTGGACCGCCTGCGCGAGGAGTACCCGATTCCCACCTTCAGCCAGAACCCGCTGGGCTCCGAGGGGTCCCGTCTCAGCGGCGTGTTGCGGGGCGGCGTCGTCATCGCCGAGCGCGCCCCCGTCGCCTTCCTGCTCGTGACGCTGGTCGTGACTGCCGGGGCCGGGGTGTACGCGACCGACATCTCGACGTCGTTCTCCCAGGACGACTTCCTCCCGCCCGAGGACAACCCCGACTGGATAGAGTCACTGCCCGAGCCGTTCGCGCCCAGCGAGTACACCGTCACCGGGACGACGAACTTCCTTGAGGAGCGGTTCACCACGACACAGGGCGGTGGGGTGACGGTGTACGTCGAAGGGCCGATGCGTCAGGACGACGCCCTCGAACAGATATATCGGGCCGGCGACGACCCGCCGGAGTCGTTCGTCCGCGAGGACGGCCGGGCGAAGTCGAGCTCGATTGTCACCGTCGTTCGGGACCGTGCCGAGCGTGACCCGCAGTTCCGGGCGCTCGTGTCCCGCAACGACCACAACGACAACGGCGTCCCCGACGACGACCTCGGGGAGATATACGACTACCTGCTGTCGTCCTCCTCGCGCGACGCCGCGCTCAACTACATCACCGAGGACTACCGGAGCGCCCGCATCACCTACGAGGTCGAGGCCGACGCCGGCGACGGCGAGGTGACCAGCGACGCGCGGGACGTCGCCGACCGGTTCCGCTTCGAGGCGACGGCGACGGGCAGCACCGTCGTCTTCCAGGCCGTCTCGGACGTCATCTTCGAGTCCGCCATCGTCTCGCTGGCCATCGCCCTCTCCGGGACCGCCGTCTTCCTGGTGTTCATCTACTGGGTCATCGAGGGTCGGGCCTCGCTGGGCCTCGTGAACATCGTCCCCGTCGTCGTCACCGTCGCCCTGCTCGCCGGGACGATGCGGTATCTGGGCATCCCGCTCAACGCCATCACGGGGACGATGCTGGCCCTGACTATCGGGCTGGGGGTGGACTACTCCGTCCACGTCGTCCACCGCTTCGCCGACGAGCACCACCACCACGACCTCGTGACCGCGCTGGACCGCACGGTGCGTGGCACCGGGGGCGCGCTGCTTGGCAGCATGCTGACGACCGTCTTCGGCATCGGCGTCCTCGCGCTCGCCGTCTTCCCCGCCATCGGTCAGTTCGGCATCCTGACGGCGCTGTCTATCATCTATGCCTTCTTTACCTCCCTGCTGGTCCTCCCGTCGGTGCTGGTGCTCTGGCACCGCGCGACCAACGTCTGGCCCGGCCTCAGCGGCCTCCCCGGCTTCGGGCGCCGCCGGAGCCCCGCTCCGGGCGACGACGACTAGCTGTCGGGAACCCATCGGCCACCGGAGCGGCCGCGGCGGTCGTGCTCGGAGCGAACACGGCGCGGATGCCTTTATCAGACCGGGTGGCTAGTCACCACCATGACTCACGTCGTCATCATCGGCGCGTACGGCAGCGCTGGCGCGGCCGCCGCCCGCGAACTCGCCCCCGTGGACGGAATCGACCTCACACTCATCGACGACGGGGACCCCGGCGGCGGGCTCTGCATCCTCAAGGGGTGTATGCCGTCGAAGGAGGTGCTGTCGGCCGGCGCCCACCGGTTCCAGGCGCGCCACGACGAGCGCCTCGTCGGCGACCCGCCGGAGGTGGACCTGGCGGCGACCGTCGAGCGCAAGGACGACCACGTGCTGGGCTGGGCCGAACACCGCCGCGAGGGAATCCACGGCCTGACCGAGCACGAGGGCGTCGAGTTCGTCCACGCGACCGCGGAGTTCGTCGACGACCACACGGTCCGGGCGGGCGGGCGGACCGTCGACGCGGATTACGTCGTCGTCGCCACCGGCTCGACGGTAAACCCCCCCGAGATACCGGGTATCGACGATGTCGACTACATGACGAGCGCCGACGTGCTCGACGCCACGGCGTTCCCGGACTCGGGCATCGTGATGGGCTTTGGCTACATCGGGATGGAGCTGGTCCCCTACCTCGCGGAGGCCGGCGGCATGGGGCTTACCGTGATAGAGCACGACGACCGGCCCATCGACGAGGCCGACCCGGCCTTCGGGGACGCCGCCAGGGACATATACGAGGACAACTGGGACGTGGAGATTCCGACGAACTGCCACGAGCGGCGCCTCGAACCGACCGAGGACGGCGGCGTGCGGCTGTCCGTCGAATTCGACGACGGGCGCGAGGACATCTACGAAGCCGACCAGCTGTTCTGTTTCACCGGCCGGCGGCCGACGCTCGACGGGCTGGGGCTGGAGCGGACGGCCGTCTCGGCGGACGGCGAGTGGGTCGGGGACACCATGCAGACGGTCGACGCCGACCACGTCTACGCCGTCGGCGACGTCAACGGCAAGGAGCCCATCCTCCACGTCGCCAAGGAGCAGGGCGTCACCGCCGCCGAGAACATCCGGCGTCAGGAGGCGGGCAGCGACCCCCAGCCCTACGAGAACGTCCACCACCACGTCATCTTCTCTGGGCTGGGCGTCTACCCGTTCGCCCGCGTCGGCCACAACGAGCACAGCGCCCGAGCGGCCGGCCACAGCGTGGTGACGGCGACCCGGCAGGCCAGCGACGACGGCGTCTTCAAATCGAAGGACGTGCCCGAGGGCCTCGCGAAGCTCGTCGTCGACGCGGCCGACGGGACGGTGCTGGGGTGGCAGGGACTACACTACCACGCCGACAGCTTCGCGAAGACGCTGCAAATCGTCGTCGAGCTGGGACTTGACGTGCGGGAGATTCCCGACCGGGCCTACCATCCGACGCTCCCCGAGAACCTCGACGGGCTGGTCAGGGACTGCGTGGCCCAGCTGGACGGGTGAGCGCGCCTCACTGTGGCGTCGACGGATAGCGGTCCAGTTCGACGAAGGCGGAGTTCCCACAGGCCCGACAGTCCCTCGGCGCACGGTACGTGTGGTCGGGCGGTTCGCCGTCGACGACGCCCGCGACGATGTTGTTGCAGTTCTCACAGACGTACTCCGTTGGCCGCTCCGGTTGGTGCGCCATGTTTTGTTGTATATCCTACAATTTCATAAGTCTGTGTCCGGCGGCGGGGTCGTCGCCCGCAGTTCGGTACCTCACTCCGTTCTGACGCCGGTTACCTCGAAGCGGGCGCCGCCGTCCACGCTCTCGGAGACGTCGATAGCCCAGCCGTGGGCGTCGACTATCCCGCGGACGATGCGGAGGCCGAAGCCGGTGCCGTCGTCGCTGGTCGTGTAGCCGCTGTCGAACACCTGTCCGCGGTCCTCGGGCGGGATGCCCGGCCCGTCGTCAGCGACGTAGAAGCCGTCCGAGAGGGCGCCGACCTCAACGGTCACGTCGGCGCCGCCGTGTTCGACCGCGTTCCGCAGGAGGTTCTCGAACAGCTGCTGGGTGGAGACTGTGTCCCCGTAGAGCGTTGTGTCGCCGTCCACTACGTGCAGGGTCGCGTCGTCGGACCCGGTCGCCTCCCAGGCGGCCGTCGCGACCGACCGCAGGACGTGCGGTTCCGGCTCCACCGACTGTTTGCCCGACCGCGAGAGCACCAGCAGGTCCTCGATGAGCGCGTCCATGCGCTCCAGGGACGCTTCGACGGTGTCGACGTGGTCGGGGTCGCCGTCGTACCCCTCGCGGATGATGTCGAGCCGACCCATCGCGACCGTCAGCGGGTTCCGCAGGTCGTGGCTGACGAGGCTCGCGAAGTCGTCGAGCCGGTTGCGCTCGCGGGTGAGCTGTGCCGCGTGGCGCTCGCGCTCTCTCTCGTAGCTCACCCAGTTGCCCATCAGGTCGATGAGCGTCACCTCCCAGTCGGTGAAGGAGTCGGTCCGGGGTTCGGTGTCGAAAAAGCAGAACGTCCCGTCTATCTCACCGTCGACCCACACCGGCGTCCCGAGATAACAGGAGGTCCCCATCTCGGTGTAGCCGGCCCGGTCGGTCAGCTCCGGGGCCTCGGCGGCGACGTCGCCGAGGACGAGCGTCTCCTCGTCGACGACCGCGCGCTCGCAGTTGGTCGCGCTCAGCGGGATGACGTCGCCGCTCGTGATTTGTCCGGAGGGGTCGTGGACGATGTCGAAGACGTAGCTGTCGTCCGATATCGACGAGAGCGCGGCACAATCGGTGTCGAGCACCTCCCGACCCAGGCCGAGCAACTCGTCGACCTTCTCCTCGAAGTCCCGGTCCTTGTCGGCGATTATCCGGTACACCTCACGGAGGACGCGGTCGCGTTCGGCCATCTCCTCTTCGCGGGCCTTCCGTTCGGTCACGTCCCGGAAGTACACCGAGAGCCCGGTCGGCGACGGGTACGCACGAACCGCGAACCACGTGCTGAGGGGGTCGTAGTGGGCCTCGAACGACACCGGCTCCTGGTCGTCCATCGCACGGTGGTAGGCGTCGTAGAACTGCGTGCCGACGAGCGGCGGCAGTTCGTCCCAGATGGACCGCCCGAGGAGTTCGGCCGCGGATAACTCCTCGCCGATGGCCTCACAGAGGATGGACAGCCCCTCCTCGTTGACGTACGTGAACCGCCAGTCGGTGTCGACCGCGAAGAAGGCGTCAGTCATCCGACCCAGGATTTCTCCCTGTTCGGCGGCGTCGGTGACGGCCGAGACGACGCGCTCGCCCAGCGCCCCGACGTTGTCCTTCGACAGATAGTCCGTCGCGCCGGCGCCGATGGCCTCGCTGGCCAGCGCCTCGTCGCCGTCGCCGGTCACCAGCACGAACGGCAGCCCCGACCACCGGTCCCGGACCTCCCGGAGGAAGTCGAGCCCGTCGCGGTCGGGGAGCGTGTACTCGCTGACGACGCAGTCGACGCGCTCGGTCTCCAGCGCCGCCAGCGCGGCCTCGACCGACCTGCACGTCCGAATCTCGTGAACGCCGTCCGCGGTGCGGAGGGACTCGGGCGCGGTCGCTGCCGTATCGACGTAGAGGACGTGAACGCGTCCGTCCGTCGCGGTGAGCGGTCGCCCCCCTGCGACCACGGGGTTTTCCATGGTCGTTAAAGGTCGTTCTGCCCTATATCAGTGTTGTACCACAGTCGCGGGAATCACTCCGGACGGCGGTCGGCCAGGACCGGTATCTCCGCGAGACGGTCCGCGTCGAGGGTGGCCCAGTCGATACCGTCGGGGCGCGGATACGGGCTGTGGGTCTCGACTGTCCGCTCCGGCGTGACGACGTAGTCCATCGGTACGTCGTGGTCGTCGACGGGGACGGTCGCCCCCGGAGCGGCGCTTTCGGGCCCGTCGACGACCTGCCGTTCGTGGACCGTTGTCAGGACCGGCGTCGACGCGTCGACCAGCCCCAGCTCGCACAGAACGGCGTACTCCAGGTCGCTGTACCCCTCGCCCTTGCCGATGCGGGCGCCGTCCTCGGTGACCGCCACCGACCCCGAGACCACGAGGTCTATCTGTCCGACCGCCTCGGGCCCGACCTGCCGGGCGTGGTCGGCGACGTTCGAGACGGCCGGCGCGGCCTCGATGTCGTCCAGTTCGGCCGGGTCGAGTTCGTAGAAACAGCGTCGGTCACGCAGCCGCGGGACCGCCATGTACACCGTCTTGCCGGCCCGCAACGCGGCCCGGCGCAGTGGGAGCTGCGGCGAGTCGGGGTTGGCCTTGACCGTCTCGGCGCCGTCCCACACGTCGGTCTCGGTCACCCGCTCGGCGGCCGCGGGGGCGCCCTCGAAGTTCGGAATGCGGTCGTGGGGCGGAAACGGGAACCGGGCGATTCCCTCCTCTTCCATCCGGTCCCACACCCGCTCCCTGATGGCCTGTTTGTCCATACGACACGGTGTGGCCGGGGCCACATACTGTTTGGCCAGTCGCCTGCGTGGGTATCCGTCGGCGACGGACCAAACGCAGAAGTGTCGTGGAAGTGAACTTTCTCGCGATGAGTAAGTCCCAAGCGGAGCCCGCGCTCGTGGCCGCCGAGACGGAGGGGGCGAGCGACCTGCGGGTCGACGTCGGCGTGTTCGTCGCCCACGCGCCCGGGACCGACCCGGACCGGCTGTCGTCGTTCGCCTCGCAGGTCGCCGCTGACACCGTCGAGGCGTTCGGCGCGGCCACGGAGGTCTCGTGGCGGTGCTTCCTGGAATCGCCCCAGCGGCTCCCCGACGCCGACCGGCGCCGGCCCTCGGAGTTCCTCGACAGGGCCACCGACGAGATGGCCGAGGGGCCCTACGACATGGTCGCAGTGGTGACCGACGCCCCGCTCGTCTCCCGGCGCGAGCGGTTCGTCCCGGGGCTGGCTTCGCCGCTGGCGCGGGTGGCCGTACTGTCGACGCGGAACCTCCGGCGGGCGCCACGGGGCGAGCCGACGCGCCGACTCGACGACGGCGCGGTCCGGTGGAACGGGGCGGCGCTGCTGGCCCATCTGGTCGGGCACGTGCTGGGCGCGCGCCACGCCGACGGCGGCGTCATGGCCCCATTCGAGTTCGCTGCCGACAGGCGGTCGATACCGCCGATAGACGCCGATGTCGCGGCCCAGCTCCGGCGGATTGCGGGTGAGATACCGGCCGACGAGGCCACGCCGCGGGGCCCGCTGGGGCGCCTGGCCTTCCACGGGGCGAGCGCCGCCCGGAACCCGA